>NZ_AOJF01000029.1:0-32713 GCF_000337395.1 Halorubrum distributum JCM 13561
AGATGTGTATAAGAGACAGCCCCGAGAACGCCCTCGTCGACCCCGAGGACGCCGACGAGGAGGTCCTCCGCGGGGTCTCCTTTTCCGCCGAGCCGGGCGACACCGTCGCCCTCGTCGGCCCGACCGGTGCCGGGAAGTCGACGCTGCTCAAGCTGCTCCTCCGGCTGTACGACGTCACCGACGGCGCCATCCGCGTCGACGGCCACGACGTCCGCGACGTGACCGTCGAGAGCCTCCGCTCGTCGGTCGGCTACGTCGCGCAGGACACCACGCTGTTCGACGGCACCATCGCCGAGAACATCCGCTACGGGCGGTTCACGCGGATCGACGAGGCGGGCGGCGACGGCCTCGACGAGGACGCGATCCGCGAGCGCGTCGTCAAGGCCGCGAAGGCCGCGGAGGCCCACGAGTTCATCGACTCCCTGCCGAACGGCTACGAGACGCGGATCGGCGAGCGCGGCGTGAAGCTCTCCGGCGGCCAGCGCCAGCGGCTCGCCATCGCGCGGGTCGTCCTCCAAGACCCCGCGATCCTGATCTTGGACGAGGCGACCTCCGCGGTCGACACGGAGACGGAGATGCTGATCCAGCGCTCGCTCGACCGCCTCGCCGCCGACCGGACCACGTTCGTCATCGCGCATCGCCTCTCGACGGTGACGGACGCCGACACCGCGCTCGTGTTGGAGGACGGGGAGGTCGTCGAGCGCGGCACCCACGACGAGCTGCTCGCGGCGGACGGGCTCTACGCGAAGCTCTGGGGCGTTCAGGCCGGCGAGATAGACGAGCTGCCGGAGGAGTTCGTCGAGCGCGCCCGCGAGCGCCACGTCGACCGCGCGGTCGAACGGGCGACAGCGGAGAGCGAGGTCGACTCGGAGACGATCGACTGACCGCAGGCGGCTTTTTTTCCTCAGTCGTCGCTCGACACCTGTCCGGTCGCGTCGGCGTCGGCGCCCGGCACGGCGGCGGCGGGCGCGGGCGGCTCCTCGCGCACGTCGGCGCCCTTGCCCTCCGCGATGACCTCCGCGTACGCGTCGGGGAAGACGCGGACGAAGTCGTCGAGCGCGGCCTCCCAGTCGTCGAGGAGGTCGGCCGCGCGCTCGCTGTCCGTGTACGCGCGGTGGTTCTCGACGAGCCGGCGGAGCATCCGCTCGTCGGACTCCGCCAGCGTCTCGGAGACCGACACCATCCCGCGGTTGACGCGGTCGTCGAGGCGGTCGTCGGGGTCGTACACGTACGCGATGCCGCCGGACATCCCCGCCGCGAAGTTGCGGCCCGTGTCGCCGAGAACGGCGACGACGCCGCCGGTCATGTACTCGCAGCCGTGGTCGCCGACGCCCTCGACGACCGCCCGCACGCCGGAGTTGCGGACGCCGAACCGCTCGCCGGCGACGCCGTTGACGTACATCTCGCCCGCGGTGGCGCCGTACAGGCAGACGTTCCCGGCGACGACGTTCTCGGTCGGATCGTACGCGGCCTCGGCGGGCGTGTCGATCACGAGGCGACCGCCGGAGAGCCCCTTGCCCACGTAGTCGTTCGCGGCGCCCGACAGCTCCATCGTGATTCCCGGCGCGAGGAACGCGCCGAAGCTCTGCCCGGCCTCGCCGTCGAACCGGCACGAGATGGTGTCGTCCGGGAGCCCCTCGCCGCCGTGTTCGGAGACGACGCGGTTCGAGAGCGTCGCGCCGACCGCGCGGTCGACGTTCCGCACGTCGCGGGTGAGCGCGACCGGCGCGCCGTCCTCGATGGCGGGCGCGGCCTCGTCGATGAGGTCCCAGTCGAGCAGGTCGTCGATGCCGTCGTGGGCCTGCTCGCGGACCTTGGTGCGGGCCTCGCCCGCGGGCTCGGCGATGACCGCCGAGAGGTCGAGGTGCTTCGCCTTCTCGTGGTCCGTCTCGCGCTGCGAGAGGAGACCGGGCCGACCGATGAACTCCTCGAGCTCGGTGTACCCCTGCTCGGCCATGATCTCCCGCAGCTCCTGCGCGATGAACGTCATGTAGTTGATGACGTGGTCCGGCTGGCCGGGGAACCGCTGGCGGAGGTCCTCGCGCTGGGTGGCGACCCCGACCGGGCAGGTGTTCTCGTGGCACTGCCGCGCCATCACGCAGCCCGAGGTGACGAGCGACGCGGTGCCGAAGATGTACTCCTCGGCGCCCAGCGCGGCCGCGACCGCGACGTCGCGCCCGGTCCGGAGTCCGCCGTCGGCCGATACCCGAATCCGGTCGCGCAGGCCGGTCGCGCGGAGCATCTGGTTCGCTTCCGCGAGCCCGAGCTCCCACGGCAGGCCGGCGTTCTTGATCGAGGTCTTCGGCGACGCGCCCGTCCCGCCGTCGTGGCCGGAGACGTGGACGACGTCGGCGTTCGCCTTCGCGACGCCGGCCGCGATGGTGCCGATTCCCGCCTCCGAGACCAGCTTCACGTTGACGTCGGCCTCGGGGCTCGCGGCCTTCAGGTCGAAGATGAGCTGCTTGAGGTCCTCGATCGAGTAGATGTCGTGCTGGGGCGGCGGCGAGATGAGGCCGACGCCGGGGGTCGAACACCGCACGTGCGCGATCATCTCGTTGACTTTCTTCCCCGGGAGGTGGCCGCCCTCGCCGGGCTTCGAGCCCTGCGCCATCTTTATCTGGAGCTCCTCGGCGCTCGCGAGGTACTCCGAGGTGACGCCGAAGCGCCCGGAGGCGACTTGCTTGACGGTACACTCCTTCTCCGTGTCGAACCGCTCGGGCGGCTCGCCGCCCTCGCCGGTGTTCGACTTCGCGCCGATCCGGTTCATCGCGATGGCGTTGTTCTCGTGGGCCTCCGGCGAGATGCTCCCAAGGCTCATCGCGGCCGTCGAGAAGCGCTCGACGATCGACTCGACGGGCTCGACCTGCTCGACGGGAACCGGGTCGCGGTCGGAGTCGAACTCAAGGAGGCCGCGCAGCGACTGGAGCTCCTCGGTCTGGTCGTTCACCAGCTCGGCGAACTCCCGGTACTGCTCGTAGTCGCCGCCGCGGACCGCCTGCTGGAGCGTCCCGACGGTCTGGGGGTTCCAGCCGTGTTTCACGCCCGAGGAGCGGTGTTCGTACTCGCCGATCGTCTCCAGCTCGGGGTCGGCGCCGAACGCCATCGCGTGGCGCGTGCGGAGGTCGTCTTCGATCTGCTCGGCCCCGATCCCCTCGGTGCGGATCTCCGTCCCCTCGAAGTACTCGGCGACGAACTCGGAGTCGAGCCCGACCGCCTCGAAGATCTGGGCGCCCTGGTACGACTCCATCGTCGAAATGCCCATCTTCGCCATCGTCTTGAGGAGGCCGTCCTCCAGCGCGTGGCGGTACGCCGCGAGGGCCTCGTCCTCGTCGGCGCCGTCCGGGCCGGCGACCACGTCGGCGATGGAGGCGTACGCGAGGTACGGGTCGACCGCGTCCGCGCCGTAGCCGACGAGCGTGGCGAGGTGGTGGACCTCGTGCGGCTCGCCGGACTCGACGACGACGCCCGCGCGGTTGCGGAGCCCCTTGCGCACGAGGTGGTGATGGACCGCGCCGGTCGCGAGCAGGCTCGGCACCGCGAGCCGGTCCGGCCCGACGGCGCGGTCAGAGAGGACGACCACGTCGGCCCCGTCCTCGATGGCGGCCGCGGCGTCCTCGCGGACGCGGCTCACGGCGTCGACGAGCGAGCCGTCGCGGTCGTAGGTGACGTCGACGGTCACGGAACTAAACGAGGGACCGTCGACGTCCTCGCGTCCGCGGCGCTCGCCCGGCCTTCGCTCGCCCGGCCCGGGCAGGTCGCGGAGCGCCGCCGTCTCGGCGTCCGTCAGGACCGGCGTGTCCGCGACGATCTGTTCCGCGTGTTCGGGCGTCTCGTCGAGGAGGTTGCGCTGGTTCCCGATGCGGGTCTCCAGCGAGGTGACGAGCTCCTCACGGATGTAGTCGATCGGCGGGTTCGACACCTGCGCGAACAGCTGCTTGAAGTAGGTGAAGAGGGGGCGGTCGACGTCGGCGAGGACCGAGAGCGGCGTGTCGTCGCCCATCGAGCCGACCGGGTCCTTCCCGTCCTTCGCCATCGGCTCGACGAGGTGGTTCAGCGAGTCGGTCGTGTAGCCGAACGCGGCCTGGTGGGCGCGGACGGTGGGTTCCGCCTCGTCTGCCTCGTCCGTCCCGTCAGCCTCGCCCGATTCGCCGTCCGCTTCAGCGGTCGAGTCGGCGTCGATCCCGGCCGCGACGCCGTCCTCGTCGGTGAGGTCGTCGAGGTCGACCTGTCCGTCCTCGACCCACTCGCCGTACTTCTCGTCGGTGAGCTCCTCGAACACCTCGTCGTCGGGGACGATCCGGCCCGCCTCGGGGTCGGCGACGAAGATCTCGCCGGGCTGGAGTCGACCGCGGCGGCGCACGTCCGCCGGCTCGGTCGGAAGCGCGCCCACCTCGCTGCCGACGACGAGGCGGTCGTCGGTCGTCACCTCGTAGCGGCACGGGCGGAGCCCGTTGCGGTCGAGGACGCCGGCGACCCGCTCGCCGTCGAAGCCGATGACGAGGGCGGGCCCGTCCCACGGCTCAACGAGCGAGGCGTGGTAGTCGTAGAACTCCGCGCGGTCGTCGTCCATCAGGTCGTCGCCGCGGAACGCCTCCGGGATCAGCATGCGGAGCGCGTGCGGGAGGTCGCGGTCGGTCTGGAGCAGGAGCTCGAGCGCGTTGTCGACGCTCGCGGTGTCGGACTGGTTCGGGTCGTCGATCACCGGCTTGATCGTGTCGAGCTCGGCCCCGAACGCCGGGTGTTCCAGGTCGTTCTCGCGGGCGCGCATCCAGTTGACGTTGCCGCGGATCGTGTTGAACTCGCCGTTGTGGACGATGTTGCGGTACGGGTGCGCGAGGTGCCACGCGCCGAGCGTGTTCGTCGAGAACCGCGCGTGGACTAGGGCGACGTGGCTCGCGAACCGCTCGTCGGTCAGGTCCGGGTAGTAGTCGGCGAGCTGCGACCCCTTCAGCAGGCCCTTGTAGACGACGCGCTGGCGGTCGAGCGAGCAGACGTAGAAGCGCCCGGCGCCGTCGACCTCCGAGACCGCGTTCTCGATCTCGCGGCGGGCGGCGTACAGCGCGCGGTCGAAGCCGAGCAGGCCGGGGTCGACGTCGTCGGACCGGTCCGCCTCGCTGGCGAACCGCTGGGCGAGCCCCGCGCCCTCGACGGGCGCGACGAACACCTGCGACACCTCCGGCTCGGAGTCGAGCGCCGTGGCACCGAGGTCGCTGTTGTCGGTGGGGACGGAGCGCCACGCCAGCACCTCCAGCCCGTAGACGGCGCACACCTCGGCGATGACGTCGTGGATCTCCGCCTGGACGCCCGGTTCGGGCGGCATGAACACGGAGCCGACCGCGTACTCCGCCGGGAGGTCGGCGTCGACGACCTCGCGGAAGAACTCGTCCGGACGCGCGACCATGATACCCGCGCCGTCGCCGGTGTTCTCCTCGGCGCCCGTCGTCCCGCGGTGTTCGAGGTTCTCGAGCAGTTCGACCGCGTCCGTGACGGCCTCGTGCGACGGCGCGCCGTCGAGGTCGACGACCCCGCCGATGCCGCAGTTCGACCGGTCGTCCGTCGGCGCCGCGAGCCCCCCCTCCTGACCCGAGGACTCCGAGTCGCGTACGCCCCGGGTGGTACTACGTGACTTGGTCATACACTCGCGTACGAGTGAACAGTTAAAGGTATGACCCTGATAGGGGTAGGATCCATCGTACACACATTAGGGAATATAAGGTAATTATTCATCACGGGTGGTGACCAGATGACACACCTCGGGATCGATCACGAGTCGCGCACGGCGGAGCCGCAGATTGACGTGTTCAACGAGAATCCTCCGCGGACGTCTCACGTATTCCGTCCAGAGTGGTAGAACGTCCAGTCAGGAACTACTCTTCGAGCGGGACGAACGAGCCGTTGATGTCCCACTCGTGGATACAGTAGACGTTGCCGGGTTCGTCCGCGATGCGCCACCCGTCGGCCTCGTCGTCCCACCGCTCGTCGCGCCCGCACAGCTCGCACGTGCGCTCCTTCGGCGGTGTGATGGTCACGCTCATACCCGAACGAACGGCACCGGCGAGCAAAAGGATACCGGCGATCGGCAGCAGCCGACCGCCCGCGGTGGCCCGGTCCGACGGGGCCCCGCCGAATGCGCCCCCGCGGTCACCAGCGTCGTCGCGATCACGACTCGCGTCCGCGACGCCGAGCGAGAAGCGACGCGCCCGCCAGCGCCGCGAGCGAGGCGACGGCGTCGAATCCGGGGAGGTCGTACGCGGTCGATCGGATCGGCGCCTCGTCGTACCCGAGATCGCTCGCGTCGGCCTCGTCCGGGGAGGAGTCCCCCGTCGCAGACTGATCGCCCGCCGCGGACGACTCGGGGGATTCGACCGAGTCGGCGGGTCCCGCCGACGTCGCGTCGTCGCCTTCACCGCCACCCGCGTCGTTCGGCCGTCCGTGCTCGGAGCGCGACTCCGCGCCCGTGGGACCGCCCGCGCCGCGTTCCGGGCCGCCGGTTCCGAAGACCTCCGGCGGTCCCACGGACGGCGGAATCTCGGACGTCCCGGGGGCGATCGAGATGCCCATCCCGAGGCGCGGCGCCGGGCGGTTCGCGTCCGGTCCCAGCGACTCCTCGGACGGGGCCGAACCGCCCGCGTTCGTGGCGTTACCGGCGGCGGCCGAGCCGGCGGGGTTGGCGCCTCCTCCGGGTGCGCTCGGGCCGCCGGTCGAACCACCACCGGTCGACCCCCCACCGGTCGAACTGCCGCCGGTCGAACTGCCGCCGGTCGAACCACCACCGGCCGACCCCCCACCGATCGCATCGGAACCGCCCGTCGAACTGGTCGAACCCGACGCCTCCGAGTCGGTGGACCCGCTCGCTTCGGTCGAGTCGTCGCCGCTTTCGGTGTCGATGCTCCTATCGGTCGAATCGGTGGCGTAGGTCAGTTCGGTCGCCGCCCGGTGCCGGTCGTCCGCGGCGGTCCGACGCAGTCGATCGTCGTCGACCCGGAACTCGGCCTCGAACGTCGCGCCGGGTTCGGGGAGCGTCTCGGTTCCGAACGCGCGTTCGCCGTCGACGACGAGGTACAGGCCCTGTCGGTCGAGGTGAATCCCGGATCCGTTCAGCGTTCGGCCGAGCCCGTCGCCGTCGGTGGACTCGTCGCCGTCGTCCGCCCCCGTCGGCGCCACGCCGAACGAGAGGCCGTCGAGCCGGTCGAGGTCCGCACCTCGTTCCAGCGACGCGTTCGCGGCCGCCGGGAGGCCCGTCAGCCCGGTTGCGTTCACGGCGTACACGACCGTGTCGTTCGCGGTCGCGGTCGTCGCCGGCGTGAGGGTTCCGTCGGCGATCGCCTCTCGGACCGCGGATGCGTTCTCGAACTCCCCGGATGCGACCGACCGCGTGGTGTACGCGGTCAGGTCGCTCGTCGAGCGGGGTTCCACGGTGACCGTCGCGGTGTCGTTGGCGACTTCGGTGCCGTGCTCCGACCGCAGCGTGAGGTCGTACGTCCCGGGCGAGAGCGGAGCGGTATCGCCCGTGACCGATTCGACGTCGATGCCGGACCCGGTCGTGACGAAGTTCGACGGGGATTCGGGCGACGCGTACGTATTGACCGTCACTGGTGTCGGACCCGTCTCGATGGTTTTCAGTTCGAGTGTTGTAGTAGTATTATTTTGAGACATCAAAGTTATCGAAGAGGTATCATATGTTGAATTTAGAACTAGATCGAGATGGCTGCCACTGTGTGATTTCTCATGAATAGCAGCACGGACAGTAGGGTTTCTGTCTTTCAAAACCTCTACATCCTGAGTAGTGGTGATATTCGTATCCAGATCATGTAATTCTACTGAGTATGTTCCGGGTTGAGAAACAGGAATATATCTACTGACATTGGAAGCGTTATTCAACATAATCTCTGTCCGAAATATCATACCAGAATTTGTCTTCGAGACATTAAGAACAGCAGTCCGATTGGTTCCAGTCGAACCAATATGAATCGGTATCTGAGATCCGTTTACTGTGTCAGCTGTTTCAAAATGAATGGATGAATCAATCAACTGGAAGGTAATATTCTCTGTTCCAGAATTAGAATTCACTGAGTAGTGGCCGGGGCTAAGACCTTCTGTTCTTACCGTATGAATAGTGTTTAAACCAGTAGAATCTATTTGTTTAACCAAACTTCCGTTAAGTTTTGATAGATTATAGCCATACTGTTGTTCTAATCGGAGGCCAATATTCGAACCTTGATTGATTGTATCTCTCTTTCCACTATAGACTAAATTATCTACACGAACAGGAGAACTGAATTGGTTTTTGTACGGGTTACTGCTTGAGGTGGAGACAATACCACCAACTTCGATATTGTTGATCACTGGTTGAATATCTTTAGTAGAAATGTTGGCTGCGGTCAGTGGATAAACATACAGGAAGTCACCTTTTATATCAAAGGTCTCTGGGTGGTTTTTAAGAGAGATGTTTTCTGTTCTATTATTGGATAATTTAGTAGTTATATAGCCCTGGGAACGGGATATATTCGTGTTGAATTCGAACAGGAGAGTACCGTCAGACCCCTTATCCACGTCATTTCTGCTGTAATAAAATGGCCCACCTACAAGTTGAGCAGGCACAGAGACATTGATACTTGTTGAATCTAAAGCGTAGATCGCATTGAAACTGTGCTTGTCTGGTGAAGAGTGAAGACCAATTATTATCTTTGTTTCACCTTCAATATCAGTGTCTCTGAGTGATATATTTTTACTAGATGTCTCTACAGTTTTGATTTTCTCTCCCAGGCTCCCATCTTGCTCCTCCTCCCAAATTGTTACAGCAGTGTTTGGGCTTTGATTATTGTTTGTGGAGTAATTGTAGAAAACAGATTGTGTAGATTGGTTATACGTATCAGATTTAAATCCGATAGATCCAAGATAAGATATGTTAAAACCAACAGATGCTTTCTTTCCTCCCTGTTCAGCAGTATATGATAGATCGCGATTTATTTTTGCTCCTTCTTCATCGTATTTACTAACATTTGTTGTATCTATATTGCTGATGTATAGATCAAAACGGCCAGGACTGGAAATTGCTGAAGCAGACACGACAACGGTCGCATTTGAGCTGTTCGGGTTTTCTATATACACCTCCGATCTATTCGTTTTCTCATCAATGTCTATTCGATAGGATGTCGCGTTGTGATCTAACTCTGCTCCAGAGTCAACAAGATCTCCAACATGAATCTCAACAGGCTCGTTAGAGTCAAGAACTTCGATATTGGTGACTACTTGCTGCTGTTCGGATCCAATTTCAAGATCGCTCGCACTATCTACATCCCATAGTTGTGCGGAGGCTGCGAATGTCCCAGAGATAATTAGTAAGACAACAGCGCCCACCACAGCACCCATCACGATGCCGACCCACAGCCATTGAACCGATCGCGTCCGGATCATAGCGAACGTGCCACGGTTGCCAGAGCGATCGCTCTCGGGGCAGCGCGGCGTCAGTAGCCGACCGGACCCCGCGAAGCGCCTCTTGTCACACCGCGGGATCTCTCACTCGGGTTGATCGCTTATAAGTGATTTACGAACGTGGAAGCTTCCGTTCGGAGAAATAATCGCATGACTGCGTCGCCTCGTAACCGGGTCATGGCCGGATATTCGCGGGGCGACGATCGGACCTGACGGGAGCGACGAACGGAGACGGGAGTCGTCGGGGCCGGTCAGTGTTCGACCGCTTCCATCATCGAGAGCAACTGCTCGCGCTGGGACGCCTGTTCCGGGTGGACGCCGACCATCGCGATCGCGTCTTCGCTGTCCGCGCCGTCCGCGGTGTGTTGGACGGTAGCGATGTACAGGAGAACGGGGACGTTTTCGACGGATCCGCTCGAGTTGCCCGTCCCCTCGACGTCGGCGCTGATCGTCGTCTCGAAGATGGGGACGGTGGTCTCTTCGCCGAGGATCGTCCGGGTCTCCTCGCCGCGCTCCTCGATGTCGTCCGTTTCGATGTCGGCGTTGCCGCCGCCGACGTCCTGCTGATTGATCTGGTTGAGGAGCCGTCGGATGAGGTCCGCGCCCTCCACCCTGACGAGCGGATTGACCGACTGTCCGGCGACGGAGGCGTTCGGCGTACTCGCCACGAACAGCGCCGACTGGGTCGTCGAGTTGGTGTACCGGGCGACCCACGTCGTCGCCGTGACCTTCGCGTTCACGCCAGTGACGTTGAACTCGCGGTCGATGGTGTACGACTCCGGATCCTCCCCGGAGTAGCCCTCCGCGTACGCGGACTCGGGAACGCGCGCCGGTTCCGCGTCGAACTCGTAGCTCCCGTCCTCGCCGGCGCACCCGGCGATAGCGACCGAGGTCGACGCCGCGAGTGCCGCGAGCAGTCCACGTCGTTTCATGTGTCCCGGTAGGTCTACACAGTTCTTTAAGCCTATCGACGCGTATATCGCTCGCGAGAACCCCGCAGCCGAAGGCACAAAGTTCACGTCGGGCCGCGCGCGACGTGAGGCAAATGGAACGACGAGGACAAACCGGGCTGGTGGAAGCGCTCTTCCTAGACGTGGTTCGCCTCCACGAGACGTGGATGGAGGTGGTCTTCCCGCGGCAGCTCGACCCGAGCGCCGTCCTGGGGAAGTGGAAGCCCGAGACGACCGTCCAGTCCGTCGGCTACTACCTCTGGGCGGTGCTGGGCGCCCCGCTCGTCGCGGTGGCGTACCCCCTCCTGCTCGTCGGGTTCGCCACCCGCTACTACGCGGCGAAGCTCGACTCCGCGGTCACCCGCATCGGCGTCGCCGGCGCCGTGGTCGTCGCCGCCGTCGTCTGGGGGGGGCTGACGGTGATCACGCATCTCCAGCTCCCGTTCGACGCGGTGATCGCGGTCGGGGCCGCGAGCACGGTAGCGGTCGTGTCCTCCGCGTTCGCCGCCGGCTTCTCGAAGGTCGGGGGCCGGTTCGTCAGTGTCCTCCTCGCGTATCCGTTCGCGATGACGGCGCTGTTTCTCCCCCCGGTCGTCGCCGCGCTCGTCACGCCGACGTTGGAGGAGCTGATCCTCCCGCCGAGCTACGATCTCGCGCGGTGGATCCTCGACACGTTCCTCGCGGTCGGCGGGATCAACGAGGTCCTCCGCGGCGCGTTCGACCTGGAGACGTTCGGCGAGCAGTGGGGACTGCCCGGGCTGGGCTACGTCCTGATGTGGATCGGCATCTCGGTGCCGCTCGGGTGGTTCCTCGGCGCCCTCGTCGCGCTGGCGAACCTGATCCGGCCGGCGCCGGACGCCTGAGCCGTCGCCGGGAGGCGTCGACCTATTCTTCGGGGTCGTACCGCTCGCTCGCGGTCTCGAACGCCGACTCCGACAGCTCTGCGCCCCGTCGACGCTCGCGCTCGGCGATCGCCTCGGGGGCCGGGCTCGCGTCGTCGTCGATCCGAGCGATCGACTTGTGGACCTTCGCGTGACACCAGCGACACAGCCCGACCGTTATCTCGTGACCGGCCGCCTCCGTCCCCCCGTACGAGAGGTGGTGCTCCTCCACGAGCGGCCGGGAGTCGTCGTGGGCCAGCCGCACGTCGTCAAGTCCGCACCGGGCGCAGGTCTTCGCGTCCGTCGTCGACCGGTAATGCGGACATGCGGACCACTCGCCGTCGGCGCCGACGTGACAGTCGTAGCCGTCCGCGCGCCGGTCCGCCGCGAACTCGGGGTCGTCGCCCGCCCGCGTGAGCGCGAAGCGGCACCGGCCGTCGCCGGTAAGGTGGTCGCAGACGCCGGCGACCGCGTACGGGTCGTCGACGCCGACGGGGGTCCCGTCGGGGGTGCGCTCCATACCGGCCGGTGGAGGCGGATCCACTTCAATTCGGTCGCTCAAGCAGGGTGACGGAGGGGGCTCAGACCAGGCTGGCGCCGTCGAAGTCCGTGCGGCCGTAGTCGACGTCGAGCAGTCGGAGAAGGGTGGGCGCGACGTCGAGGAGGTCGGCGTCCTCGACCGTCGCGTCCGCGTGGTCGACGAACAGCGCGGCGTCGTCGAAGGCGTGCATCCCGGTCCGGGGTCCGTCGGGGTCGAACACCGAGTCGTGCGGGCGGAACCCGGACTTGAGGTCGAACCCGTCGTTCGGAAGGACGACGAGGTCGGGCGCGATGGCGGCGTGGTCGCCCCGGAACACGGTCTCGCGGTCGACGACGCGGTCCGCGACGGGATTCCCGTCCGGACCCGTCCACGACTCCAGCGCCTCGCGCAGCTCCGCGCGCGTCTCCTCGTACTCGGCTTCGGGGACGACGCCGTTCGGCTCGCGCCCCTCGACGTTGAGGTAGAAGCGACCGGGGACGAGGGAGTACGCGCGGGCGTCGTCGTCGATGTCGGCGAGCGCGTCGTGGTCGTCGTCCTCGTAGGAGAGCCACCCCTCCCGTTCGAGCCACTCGTTGCAGTACACGTCGTAGCGCAGCCGCCGGAACCCGTGCGTCGAACCGACGACGAGCGTGACGTCGTCCGGGAGCGCCTCGCGGACCGTGCCGATGTGGTCGTCGAGCGCGGCGTGGAAGGACAACAGCTCCTCGCGGTACGTCCCGCCGTCCTGATAGTCGCCCCACAGGAAGTGGTTGACCCGGTCGGGGGCGGTGAAGACGCCGACGAAGAGGTCCCAGTCGTCGCGCTCGACGTACCGTTCGAAGGCCGCGGCCCGGGCGTCGAGCGTCTCGCGGGCGTGTTCGAAGAACGCGGTCTTGTCGTCCTTGTGGCCGAGCTTCGCGTTGACCGACAGCCGGTAGTCGCTCTCAGTGAGGTTCTTCCGGAGTTCCTCGGGATTCGCGGCCGCGTCGAGGTCGGGCGAGAGGTAGCCGGAGACCATCCGCTGGACGGTCCGCTGCGGCGGGAACGTGACTGGGACGTTCATGACGGTCGCGTCGAGTCCCGCGTCGGTCGCGCGGTCCCACACCCGGGGGGACTGGACGTCCCGGCCCATCGGCACGTACGTGTCGTAGGAGCCGACCTCGCGGTCCTGGAAGCCGTACACGCCCGTCTCGCCGGGGTTCTTTCCGGTCGTGAGGCTCGGCCAGCAGGCGCTCGACTCCGCCGGCACGATGCTGTCGATCCGTCCGCCTCCGCCGTCGTCCGCGATCGCCGACAGCGTCGGGAACGTCTCCGGGTTGTCGGCGACGAGCCGGTACGAGAGGCCGTCGATCCCGATGAACGCCACCCGCGGCGTGTCGCTCCCTCGCAGCCGGTCGAAGAGACCCATACACACTCATCCGCGGTCGAAGGCAAAAGGATTGACATCGGACGCGGCGCGAAACGGCGGTTCGACGCCCCCGAGAGCCGTGGGGGCGGCCACGCCTGACGGCCGGGTCGGCAGCGCGCGAAGCTCTGGCCGCCGGCCGGCTCGGGTGGCTTTTTGTCCGTGACTCGCGGAGGGCCCGGCATGGAACACAGACGCGCGCTGCTCGTCGACGCGTTCGCCGCGGAGCCGCTGGCCGGGAACGCCGCCGGCGTCGTCCCCGACGCCGAGGGGCTGAGCGACGACCAGATGGCCGCGGTCGCCGCCGAACTGGGCGCCTCGGAGACCGCGTTCCTGACCGGCGGCGACGGCGCGGCCGGTGACGGCGATAACTCGGCCGGGGACGGCGCGGCCGACGACCGGCTCCGCTACTTCTCGCCGACCACGGAGGTCGACCTCTGCGGGCACGCCACGATAGCGACGTACGGTGCCCTGTTCGCCGAAGGGGCGGTCGACGGCGGCGAACGCACGGTCCGCACGAACGTCGGCGACGTCGCGGTCTCGGTCGACGACGACGGCACCGTCTGGATGCGACAGCAGGCGCCGAGCGTCGATGTCGTCGACGTCGACCTCGACCGGGTCGCGGCCGCGCTCGGCGTCGACCCCGCCGCGCTGCGCGACGTGGGTGCGGACCTCCCCGTCGCGGTCGCGTCGACCGGGCTGCCGTTCCTCGTCGTCCCGGTGAACTTCTTGGAGCGGCTCGGCGAGGCCGACCCCGACGACGAGGCGGTCGAGCGCCTCTCCGAGGAGTTCGACGCCGCGGGCGTGTACGCGTTCACCTTCGACGCGCTCGACGCGGACTCGACGCTCCACGGCCGGGCGTTCGTGCCCTCTCTCGGCATCTCGGAGGACCCCGTTACCGGCACCGCGAGCGGGGCGGTCGGGGGGTACCTCCGGCACGTCGACGCCTTCGAGGGCGACGAGCCGGACGAGCTCCGGTTCGAGCAGGGCCACTTCGTCGACCGCCCGGGGCACGTTCGCGTCCGCGTCGAGGCGGAGGGCGTCCACGTCGGCGGGGAGGCGAGCGTGGCGCTCGACGGCGAGCTCCGGGTCCCCGACGACGAGGACGACGAGATCATCGAGGTGTGAGCGCGGTCGGGTCGAACGCACCCCGTCTTCCCGCACCGGACGCCGACTCCGGAGACCGAACGTTTAGGATCGCTCGCGACGTACCGTGGCCATGGAGTTCGACCTTCCACGCGCGGCAGCGATCCTCGTACTGATCGTCGCGGTCGGCGCCGGCGGGCTCATCGGCGCGAACATGATGCCCCTCCAGACGACGCTGATGATGGTCGTCCCGTCGATGCTCGTCTTCGGGGCGCTCGCGTTCGCGATCGGCGTGAAACACGGCGAGTTCCGGGCGGGCCACGCCTGAGGCTGGGGCGGCGGCGAGCGGTGACGACCGTCCCCCGAGCGACCGGGGATCACGACCCTTTTGAAACGCCGTTGCGAACCGGGAGCCGTGCTGCCCGGGTCGCCACTCGTCGAACTGCTGTTGATCGCCGGCGGCGTCGCCCTCCTCTACGCCGGCGCCGAACTGCTCGTCGCGGGCGCGAGGGACCTCGCGCTCGCCGTCGGGCTGAAGGCGTCGACCGTCGGCGTCACCGTCGTGGCGTTCGCGACGACCGCCCCGGAGCTCTTCGTCTCACTCCTCGGCGCCGTCACGGTGTCGACCGACATCGGGCTCGGCGCGATCGTCGGCTCGAACATCGCGAACATCGGGCTCGTGTTGGGCGTCTCCGCGCTGATCCGCCCGCTCGACGTCTCGGACACCGTCTTCCGCCGGGACGTGCCGTTCATGGTGCTGGCCGCGCTGCTGCTCGTCGGCCTCGGCTGGGACGGCCGGATCGGCCTGTTCGACGGCGCCGTGCTGCTCGCGGCGCTCGTCGCGTTCACCGCCGCGGTCCTGCGGCGCGTCCAGGAGAACCAGTCGGCGATCACCGACAGCGAGCGTGACGAAATGCCCGACGCGAAGCTCCGCGACGCCGCGATCGTCGCCGCCGGGATCGCCGCGCTCGTCCTCGGCTCGCGGTGGCTGATCGACGGCAGCGAGTCGCTGCTGGCGGCCGCCGGCTTCTCGGACATCTTCATCGGGCTCACCGTGCTGGCGCTGGGCACGTCGCTGCCCGAACTGGCCGCGAGCGTCGTGGCCGCGGTGCGCGGCGAGGCGGAGTTCAGCGTCGGCAACGTCGTCGGCTCGAACATCTACAACATCCTCGCGGTCATCGGCATCGTCGCCGTGGTGACCCCCATCGGCGTCGCGCCGGGCGTCCGAAGCTTCGAGTTCCCCGCGCTGCTCGTGTTCACGGCCGCCATCGTCGGGGTGATGGCGTACCGCGAGCGGATCACCCGCGTCGACGGCGCCGCCCTCACCGTCGGGTACGGCATCTTCGTCTACCTGCTGCTGCCGTAGCGCGGACGCCTGGATCGGCGCCCGCGGCGGGGCGTCGGAGACCGGAACCGACGGGTATTCGGCGGCGCGCGGCCGAGTGGCTGCCGTGATAGCGATCGTCGTCAGCCGGGCCGACAGCGCCTCGGCGCACATCGGCGAGCGGCTCTTGGAGGTCGGTGACTGGGAGACTCGCGAGGACGGCTCGCGCCCCGACGCCGACGGGGGCGGGACCTACTACCGGACGGACGGGTTCGAGCTCCGCGAGTTCGACGACCTCCACATCCGCCTGTCCGACCCGACCGCCGCGTTCGACTGCGACCCCGAGTTCCTCGCGTTCGTCTCCCGGCACTCGGGCGAAACCGGCGAACTCCTCACGGCGCACGTCACCGGGAACTTCGGCGGCGCCGAGTACGGCGGCGATCCGGAGTCGCTGGCGCGGGCCGCGCCCGGGGCCGAGAAGCGCGTCGTCGGAGCGCTCGCGCGCCACGCGCCCGACGGATACGAGGTCGGCATCGAGTGCACGCACCACGGCCCGACGGACGTCGCAGTCCCGTCGCTGTTCGTCGAGCTGGGCTCGGACGAGCCGCAGTGGGAGGACCCCGAGGCGGCCCGGGCGGTCGCGCGGGCCGTCCTCGACCTGCGGGAGACCGGCGCGGACTTATCCGGTGGTTCCGAGGGCCGTCCACGCCACGTCGTCGGGTTCGGCGGCGGCCACTACGCGCCGCGGTTCACCCGGATCGTCCGCGAGACCGAGTGGGCGGTGGGCCACGTCGGCGCCGACTGGGCGCTCGCCGACCTCGGCGCGGCCGACGCGAACCGCGACGTGATCGAGGCCGCCTTCGAGCGGAGCCGCGCCGAGCGCGCCGTGATCGACGGCGACCGTCCCGACCTCGCCGCGGTCGTCGAGGAGCTCGGCTACCGAGTCGTGAGCGAGACGTGGGTCCGCGAGGTGGGCGACGCCCCGCTCCCGCTCGTCGAGCACCTGGAGGCCGAGATCGGTCCCGTCGACGAGGGGCTGCGGTTCGGCGCGGTCGCGCTCGACGGCGACGTGATCGGCGACTCCGACCCGGCCGACGTGGGCGCCGAGGCGGTCGGCGACGCGGTCCGCATCCGCGACCTCCCGGCGGACCTGCTCGCGCGAGCGCAAGGGCTCGACGCCGACGCGGCGCGGGAGGCGGTCGAGTCCGTCGCCGTCGCGTTCGACACGGAACAGGGGGGGACCCGCGCGGCCGGTCGCGTCGCGTTCGCGACGGTCCCGGAGGCGCCGGGGTATGCGGACCTCGTCGAGGGGCTCGCCGAGGTGCTGGAGACGGGGTACGACGCGGTCGAGGTGGCGCCCGACCGGAACGCGGTCGTCGCCAGCGAGACGGCGTTCGACCCGGCGCTGGCTGCCGAGCGGGGCGTCCCGGAGGGACCGGCGTTCGGGCGGCTGGCCGACGGCGAGCCGGTGGATGTCGACGGCGAGACCGTCGAGCCGGGGGACGTGTCGCGGACGCGGGCGGACCGGTTCCCGATCGACGCCGTCTCGCGCGACTGATTTATAAATCACGCCGCGTTCCACGGGTGCGGGCGCGACGCCCGTACTCTCGACGGTCGGCGGCGGACGCCGGTGATTTCGGCGTCCGACTCGCGTCAGACGAACGGGCAAAAATAAATACGTCCGGGTCGCAACCACACCACATAATGGACTCCATCGTAGAGGACGCCATCGACGAAGCCGAAGAGGCCCCCGCAGAGGACGCCGGGGGAGCCGGCGAGAGCGCCGCCGGAGGGAGCGCCGGCGCGCCGCCGCAGACCGGGACGATGACCGACGACGAGCTGCAGGACGTCCTCCAAGACCTCCAGACGAACATCACGGTCGTGGGCTGCGGGGGCGCCGGGGGCAACACGGTCAACCGCATGACCGAGGAGGGGATCCACGGGGCGAAGCTGGTCGCGGCGAACACCGACGTCCAGCACCTCGTCAACATCGAGGCCGACACGAAGATCCTCATGGGCCAGCAGAAGACGCAGGGCCGCGGCGCCGGCTCCCTCCCGCAGGTCGGCGAGGAGGCCGCCATCGAGTCCCAAGAGGAGATCCAGGACGCCATCGACGGCTCCGACATGGTGTTCGTCACCGCCGGGCTCGGCGGGGGGACGGGGACCGGCTCGGCGCCGGTCGTCGCGAAGGCCGCCCGGGAGTCGGGGGCCCTGACCATCGCCATCGTCACGACGCCGTTCACGGCCGAGGGCGAGGTCCGTCGAACGAACGCGGAGGCCGGCTTGGAGCGCCTCCGCGACGTGAGCGACACGGTCATCGTCGTTCCCAACGACCGCCTGCTCGACGCGGTCGGGAAGCTGCCCGTGCGGCAGGCGTTCAAGGTGTCCGACGAGGTGCTGATGCGCTCGGTGAAGGGGATCACGGAGCTCATCACCATGCCCGGGCTGGTCAACCTCGACTTCGCCGACGTTCGCACGGTCATGGAGAAGGGCGGCGTCGCGATGATCGGCCTCGGGGAGTCCGACTCCGACTCGAAGGCCCAAGACTCCGTGAAGTCGGCGCTCCGCTCGCCGCTGCTCGACGTCGACATCTCCGGCGCGAACTCCGCGCTCGTCAACGTCACCGGCGGGACCGACATGTCCATCGAGGAGGCGGAAGGCGTCGTCGAGGAGATCTACGACCGGATCGACCCCGACGCCCGGATCATCTGGGGGACCTCCGTCGACGACGAGCTCGAAGGGGAGATGCGCACCATGATCGTCGTCACCGGCGTCGAGTCGCCGCAGATCTACGGGAGCAACGGCGAACCGCCGGAGGGCGGCGCCGCTTCCGCCGACGTCGAGGACATCGACTACGTGGAGTAGTCCGCCCGCCGGGGTCGCATCAAAAGGTAAAAACCGTCTCGTCTCGAACCGTTCGGTAACATGGACGTTCCGTACGACCTCAACAGCTACATTCGGGTGCTGAAGCTGGCGAGCACGCCGAGCACCGACGAGTTCCTCCAGGTGTCGAAGATCGCCGGCGCCGGGATCCTGCTCATCGGGTTCATCGGGTTCCTGATCTTCGCGATCATGAGCCTGATCCCGGGGGTCGGCGCGTAATGCCGATCTACTCGGTCAAGACGACGGCGAGCCAGGAGCGCACCGTCGCCGACATGATCGCCGAGAAGGAGGCGCCGGAGATCCAGGCCGTCATCGCCCCCGACCAGCTCACGAGCTACGTGATGGTCGAGGCGACCGACGGGACCGCGTTCGGGCGGATCCTCGACGAGATCCCGCACGCCCGCGGCGTCATCCAGGGCGGCGACGGGCCCGCCGAGAGCCCGTTCTCGGAGGTCGAGCACTTCCTTTCGCCGACCCCGGACGTGGAGGGGATCGGCGAGGGCGACATCGTCGAGCTGATCGCCGGCCCGTTCAAGGGCGAGAAGGCGCGCGTCCAGCGCATCGACGAGGGGAAAGACCAGGTGACCGTCGAGCTGTACGAGGCGACGGTCCCGATTCCGGTGACCGTCCGCGGCGACCAGATCCGCGTGCTCGACAGCGAAGAGCGATAGCTCCTCGTATTGAGCGAGCGGCGCGACGCGCCGCGAGCCGACAGCGAGGAGCGGTAGGGGCCCGTATTCGTCGGACGACGCCCCGCTCTGACGCCGCCCTCGCACGCAACGACAAGGGCTTTATTCGACGACGACCGACGAGACGGATATGCTCGGCCACGGCGCGCCGGCGGTGTTGAGCGTGATCCCCGACACGTTCACGTTCGCGTGGATCGTCGCGATCCTCTTCGCGACGGCGTGGCTGCTCGACAGCCGCGGGCTGTCCGCGGGGCGGACGCTCGCGGCCGCGACGTGGGCGCTGTTCGGGCTGTTCTGGCTGTCGACGGTACCGTACTTCGCGTTCGAACACCAGAGCTACGTCGAGTCGATCCTCGCGCTCGTCGGCTTCCCCGCCAGCGTGTACGCGGGGTACCTCCTCTACGACGGGCGGGCGTCGCTGTTCACCCTCACCCGGGCCATCGCGTTCATGTTATTCATCTACCTCCCGTTCGAGACGATTCCGGCGTTCACGTTCGCCGGGATCGCTGTCCCGGAGCCCCGTCGAGTCCTCATCGAGATCGTCGCCTCGCAGACCGGGGCCCTCATCGACCTTCTCGGGTACGCGCCGGAGGCGGTGACGAGCAACGAGGGGTACGACGCCGCCTACTCGTGGACGCTCGACGACGGCCACACGGTCATCATCCACATCGTGCTTGCGTGCACGGGGCTCGGGAGCATGGCCATCTTCGGCGGCCTCGTGGCCGCCGTCGAGGCGCCGCTCTCCCGGAAGCTCCGCGCGCTCGCGGTGTCGCTCCCGCTCATCTACGTCCTGAACATCCTCCGGACGACGTTCATCTCGGTTGTGGCGGGCAACCAGTACATGCACTGGTACCCGGACCTCGTGTTGACGATGTTCGGCGCGACCGACCCGTACCGCGTCTCCTTCCTCATCTCCGATCGGATCATGAGCCAGCTGCTCGCGGTCGTGGCGCTCATCGCGATCACCTTCCTCGCGGTACGGGAGCTGCCCGAGCTCGCGGTGATCTTAGAGGACGTCCTCTACCTCATCACCGGCGAGGAACACGACCTGACGGAGTCGCTCGACCTCCCGCGCGAGCCGACGAACCGGTAAGCCGGAATCCGGTCGCCGGCACCGGCGGGCGACCGAGGGCGGTTACGTCCCGGAGTAATCCCGGGAATACATAGCACTATATAGCAAGCTATAGACGTGGAGGACGGGTACGAGCGAGCATGACTGCGAAGAGGCGAGACGGATCGCCGCGCTCCGGCCAGGGAGCGCGGCCGCGACGGGGTGATCACCGGTGCTAAGCGGGGTCGACCCGTTCGTCTACCTGGAGACGAACGTCGCCAAGCTGGTGCTCGCGACCGCGCTCGGCATGTTCCTCGGGCTGGAGCGGGAGTGGTCACAGAAGTCCGCGGGGATCCGAACGTTCGCGCTGATCAGCCTCGCGGCCGCGGTGTTCTCGCTGCTCGACGAGCCGGGGCTGCTCGTCGTCGGCGGCGTACTGGTGATCGCCAGCGCGGTGTTGCTCGCGGTCCGGAGCTTCGTCGAGGCCGACGTCGACGGCCTCTCGCTGACGACGTCGGCGTCGATGCTCGTCGCGTACGGGGTCGGCGTCCTCGTCGCGGAGGGGCTCTTCATCGAGTCGGTGACCGTGGCGGTGCTCTCGTCGCTGCTGCTCGTGTTGAAGCGGGAGCTCCACGAGTTCGCGTGGGGCCTCTCCCGCGAGGAGGTGCGCAGCGCGGTGGAGTTCACCATCCTCGCGTTCGTCGTCTTCCCGCTCCTCCCCGCGGAGACCGTCGACCCGTGGGACGCTGTCCAGCCGCGGCTCGTCTGGTCGCTCGTGGTCGCGGTCAGCGCCATCGGCTTCGTCAACTACGTGCTGGTGAAGCGGTACCAGGGGCGCGGCTACGCGGTGACGGGCTTCTTCGGCGGACTCGTCAACTCGACCGCGGTCGTCGCCGAGATGGCGAAGCGCGCGAAGGGGCGGGCGGACCTGCGCGAGATCGCGGTGGGGTCGATCCTCCTCGCGAACGCGGCCATGGCCTTCCGCAACGCCGCGGTGGTCGCCGTCTTCGTCCCGGAGGCGGCGCTCGTCGTCGGGGTGCCCCTCGGCGCGATCACGCTCGCGGGGATCGGCGTCGCGGTATGGCGAAGCGACTGGCGGACGAACATGGAAGCGGAACTCACCTCCCCGTTCAGCCTCGGCAACGCGCTCACCTTCGGCGCGCTCTTCCTCGTCGTGCTGCTCGTCTCGGCGGTCGCCGAGGAGACGTTCGGCGCGGGCGGGTTCGTCGCCACCTCCTTCCTCGCCGGGCTGGTGTCGTCGGGGACCTCGACCACCACGGCCGTCTCGCTGCTCGGGACCGGACAGATCGGCGTCGAGACCGCAGTCGCGGGCGTGGTCGCCGGCACGGCCGCCAGCATCCTGATCAAGACCGCCTTCGCGGCGAGCATCGCGCGCGAACTGGTGCGGCCGGTGTTCCTGTGGAACCTCCTGCTGATCGCGGTCGGCGTGGCGGCCGGCCTGCCGCTGTTGCTGTTTTGAAAATCGTTGTCGTCCGATCGGCGTCGGACCGCCGCCGGCCCCGCCTTAGGAGAGGTGTTCGGCGATGTCCGTCGACGAGACCATGCCCACGTAGTCGTCGTCGACGACCGGGAGGTGTTTCACGCCGTACATCGTCATCATCGCGGCGACCTCCTGCATCATCAGGTCGGGCGTCACCGTCTCCACGTCCTCGGTCATCACGTCGCGGACCGCCGTCGCCTCGGGGTCGCGCCCGTCGGCGACCGCTCCGACGACGTCGCTCTGCGTGACGATACAGCCGCCGCCGGTCGTCACGACGAGCGCGCTGATGCCGCCGTCGTGCATCCGGCGGGCGGCGTCACGGATGGGCGCGTTCGCTCCGATCGTCTCCAGCGGCGTCGACATCACGTCCGCGACGCGGGTTCTGTCGTCGAGATCCATACGCCGACGTGTGTTACCATGTCTCATTACTCTTCCGGAACGCACAACGCTGGGCGGGCGCGCCGCGGGCCCGATCGGTCTGAGCGCGTCCGGACGCGAAGCGCATCCGGACTCGAAGTCCGGCCGGGCCGTCACCGCGCCTTCGAGAGGTGCGCCGTGAGGTCCGTCGTCGACACGACGCCGATCGGCTTGCCGTCGGCGTCGGTCACCGGGAGGTGGGTGTACCCGTGTGCGGTCGGCTCCGCCAGCTCGGCGACGGTGTCCTCGCGACCCACCGTGACGACGTCAGTGGTCATGAACGCCTCGACCGGCGTCCGGTCCTTCGGGTCGTTATCGCGGACGAGCGCGACGAAGTCCGTGGCGGTGATCAGCCCGGCGAGCGTCCCGTCGGGGTCGACGACGAGGATGGATCCGACGCCGGTCTCGCGCATCTCCTTCGCCGCGTCGGCCGCCGCGGCTCCGCGTTCGATCGTGGTGAGGTCGGTCGACATGAGCCGGTCGACGGGCACGTCGTTCATGTATCGTGGTAACGCGAGGCACGATAATCAAACGTCCGGTCGGCGGGAGGCGGTCGCGGAGGCCGACCGGCGCGGGGCCGACCGCGGGGGGACTCACTCCTCGGCGAGCGACTCCGGAGCGCCGGCGAGGCCGACGAGGGCGTCCGCCTCGACGTGGTGGAGGTCACCGGGGATCACGAGCAGGTGGAGCGGATCGCCGAACTCGCGCTCGGCGAGCGCGCTCAGCCGGTCGGCGGCGACGACGGCGTCGGGGGAGCCCGCGCGCGCGACGACGACCGCGAGCTCGTCGCCCCAGTTGTCGGCGAGTAACCCGGCGGCGACGTCCGCGGTCATGTACTCCTCGTGGTCCGGGTCGGGGCCGCTCGGGCCCGTCCCGACCTTGATGTCGAGGTAGACGACGGTGTGGAGCCCCCGCTCCCGGTTCGCCTCGATCGTCTCGACCACGCTCGCGGGCACGTCGTCGCCGCCGTGCGCGTACGGGAACGGCAGCGTCGTCGCCTTCCCGAACCGGTAGTTCTGGAGCCCGGTCAGGCTCGACGCGGCGGACTGTGCCGTCACGCCGTGGACCACTCGCGTCTCGATCCCGCGCTCCTCGGCGCGGAGGCGGAGGTCGGTGTGAGTGGTCGAGATCATCGTGTCGCCGGCCGTGAGGAAGGCGGCGTCACCGGACGCGGCGGCCTCCAGGATCGGCTCCGGGTCCCGCTCCACGCCGGCGCGGTCGCGGACCTCGATATCGACGTCGTGGGACGCCTCCAGGTCGGCGACGTCGGCGCCGACCAAGCGGCTGGTGTAGAACTCCGCGAAGACGCGGTCGGCCTCGCGCAGCGCCTCGCGCCCCTCGACGGTGACGGAGCGCTCGTCGTAGAGGCCGAGTCCGATGAAGGTGAGCATGGGAGCGCTCGGCGCGCGGCGGCCTAAAAGGACGCGAAAGGGGCGGGAGCGACGAAACCGAAGGCAGGCGTTCGGATGGGTCCGGCGGGCGGGCGAGGACGGCCTGAGCGCTCCTAATAGACCTTCATGATTGTCCCTTGGGATTCCATAGCAAGCCCTAAGAGGGAACCAACACAAGGTCGGGCCACGAGGCCCACTCGGGCTCACATACCACTATGACTGACGACGAACTCATCTGGCGGATATCGGGGGGATCCGGTGACGGGATCGCTTCGACCAGCCAGAACTTCGCGAAGGCCTTGATGCGATCGGGGCTCAACGTCTTCACGCATCGGCACTACCCGTCGCGGATCCGCGGCGGTCACACCTACACCGAGGTCCGCGCGTCGGCGGACCCCGTCGAATCCCGGGGCGACGGCTACAACTTCCTGCTCGCGCTGGGCGACTCGTTCGCCCGCAACCCGCAGGAGGAGGCCGTCTACGGCAACGAGGAGATCAAGCCGCTCTCGGAGAACCTCGACGAGCTCCGCGAGGGCGGGGTCATCGTCTACGACGAGGGGCTACTCGACGCCTCGGATATCCCGAACTTCGACGAGCGCGTCGAGGAGAACGACTGGCACGTGTACCCCCTCGACCTCCGCGGGCTCGCCCGCGACCAGGGGCGTGAGGTCATGCGGAACACCGCCGGCGTCGGCGCGACCTGCGCGCTGACCGGGATGGACCTCGACCACGTCCAGGACCTCATGCGCGACGCGATGCCGGAGAAGATCCTCGAACCGAACCTCGAGATCCTCCAGATCGCGTACGACCAGGTCCGCGAGGAGTACGACGTCGACGCCCCGGACGTGTCGGTACCGACGGGCGAACACGACGAAGAGCAGCTCCTCATGTCCGGCTCGGACGCCATCTCCTACGGCGCCATCGACGAGGGCTGCCGGTTCATCGCCGGCTACCCGATGACGCCGTGGACCGAGGTGTTCACCATCATGACGCAGAACCTGCCGAAGCTCGGCGGGATCTCCGAGCAGGTGGAAGACGAGATCGCGGCGGCCGCGCTCGCGGTCGGCGCCTCGCACGCCGGCGTGAAGGCCATGTCCGGCTCCTCCGGCGGCGGGTTCGCGCTGATGTCGGAGCCGCTCGGGCTCGCGGAGATGACGGAGACGCCCGTCGTCCTCGTCGAGGCCATGCGCGCCGGTCCCTCGACCGGGATGCCGACGAAGCCGGAGCAGTCCGACCTCGAACACGTCCTCTACACCTCGCAGGGTGACTCCCAGCGGGTCGTCCTGGCCCCGGGGACCGTCGAGGAGGCGTACGAGCAGTCGCGGCTCGCCTTCCGGCTGGCCTACGAGTACCAGATCCCGTCGATCCTCCTGTACGACCAGAAGCTCGGCGGCGAGCTGAAGAACGTCCCGAAGAGCCACTTCGACCGCGAGCCGAACCCGACGCTCGGGAAGACGCTCTCGGAGGACGCGCTCGCCGAGGAGCCGCACTCGCCCGACGGGAAGTTCCACCGGTTCCAGCACGACGTCGAGGACGGCGTCTCGCCGCGGTCGATCCCCGGCCAGAAGGGCGGTCGCTTCCTCGCGACCGGCAACGAGCACGACCCCACCGGGCACATCGCCGAGTCGCCCGACAACCGCGTCGCGCAGATCGACCGGCGGACCCAGAAGCTGGAAGCGATCCGCGACGACCTCGACCAGGAGGACACCGGCTCGTACGCCGGCCCCGAGGACGCCGAGTACGGCATCCTCACGTTCGGCAGCCAGCAGGGGACCGTCGAGGAGGCGGTCGGTCGCCTCAACGACGCCGGGATCTCGGTGAAGTCGTACGGCGTCTCCGACATGCTCCCGTTCCCGACCGAGCAGGTCAGGGAGTTCGTCGAGAGCGTCGACGAGGTCCTCGTCGTCGAGATGACGGCGTCCGGACAGTTCCGCGGGCTCGTCCAGAAGAACCTCGGTCAGTACGGTGAGAAGCTGTCGAGCCTGCTGAAGTACAACGGGAACCCGTTCGAGCCGGCGGAGATCGTCGACGGGTTCGAGGCCGCGGTCGTCGAGGGCGACGGCGACGCGTCCGGCCATCAGACCACCTTCGTCCCAGCCGCAGGTGACTAACCCATGAGCACGTTTTCAGCGATCGGCGACGAGCGAGAGATCGACCGCGACGAGTACACCCCCGGCGTGGAGCCGCAGCCGACCTGGTGTCCGGGCTGCGGTGACTTCAGCGTCCTGAAGGCGCTGAAACAGGCGCTGCCGGAGGTCGGGCGCACGCCCGAGGAGACCCTGCTGTGCACCGGGATCGGCTGTTCGGGCAAGCTGAACAGCTACCTCGACACGTACGGGTTCCACACGATCCACGGGCGCTCGCTGCCCGTGGCCCGCGCCGCGAAGCTCGCGAACCCCGACCTCGAAGTGATCGCCGCCGGCGGCGACGGCGACGGCTACGGGATCGGCGGGAACCACTTCATCCACACGGCCCGGGAGAACCACGACATGACGTACATCGTGTTCAACAACGAGATCTTCGGGCTCACGAAGGGGCAGACCTCCCCGACCAGCCCGAAGGGCCACAAGTCGAAGACGCAGCCCTCGGGCAGCGCCAAGGAGCCGATCAAGCCGCTCTCGATGTCGCTGAACGCCGGCGCCTCCTACGTCGCCCGGACGGCCGCGGTCAACCCGAACCAGGCGAAGGAGATCCTCATCGAGGCGATCGAACACGACGGGTTCGCGCACGTCGACTTCCTCACCCAGTGCCCGACCTGGAACAAGGACGCGCGCCAGTACGTCCCGTACATCGACGTCAACGAGTCCGACGACTACGAGTTCGACAAGACGGACCGCGTCGAGGCCGCCGAGATGATGCGCGAGACCGAGGAGTCGCTGTACGAGGGCGAGGTCCTCACCGGCCGCTTCTACGTCGACGAGGAGCGCCCCTCCTACGGGGCCGAGAAACAGGAAATCGGCGAGATGCCCGAGGAGCCGCTGGCCGAGCGCTACTGGGACGACGACTACGAGTGGGAGCGCTCCCACGACATGTTCCTCGACAAACACGCCTGAGCGGGACCCGCGGCCGTTCACGGCGCCGTGCGTTCGTTTTTTGATTCGCAAGGTATTTTTTCATTGGTGACAAACGGAGTAGTATGAGTACCGTATCGACGGAGGAACGGATCCTCTCCGTGTTAGAAGAGGACGCGCAGGCGTCCTGCGGAGAGATCGCCGAGCGGGCCGACGTCTCGAAGCCGACGGTGCGGAAGTACATCGACCGCCTCGAGGAGCGGGGCGTGATCGTCGGCTACTCCGCGGAGGTCGATCCGAAGAAGCTCTCGTCGCAGTCGATCGCGATGGTCGGGATGGACGTGGACTCGGGCCAGTACGTGGAGGCCACCCGGGAACTGAAGTCGCTCGACGAGGTCCAGGCGCTGTACACCTCCTCCGGCGACCACATGCTGATGGCCGAGGTCCGCGCCGGCGACGGCGACGAGCTCGGCGACGTCATCTCCGAGAAGCTGCTCGGCGTCGACGGCGTCACCGCGGCGCACCCCTCGTTCCTTCAGGAGCGGCTGAAGTAACTCGGCCGGCGGTCCCGACCTGTTCTCGCCGCGTCCGCGTCAGGCGAGCGCCCGCGGGGCCGCGACGACGACCGTCTCGTCGCCGGCGGGACTCCGGCGGGTCCCCCGCCGCGTGAACCCGTGCGCGCTGAAGAACTCCTCCGCGCTGGGACGGTCCGGCGGGACCGTCGCGCGGAGCGCCTCGATGTCGCGGTCGGCGAGCGCGTCCCCCACGCGGGAGAGCAGCTCGTCCGCGACGCCCTCTCCCGCGCGGTTCGGGTGGACCCACAGCGCCAGCAGCTCCGCCTCCGTCCCGCCCTGATCGGGGTGTGCGATCGCGATGCCGACGGGGCCCTCCTCGTCGTCTTCCATCAGGAACGACCACTCCGCCTCGGCGGCGGCCTCGCGGACGCCGGCGGCGGACACGTCGAGCAGGGGCGCGCCGATGTCGTCGAACACCGTCTCCTCGCGGGCTCGCGAGACCGCCGTTCGCAGGTCCTCCGCGTCGTCGGGCCGAGCCGCCCGGACATCCATGTTCGACCGTGAGTAAAGAACGCACCTATAGGTTTCGGGATGCGAACTGTTGGCACAATACCGCCGAGAGAAGGAGCCGGGGGAGCGGGGAGCCGCCGAGCCCTTACGCGACCGGCTCGATTCCGATCGTGACAGTCGTCTCCTCGACCGTCCACTCCTCGACGAGGCCGCCCTCGGCGTCGGCGGCGTCGCTCGGGTCGTCCAGCCAGGCGTCGGCGCGCACCTCGCCGGCGATCAGGTCCGCGTGGTCGTCGACGAAGTCAGCCACGCGCTCGTCGTCGACGGCGACGCCGACGCGGATCCGCGCCTCGACGTCCAAGTCGAGCTCCTTGCGCATCTCCTGGGTCCGGCGGATCACGTCGCGGGCGTACCCCTCGGACTCGATCTCGGGGGTCAGGGAGGTGTCGACGTAGACGGTGCCGCCCTCGAAGTCGGCGCCGGAGACGTGCTCCGGCGGCTCCGCGACGTACTCGACCATCTCGTCGTCGAGGTCGACGGGGTCGCCGTCGACGGTCACCTCGCCGCCCTCGACCGCCGCGCGGGTCGCACCCTGAACCGCCTCCATCACCTTCTGGGCGTCGCCACCGAAGGCGGGGCCGATGGCGGCCATCTGCGGCTCCGCGGTCTCGACAAGCTCGTCGAACGAGTCGGTGACGACCACCTCGCGGGCGTTGACGCGGTCGGCGATCAGCGCTTCGAGGCGGTCAACCGCGGCCGCGACCGTCTCGTCGTCGGTCTCGACGACGACGCGCGGCACGGGCCAGCGGAGCTTCCGGCCGGCCTGCTGGCGCGCGTTCGCGGCCGCCTCCTCGACGTCCCGGAAGGCCGCCACGTCGCGTTCGAGGTCGGGGTCGCGCAGATCCGCGTCCGGCTCGGGGTACGACAGCGCGTGGACCGTCGTCGCCTCGCCGTCGAGCCGCTGGTACATCCGCTCGGCGAGGTACGGCGCGATCGGCGCGAGCAGCCGGATCACCTCGTCGAGGACGGTCGCGAGCGTGGCGTACGCGCCGCGCTTCGAGGCGGAGTCGGCCTCCTCCCACATGCGGTCGCGGACCGCCTTCACGTAGAAGCGGGAGACGTCCTGCGTGACGAACTCGATGACGGTGTTGACGGCGTCGCTGACCCGGTAGTCGTCCCAGGCGTCGGCGACCTCCGTCTCCACGGACTGGAGCCGCGAGAGCACCCACTCGTCGACGAGCTCCAGCTCGCCGTCCGAGAGGTCGGCGTCGGCGGGGTCGTAGCCGTCGAGCTCCATGTACTCAAGGGGGAACCGGAACACGTTCCAGAGGATGTTGAGCTTCCCCTGGATCTCGCCGAGGCCGTCCCACTCGAACGCGAGGTCGACCCCCTGCTGGTCGTGTGAGAGGAGGTAGGTGCGGAGCGGGTCGCGGCCGGCGCGGTCGATGGCCTCCTCCGGCGTGACGATGTTGCCGACCGACTTCGACATCTTGCGGCCGTCCTCGTCGTTGGCGAAGCCGTGCATCAGCACCTCCTCGTAGGGGATCTCGCCGACCGCGGCGGTCCCCATCCCGAGCTGGGACCAGAACCAGCCGCGGGTCTGGTCGTGCGCCTCGATGATGAGGTCGGCGGGCCACAGCTCGTCGTGCGCGGCCTCGTCGCTCGGGTAGCCGAGCGTGCCCCACGTCGCGACCGAGGAGTCGAGCCACACGTCGAACACGTCCTCGACCCGGCGGTACGTCGTCCCGTCCTCGACGATCGTGAGGTCGTCGACGGCGGGACGGTGGAGGTCGATCGAGTCGGGGTCGACGTCCTCCTCGACGCGCTCGGCCAGCTCCTCGCGGGTGCCGATAACGATCATCTCCTCGTCGAGGTTCCCGGCCTCGGCGTCCTCCGGCACCCAGATCGGGATCGGGACCCCCCAGTAGCGCTGGCGGGAGACGTTCCAGTCGGGCGCGTCCTCGATGAAGTCGCGGAACCGGTTGTCGCGGGCCCACTGGGGGTGCCACTCCGAGTCCTCCATGTTGTCGAGGAGGTCCTCCTTCACGTCCGTGATCGAGATGAACCACTGGTCGGTGACCAGCTGGATGATCCCGGTGTCACACCGCCAGCAGTGGCCGTAGCTGTGATCGACGGTGCCGTGCGCGAGCATGTGGCCGTCGGCGACGAGGTCGTCGATGATGTCGTCGTTGGCGTCGCGCACGAACTGGCCGGCGTACTCGCCGGCGGCTTCGGTGAACTCGCCGTTCGGCCCGACGGGACAGAAGATGTCGAGCCCGAGCTCCGTGCCGCGGTGGAAGTCCTCCTCCCCGTGGCCCGGCGCGGAGTGGACCAGTCCGGTGCGGTCCGCCTCCACGTAGTCGGCGGCGTACACCTGCCCGGCGCCCTCGAAGTCGGGGTACTCGGCGACGCGGTCGGCGAGCGGGTGGTCGTACGCCCAGCCGACGAGCTCCTCGCCGGTCAGCTCGGCCTCGACCTCGTAGGACTCGTAGCGACCCTCGCCGAGCACGTCCTCGACGCACTCCGCGGCGACGTAGAGCAGCTCCTCCTCGCCGTCCTTCTCCGCGCGGACCGCGTTGTAGGTGAGCTCCTCGTCGACGGCGACGAAGGTGTTCGCGGGGACCGTCCACGGCGTCGTCGTCCAGATGACGAGGCTCCCCTCGCGGTCCGCGAGCGGGAACTTCACGTAGATGGAGGGGTCCTCGACGTCCTCGTACTCGACCTCGTTGTTGGCGAGTCCCGTCTCGCAGCGCGGGCACTGCGAGATGGACCGCTTCCCCTGCTCGACGAGGTCGTTGTCGGCGACCTCGGAGAACGCCCACCACGCGGCCTCCATGTACTCCGGCGAGATGGTCTCGTACGGGTCGTCCCAGTCCATCCAGACGCCGATGGACTTGAAGTCCTCGTCCATCGCCGCCCGGTTCTCCAGGGCGAACTCCTTACACTTCTCGATGAACGACTCCATCCCGTACTCCTCGATATCCCGCTTGTTCTCGAAGCCGAGTTCCTCCTCGACTTTCACCTCGATCGGGAGCCCGTGCATGTCGTAGCCGGGACGGTCGGTGACGCGGTGGCCGGTCATCCGCTTGTACCGGATGACCGCGTCCTTCAGCGTCTTGTTCCACGCCGTCCCGAGGTGCATCTGCCCGGAGGTGTACGGCGGCCCGTCCACGAAGAAGAACGGCGGGTCGTCGGCGTGCGCCTCTTTCGCCGCCTCGTAGGCGTCGTGCTCGTCCCAGTACTCGTCGACCGCGGACTCGACGTCCGCGGGCGCGTACTGGTCGTCGATCTGCTCCATACGCGTTGGTCTGCGCGCGCGTATTTGAATACGGCGGAGTCGTGGGAACGGTTCGAACGGGGCGGACTCGCCGGAACGGTTCAGCGGCCGCGGAACGGGACAAGACACTTCCGCCGGGAGCCGGACGCTCCGGGCATGGAGACGCCGCGAGTCGTGCGCGAGAACCTCGGGTACGCGCTCCTCGGGGGGCCGGCGCTGGCCGCCGTCGCGTTCGTCGCCGGCGCGGAGTCCCTCGGCGCCGCCGCGGGCGTCGCCGTCGCGGTCGCGACGTACGCGCTCGGGTGGGCGCTCTCGGCGCGGCGGTCCGGGTCGGGGTCGGAGCGGTCGCCGTCGGAGCGGTCACCGCCGGAGCGGTCACCGCCGGAGCGGTCACCGTCGAACGCGGACGACGAGCGGGACCGCCGCGAGCGGGAGGCCGAGGCGGGGAAGGGCGGCTTCGGCGGGGGCGGCGGCGGGTAGCGGTCGCCGCCGCTCACCGCGGGTCGGCCGGCGTTTCCGGCGCGCCGTCGGCGAAGTAGTCGGCGAGCCGCTCGGCGGCCTCGGTCGCTCGCGGCGTCACCAGCGCGAAGCGGATCCACTCGTCGCGGGCGGTGCCGAACGCCTCGCCCGGCATCCCGGCGACGCCCGCCTCGTCGACCAGCCGCTTGACGTTCGCCATCGTGCCGGGGAACCCCTCGAAGCGCGCGAGGACGTAGAAGGCGCCCTCGGGGCGGCTGTACTCCGCGCCGGCCGCGTCGAGCGCGTCGGTGAACGCGTCGACGCGGTCCGCGAGCAGCTCGCGCGACTGGGCGTAGTAGTCCGGCTCCGTCTCGGCGAGCGCGTGGTACACCGCGTACTGGGAGGGGCGCGCGCCGGTGACGTTCACGAGCATGTGCCGGGTCTTCGCGTCGCCGACGTGCGCCTCGGGGAAGACGCCGTAGCCGACGCGGAGCCCCGTGATCGCCATCGACTTCGAGAAGCCGCTGGTGACGATCACGCGGTCCGAATCGAGGGTGAGGGCGGACTCGAACGAGCCGGCGAGGTCGAACCGGTCGTACACCTCGTCGACGACGACCACGGCGTCGACCGCCTCGGCGACACCGACGACCTCGCGGACCGCGTCGAGGTCGTAGACGGCGCCCGTGGGGTTGTTCGGCGTGTTGAGGACGATGAGGGCGGTGTCCTCGCTCGCGGCCTCGCGGACCGCGTCGACGTCGAGGCCGCCGTCGCGGGCGGTCGGAACGAGGGTCGGCTCCCCGCCGAGCAAATGCGTCTTCCCGGGGTAGTACGGGTACACCGGGTCCATGAGCAGCGCCTCGTCGCCGGCGCCGCGGTCGAGCGCGCGCGCCATGGCGAGGTAGTTCGCCTCGCCGGTGCCGTTGGTGACGACCACGCGGTCGGGGTCGACGCCGCGGCGTTCGGCGATCGCCTCCCGCAGCTCGCGGAGCCCGTCGCTCGGCGGGTACTGGAAGTCGGCGGGCGGCAGGTCGGCGTACTCGCGGAGCGCCTCCCGGAGCGCGGCGGGCGGCTCCCAGTCGGGGTTGCCGCTCACCATGTCGATGACGTCGCCGTCGGCGGCCGCGGCGTACTGCATCACGTGGAAGAACTTCGGCTCCTCGTACTCCATACGGGCGGGTCGGGCGCGCCCGCCGTGGCTCTTTCGCCCCGCGAGCGGCCGTTCCGAAGGGCGGGGGACGCGCGCCCTACCGCCGTCGCCGCGATCCGGTGGTTTGACCTACCGACACGCACAGCCAGCGGTATGAACAAACGCGGCCACGTCCTCAACGGCCTGCTGCTCGCCCTCGGTCTCGGGTTTATCGTCGAGCCCGGCCTCGACATGGCGACCGCGACGACCGTCGCCGAGATC
>NZ_AOJF01000030.1:0-265423 GCF_000337395.1 Halorubrum distributum JCM 13561
CCTCCCTCGCGCCATCAGAGATGTGTATAAGAGACAGCTTCGGCAACCTCCAGTACGTGTGGATCGGCGTGTTGACCCACTACCTCCTCGACGTGGTCGGGAGCCGGCGCGGTATCGCGCTGTTCCACCCGCTCTCGGACAAGGAGTACGGGCTGCCGAGCGGCGTGACGACGAGCAGCAAGTACGCCGACCTCGTCACCGTGATCACCACCGCGATCGAGCTGGCGGGCTTCTGGGCGATCCACACCTACGTCGTCACCCTCGATCTCGACCTCTCGGCTGCCTCGCAGGCCGCAGCGGGGTTGGGTTTATAAATAACTCGCAGGTGAGGCGGTCGTCCGGTGATCGGCGGCGTCGACGATAGCGTGGAAGGTTCGGTCGCTCGTTTATAAATGAGTAACCGCGTATCGCCGGAGAACAGCTTCTGATTTCCGGCCCTTTAGTTATAAATAATTGACCGCGGATCGGTAGGTAGAACCGCCAAAGCCCCAGCCGCTCGCATATGAATAGTTGATCGCGGAGCGGCGGGGAACACCGCCAAAGCCCCGGCCGCTTGTTTATAAATCGTCGCGGACGGATCGACCGTGACCACCGCCAAAGCCCCAGCCGCGAGCAGCCCGTAGGTGACGCAAGCACCGCAGCGAAGGAACGAAGTGACTGAGCGAGGAGCACAGCGAGCGTACGGGCTGCTCGCGGCTGCCCCTTTGCGTCCCGCCCCACCGGAAGACGTTCCTGCTCGCTCCCTTCGGTCGCTGTGCGGGCTGCGACTTCCGTGCTCCCGCTCGCTTCGCTCGCGNCCGGAAGACGTTCCTGCTCGCTCCCTTCGGTCGCTGTGCGGGCTGCGACTTCCGTGCTCCCGCTCGCTTCGCTCGCGGGAACGCACAGCAACCGCACCTCACACCTCCCCAACCTCGTCGGTGGTCCTCCGCTTCGCTCCGGACCACCGACTCCCTCGCGCGCGCTCCTCGCGCCCTGTCGGGCGCTCGGAGGCACGCGCCGCCGCAGTGTTGCCGTCGCCGTCCCGGTGGCTTTTCGTCGTCGCTCGCGTGTCTCGGGGCATGACCGAGGAAGACGAGTCAGCGCCGACGGTTGCGGTCGTCGGCGGCGGCGCGGTCGGCGTCACGGCGGCCGGCGACCTCGCGGCCCGGGGCGCCGACGTAACGCTCTACGAACGCGGGGAGCTGGCCGCCGAGAGCTCCGGGCGCGCGGCGGGCGTCCTCTACGACGCCTACGCCGAGGACGTCGACGCCGCGGTCGGCGCCCGCGCGCTGGAGCGGTTCCGCGCGTTCGACCGGACGCTGCCCGGCTTCTCCTTTACGTCCTGTCCGTACGTGATCGCGGTCCGCGAGGGCGACCCCGACGCCGACGCCGTTCCGGCGATGGTCGAGCGCATGCGGGACCACGGCCGGGAGGTATCGCTCGTCGACCCCGACGCGCTCGGCGAGCGCTTCCCCGCCCTCCACGCCGACGACCTCGCCGTCGCCGCGGTCGCGGAGGGCGCGGGGTGGACCGACCCGCCGAGCTACGTCCGCGCGCTCGGCGAGCGGGCTGCTCGGGCGGGCGTCGCGATGGAGACGGACACCGCGGTCGCGCTCGGCCCGCGGAGGGGCTCGGAACGCGAGGTCCGGATCCGCGACGCCGGAGCGAACGGGGATCCGGCGACCGAAACGCGCGCGTTCGACGCGGTCGTCGTCGCGGCCGGGGCGCACACGCGGTCGCTGCTCGCGGACGCCGGCGTCGCGGTCCCGGTCGTCCCCTACCGCGTCCAAGCGCTCGTCGCCCGAGCGGCCTACGACGGCCCGATGGTCTACGACGCCACCGCGGACGCGTACCTCCGCCCGCATCCGGACGGCCTGCTCGCGGGCGACGGCACGGAGCCGGTCCCCGCCGACCCCGAGGGCTACCGGCGCGGGGCGGACGACTGGTTCCGCGAGGACGTCGCCGCGGTCCTCGACGAGCGCCTTGTCCGCCGCGACTCCGCGGCGCGAGTCGATCCCGACTCCGACGTCTCGCGGGCGTGGGCCGGGCTCTGTACCGCGACGCCAGACGGTGACCCGCTCGTCGGGCCGGCGGACGCGAGCGGGGAGGCCGACCCGACGCTCTTCGTCGCCGCCGGCTGGCAGGGACACGGCTTCATGCGCGCGCCGGCGATCGGCGAGGCGGTCGCCGAGGGCGTGCTCGCATCGCGCTCTGGGATCCCGTTCGACGACCCCGAGTCGCCGTGGATCGGCGCGTTCGACCCGGAGCGGTTCGACGGCGACGAGGAGTTCGAGATCGCGGAGGGGATGTCGCTGTCGACCCGAACGGATGAGGTTTAAAAGGTAGCCGCCGCGTCAGTCGCTTTCTTCGACGACGTCGACGTCGCTCGACCCGCCGCGCTTGGGGATCTCGACGTGGAGCGTGCCGTTGCGCGTGAGCGTCGCGTTCGCGCCCTCGGGGGTCACGTCGGCGTCGTTCGGGAGGTCGACGCTCCCGGACAGCGAGACGCCGCGGCCCGGGAACACGAGGTCGTAGCCGTCGTAGAAGTCGCGGAAGCGTTCGAGGTTCACCTCGACGGTGCGGTCGAGGAAGGTGACGTCGACGTCCTCGCCGCGGACGCCGGGGGCGTCGAAGACGACGAGGTAGGCGTCGTCGCTCTCGAGGAGGTCGTGCGAGAGCGGGCGGCGCTCCTGGACGCGGCCCCAGCCGCGGCCGACGCGTTCGAGGGCGCTTCGGAGCGCGGACCGACCGGTCTCGACGAGTCGGCTCACGGGCTCACACCTCGATTTCGACGAGATCGCTCCCCCCACAGTACGGACACGAGAGGTCCTCGACCGCGTGGTCGTCGGGCACGTCGTACGTGTAGTGGTTCTCGAACATGTCGAGCTCGCAGTCGTCGCTGGCGCACTTGACCTCCATCGTCGATGGCATATATCGACGTATTGTGTCGGCGAGGGCTTAAACGGCGTGGCGGCGGTGACCCGCGGACGCGAAACGGGCCGCGCGGCGATCGGAACGCCGCGCGGCAGCCCGGTCAGAGCCCCGCGTCGCGCATGCGCTCCGGAACGACGGTTCGCTCCGCGAGCAGCACGAGGAGCGTCCCGGACGCCACGCCGGCGGCGAACCCCGGGCCGTACGGGAACAGGCGCGGCGCGAACGCGAGCGAGACGCCGAGCCAGACGATCGCGGCGAGCATCGCGGCCCCCGCGGCGACGTAGGCGAGCGTCTCGTACCGGTCCGGCGGGAGCCGGTCCCGCGCCAGCCACGCGAGCGGGCCGACGAGTAAAGCGGTGACGACCGTCCACCCGGTCGCGGCCCCCCACGGGCGCGGGTCGGCGCCGTAGAACTGCGCCGCGCCGAAGGCGCAGACGAGGGCGACAGCGAGGTACTGTCCGAGCCGCTGCCGGCGAGCGGGCGTATTGGAGGACACGAGTCGCGGTTTCGAGCGCTCCGGGATAAGCGATTGGGCCGGGGGGTTCGGTCGGTCCGCTCCGCCCCCGGCGGACCTTCCGCACGCTTTTCCCCTCTCGGCCGACTACGGACGGTAACATGACCGATTCGCCCGCGTCGGCCCGGGGGTCGCTCCCGGCCGACCCGAACGACCTCGCCGTCACCATCGTCGACGGGTACGTCGACGAGCCGGCACACTTCGGCGTCCCGCCGTACCTCTCGACGTACCCCCGGTACACGGCCGGCGCGCTCGTCGACGCGGGCGTCCCGGAGTCACAGATCACGTATCACACCATCGACGAGCTCCGCGACGACCGCTCGAAGCACGCCGACGTGGCGGACGCGGACCTCATGGTGTACGTCGGCGGGATGACGGTGCCCGGGAAGTACGTCGGCGGTACCCCCGCCGAGCCGGACGAGGTGCGCGAGCTCGGCTGGACCGCGGACGGCGTGACGCTGCTCGGCGGGCCCGTGCGCTTCGGGGTCGGCGAGGAGAACGCGGGCGCGCAGGAGACGCAGCGCGACGACCTCGACTACGACTTCGTCGCGATGGGCGACGTCGAGGCCGCGGCCCACGACCTCGTCCGCGAGGGGCTCGAGGGGTACGGCAACCGGATGCGGACGAACGAGGAGGTCGACCGCTGGGCCCGGCGGGGGGCGTTCGTCGTCGAGCAGCACCCGAACCACCCCGACTACCTCATCTGCGAGATGGAGACCTCCCGCGGGTGCGCGTACCGCTGTTCGTTCTGTACGGAGCCGCTGTACGGCGACCCGGCGTTCCGGACTCCCGGCTCCGTCGTCAGCGAGGTCGACGCGCTCTCGAACCGGGGAGTCAGACACTTCCGGCTCGGGCGGCAGGCCGACATCCTCGCGTTCGGCGGCGACGGCGAGGCGCCGAACCCCGACGCCCTGCGGGAGCTGTACGGCGGGATCCGCGAGGTCGCGCCCGACCTCCGGACGCTCCACCTCGACAACATGAACCCCGTGACGATCACGGACTACCCCGAGGCCTCCCGCGAGGCGATCCGCGTCATCGCCGAGCACAACACGCCCGGCGACACGGCCGCCTTCGGCCTCGAATCGGCCGACCCCGTGGTTCAAGAGCAGAACAACCTGCTCGTCACCGCCGAGGAGTGCCTGGAGGCCGTCCGCGTCGTCAACGAGGAGGGCGGCTGGCGCCCGGGCGATACTCCGGAGACGACGCCCGGCGACGCGACGCGCGTCACCGGCCCCTCGACCGGGCCGGACGCCTCGCCGCGGCTGCCGAAGCTGCTCCCCGGGATCAACCTCGTCCACGGGCTCGCGGGCGAGCGCCCGGAGACGTACGAGCACAACAAGGAGTTCCTCCGGACGGTGTACGACGAGGGGCTGATGCTCCGCCGGATCAACATCCGGCAGGTGATGGCGTTCGCGGGCACGGAGATGGCGGAGACGGGCGCGGACGTCGCACAGGAGCACAAAGACCAGTTCCAGGCGTACAAGCGCGAGGTGCGCGAGACCGTCGACAACCCGATGCTCGACCGGGTCGTCCCGCCGGGGACCGTCCTGCCCGACCTCCACCTCGAGTACCACCAGGACGGCAAGACGTTCGGGCGCCAGCTGGGCACCTACGCGCTCCTCGTGGCGGTCCCGGGCGAGCGCGAACTCGGTACGACCATCGACGTGGCGATCACCGACCACGGGTACCGCTCCGTGACGGGCGTCCCGTACCCGCTCGACGTCAACGCGGCCTCGATGGACGAGCTGACCGCGATCCCGGGGATCAACCGGAGCCGAGCCGGCGACATCGTGGTCGGGCGGCCCTACGAGTCGGTCGAGGCGGTCGACGACGGCGTGGCCGACCTCGCGGCGTACGCGGTCGCCGGCGACACCGACGTGCCGATCCCCGGCCGCGAGCGCCCCGGCTCCGGCCCGGGCCCGGCCGCGCGTTCGTCGCTCGGGCGCGGAGACTGAGCGATGTCGGGCGGCGGTCCGAAGTCGGGCGACGGTCCGAAGTCAGGCGACGACCCCGCGGTCACCCGCGTCGAGGTCCCCGTCGACACGCGCGCCCCCGGCGAGACCACGAACGCGTACCTGCTCGACGGGCTCCTCGTCGACCCGGCGGCGCGGACCGACGCGCTCGACGCCGCGTTCGCGGAGCGGGGGTCGGCCGACGCGGCCGCCCCGTCGGTCGAGGCGATCGCGGTCACCCACGCCCACCCGGACCACGTGGGCGCGGTCGGGGAGTACGCCGCCCTGACCGACGCGACCGTCGTCGCCCGCGAGGGGCACGCCGACCGGTTCGCCGCGGCGGCCGGCGTCGACCCCGACGAGACGGTCGCGCCGGGCGAGACGGTGGCCGACACCGGAGTCCGCGTCGTCGACGCGCCGGGGCACGCGCCCGACCACGTCGCGTTCGCGGCCGGAGACCAGAGTGAAGCCCGCTCCGTGCTGTGCTGCGGCGACCTCGCCGTCGCCGAGGGGAGCGTCGCGGTCGCCGCGCCCGAGGGGGACCTGTCCGCGTACCTCGAAAGCCTCGAACGGGTGCGCGACGCCGGCTACGACCGACTCCTCCCGGGCCACGGACCGGCGATCGACGATCCCGAGGCGACGTGCGACCGACTGATCGACCACAGACTGGCCCGGGAACGCGACGTGATCGCCGCGATCGATGGCGGCGCCGCGGACCTCGACGCGGTCGTCGACGGCGCCTACGAGAAGGACCTCTCCGGCGTGCGGGACCTCGCGCTGGCGACGGTCGCGGCGCACGTCGAGAAGCTGGTCTCGGAGGGTCGGGTGGGCGAGGCGTGGCGGGCACGGCTGGCGGACCGCGAGTTCGAGTAGCTCGCCCGCAGCCGCCCTGCCTCCGTCGAACCGCCTACGGCTCCGCTTCGAGTTCGCCGACGACCCCGGACAGCGGCGTCTCCGTCACGTCGACGAAGCGGCCGCCGGCGGCGACGATCCCCCCGTCGGTCTCCGCGTCGTCGCCGACGTGGACGAGCGCGGTCGTCGATGTGTCCAGCGCCTCCGCCGCGGCCTCGAACGCGGAGGGGTGGGGTTTGCGCCAGCCGCAACCGACGCTCGTCGTGACCGCGTCGAACTCGCCGCGGAGCCCGGCGCGGATCAGCGTCCGCGGGACGAGTTCCGGGACGGCGCAGTTCGAGAGCAGCCCGACCGGCCCGCGCTCACCGGCGCCCCGGACCGCGTCGATCGCGCCGTCGCGCCGGGTCACGTCCGGGTCGAACGCCGCGATCACGGCGTGTCTGGCGACGTTCTGCTCCGCGTCGACGCCGCGGGAGTCGAGCGCGCGGGCGACGTGCGCGGGGAGGGGGACCTCCGCGCCGGCCGGCGCCTCGACGTGCTGCTCCCCGTACGCGACGTGCCAGTCGTCGGGGACCGTCACGCCGCGGGACTCCAGTTCGCGCGCGACCGCTTCCGCCGGGTCGGACGGGTACTCGACGTCGACGAGGGTCCCGAAGAGGTCGAAGGTGACTGCCACGATACCCCTGTTACGAGCAAACCAAGATTGAACCTGTCGGTCGGGGAGACGGGTTTCGACGCGGGGCAAACGGACCGTTCGCCGGGGCGCCGCGGTCAGATCATCGACGCGAAGTGGAGCGTGTACAGCCGGTAGAGCCCGGTCACCCACGCGCACAGCCACAGGAGCATGAAGCCGGCGACGCCGGCGCGGAGCCGCTTCCGCCAGTGCCCCATGTCCTCGTGGATCTCGTCGATGTCGACGTCGCGGTCCTCGTAGGCGTCCGCGTTCCGCTTCGCCTGGAAGATCCGCACGATCCCGGTGAGCGCGAACGCCAGGAGGGCGTACGCCTGGACGCCGAAGAAGGCGTGGACGATGGCCATCCCGGTCAGCTGATCGAGGACGCGCGGGATCATCCACCCGACGATGGGGACGGTCGTGAGCACCAGTCCCGCGACGATGTACCGCAGGTGCCGCATCAGCACGTTCCACGACACCGTCTCCGCGTCGATCATGATCCAGGCGCCGTACAGGAGGAAGGGGAGGCTCGTCGTCACGGACACCCCGGCGAGCGCCGCGATGACCGACTCGTCGACCATGCGAGCGGCTACGTGCTCCGGCGCGTAAAGCCCCGCGATCCGCGTCCGGCGACGCCGTCTCCGGACGTGCGGTCCCGGGCCCCCGGCGGCCGGGCGCGGACGAAAACAGTTAGCGTCAGGAGCACGTAGCGCCGAGGTGATGGAGGACACCTCGACGCGGTCGGAGTCGGAGTCGCCGCCGGAGGAGTCGCCCGATCCGGCGGCCGACGGTTCGGACGACCGCACGTCACCCGACGACGGCGAGCCCGGGGCGCCCGACGCCGACGGGACGCGAGCGGACGAGACCGACATCGAGGCCCTCCGCGAGCGCGTCGAGTCGGAGTACGACTTCGACGACTTCGGGCCCTCCGACATGGCGCAGATGAGCGCAGAGGAGTGGGACGCCGCGTTCGACCCGGACACGTGGATCACCGGCGACCGGCTCCTCGACCGCGTCGACGCCGAGCTGAAGTCCCGGATCGCGACCCGCGACGTGTTCGGCGTCTTGGAGCGCGTCCGCGAGGACGGCGAGGAGCGCATCCTCGTCTACTCCGACGAGGGATACGCGATCATCCGTCCCACGGGCGAGGTACGCGGCGAGGGGACGGTGCTTCGGGACATCGAGCCGGTCGTCGCGCTCGCGGCGATGGAGTCGTACGAGGTGCCCGAACCGCCCGAGGACTGGTCGCTCCCGCACCCGGACAGCGTCCCGGAGGGCTCCGGCGAGTTCGGCAACCTCGTGGTGCAGGCCGTCGCCGCGGTCCAGGTGCTCGCCGGCGCGGCGCTCCTCGTCGCGAGCGCCGTGGCCGACCTCGGGACGATCGTCGCGCCGGCGATGGGCGCCGTCTTCCTCTTGATCGGTCTCTTCCTCTTCGCGATGGTGGCGAACGCGCGGCTCTCGGACCGGTTCCGCTCGGAGGAGTACCGGGACCGACTGCGCGCGCTCCGCGAGGCGAAGGAGCGGCCCGGGTTCGTCCCCGTCGAAGACGGCGTCGTGACCGACGAGGACGCCGACGCAACGGAGCGCGACCGAGAGAATTAATCCGACGATTTCGACGGTTTCAGCCCCCGAGACCTCCTCCACGTCCGCGGTTTCAGTCGGTGGGTTTAAGCGAACCCCGTCCCGAGTGAGAGTGTATGAAAAGGCGGGACTTCGTGCGGACGGCCGGCGGCGCGACCGCCGCCGTCGCGGCCTCCGCCGGGGCAACCGGAACGGTGGCTGCACAGGAGGTACAGCCCGACTGGCCGAGCGGGGCGGCCGACGGCAACGTCGGGTCGTACACCGACGCCCGCGGCCAAGACGAGGTAACCATCTCGGTCGGCGCCGGCAGCGACGGCCTCGCGTTCGATCCGACCCTCGTGTGGGTCGACGAGGGGACGACCATCGTCTGGGAGTGGACCGGGAACGGCGGCGACCACAACGTCCAGACGGTCGACGACGGCGGCCCGGCCAGCCTCGACAGCGGGAACCCCGTCGGTGAGGAGGGGTACACCTACGAGTACGAGACGTCGAGCGAGGACGCCGGCATCACCCACTACCACTGCGTCCCCCACACCGCGGTCGGCATGCACGGCGGCATCGCCGTCGGCGAGGACGTCGCCACCGTCGAGGTCGGCGGCGCGAGCACCGGGTGGCCGGAGGACATCGCCAAGGTCGGCGTCCCCCTCCACGCTCACTGGGTCGGGATCTCCGCGATGCTCGGCATCGGGATGACGTTCGTGTTCACGTTCTACATGCTCAAATACGGCGAGTCGGCCCACACGGGCCACGGAGGTGCCAGATGAGCTCCGGCGGCTCCTCGTACGGTGACATCCACCGGTACGAGCCGGCCCGCGAGAGCACCGCCGCCGCGATCGCGATCGTCCTCCTCACCGTCATCGAGGTCGTGTTCGTCGCCCTGTTCACCTACGGACTGATGTCCGCGTGGGCGTCGACGGAGGCGGGGAACATGTACGTCGGCGCGCTGTTGGCCTTCATCTTTATTGATCTCGCGTTCATCCTGCTCCTGTACCGGAAAGAGTTCCTTCCGGACGTGATGATCGTGAAAAAGCGCCGCCGCAAGTGGGAGGATCTGTACGTCCGCGAAGAGGACAAAGACGGCAAGGGCATCGACACCGGCAACCTCGCGGACACGCTGAAGCGCGCGGTGTACCCGTACTACAAGAAGTGATTCGACAATGAGCCTGAAAAAACAAGACGACATGGACCACAACGCGTGGCTCAAGAGTCAGGACCTCACGGCCATCGAGACGGCGTTCCTGACCACGCTCATCTGGCTGGACAAGCGGCTCCGCATCGTCGACTACCTCGAGCTGCTGGAGACGATGTACTACCGCGCGAACCTCCAGATGCCGAAGAGCCACACCGAGCAGTACGACCTCGACAACAAGTTCTGGTACTGGTACCCGTTATACTCGCTCGGGTCCCTCTCCATCATCGCGTACCTGCTCGCGGCGGTCTCGGGCGCGCTGCTCGGGTTCTACTACGCGCCGTCGACCGCTGGCGCGGCGGCGCAGGGCGACCCCACCGCCGCGTACGACTCGATGGTGATGATCATGCAGGACGTCCAGTTCGGCTTCATGCTCCGGTCGATCCACCGCTGGGCGGCGCAGTTCATGGTGGCTGCGGTGTTCCTCCACATGCTGCGGGTCTACTTCACCGGCGCGTACAAGGAGCCGCGCGAGGTCAACTGGATCCTCGGCGTCGTGCTCATCGCCCTGACGCTTCTGTTCGGCTTCTCCGGGTACGTCCTGCCGTGGAAGCAGCTGTCCTTCTGGGCGGCGCAGATCGGCGTCGAGCTGGCCCTCGCGACCCCCATCGTGGGCGAGTGGGCGGCCCAGCTGCTGTTCGGCGGCTTCACCCTCGGACAGGCGACGCTCGTGAGAATGTACATCCTGCACGTGTTCGTGTTGCCGTTCGTGGTCACCGCGCTCATCGCGATCCACGTCGGCATCGTCTGGGTGCAGGGCATCGCGGAGCCGCACTAATCCAATGACCGACGACACCACAGCCATGACGGACGGAGGCACCGACGACGAGGCGCGGACCGACGGCGGCCCGCCGGCGACGGTCCCGCCGGACGACGAGACGCCGACCTGGTCCGAGCGGAAGGAGCGCAGCCAGGGGCTCGCGCAGCTCACCTACCAGTACTTCGAGCGCTCCCGCCGCGAGGACGAGGACCTGCGGACGGAGTCGACGTACGTCGAGCGCGACGTGCTCGGCTTCCCGACGTGGCCCCACGAGACGATCCGCAACCTCGCGATCACCTCGTTCTTCCTCGGGGTCATCCTGCTCGTGGCCTCGATCCTGCCGTCCCACTTCGGCGACCCGGCGAACCCCGGCTCCACGCCGGCGATCATCCTGCCCGACTGGTACCTCTACTGGTCGTTCGGCCTGCTGAAGCTCAGCCCGATCAACCCCGAACTCGCGGTGTTGGGCGGTAACATCGTCGTGTCCAACGAGCTGTACGGGCTCATCGCCCACGGCGCCATCTTCGGCGTCATCACGCTCGTCCCCTTCCTCAACAAGGGCAACGCACGGCGCCCCGTCGAGGAGCCGGGGTGGGCCGCGCTCGGCGTGACCGGCGTCATCCTGGCGATCACGCTGGCGGTGCTGGCGATCCAGAACTTCTTCCCGGTTCCGCTCGAGCTGCTGTTCTCGCTCGTGTTCATGCTCCCCGTCGCGGGCGGCGTCATCACCTACGCGGTGTTGAAGACGATGCGCGAGGGGTACATGTACGACCTCAACCGGCGGTACTACATGCTGCGGCCGCCGAAGTAACGGCGAACCTCCGTTGCGACCGCGACCGGAGCGCGGTCACGGTCCACATCCACTCCGTTCCGACGCCCCGTATCACCCATGTCATCCTCAACAGACGGCGACGCCTCGCAGTCGTTCGATGAGACCGGCGACCCGATCGCGGCCGACGACGACGAGGACCCGCGCAACGAGCCGACGGGCCCGCGGGAGGGGCCGAGCGGCCGAGAGGTCGTCGTCCCATTCCGGCTGTACAAGGCCGTCACCGTCTTCTCGACGCTCGCCGCGGTCGTCACCTACCTCGTCGGGTTCACGCTCATCGACGCCGCGACGCTTCAGATAAGCTTCGTCCGGACGACCATCGTCTACCTGCTCGACAGCGCCGGAATCCTGCCGCCGGAGGACGTGCTCGTGGCGATAATGGCAATCACCGGCGTCGGCTTCATCGTCCTCGGGACCGCCGTGTACGTGCTCGGGACCCGGTTCCGCGGACAAGGGATGGGAAAGTCTCAAGACGACTCCAGCGAAACGTGAGGTAATGGCAGACGAGTTCATGAAGGGCTTCGCCCTGTTCACGATCGGCGGTCTCGGGTGGATCACCTTCGGCGGCTGGTACCGGACGCCGTCGTACTACCAGGTGTCACAGCTCGTGAACCCAGCGGAGGGCGTGAACACGGCGTACGGCGAGGTCGGCCTGCTCGCGGGCGACGTGTTGTTCTGGCTGATGGTCCTCGGCGCGCTGACGTTCTGGGTGCTCATCCCCGCCAGCCGGCAGCTCCGCGACGCCCTGGACGGCGGCGACGACGACGCGGCCGCGAACTGAACCGAACTCTCTCGTCTCGCTTTCTCCGTCAGTTCGGTCCCCTGAGAGCGACGCCGACGCCTCTCGCCGACGAACCGAGAGCTTTTCACCGCCGCTCGCCCCAGCCTCGCGCATGAGTGAGCCGACGCGCCGCCTCGCGGTTCTCGGCGACGGCTGTCTCTTATACACATCTCTGAGCGGGCTGGNGGGGGGGATCCGATCGGCGGTCGACGGCGCGGGCGCCCGTCTCGTCGACCGCACCGAGGCGGACGCGGTCGTCGCCGTCGGGGACGCCGCGCTCCGGGAGGCGATGCGCGCGGCCGCGACCGGAGACGCGCGGTCGGCTCCGATCCTCCCGGTCGGGGACGGTCGTCACGCGGTCGACCCGGACCGCGGGACCGAGCGCGTCGCGGGGGTCGTCGACGGACTCGGCGGGTCGGCGAGCGCGGTCGACGGATTCTCTCGTGTCGCGCACCCGGTCTTGGCGGTCGACGGCGCCGGCGACGCCCCGCGCCGGTTCGCGGCCGCGGACGTCGCCTTCGTGACGGCGGAGCCGGCCCGGATCTCCGAGTACGGGATCGCCTTTTCCGACGGGGAGTCGGTCTCGGTGCGCGCGGACGGCGCCGTGATCGCGACGCCGCTCGGCAGCGACGGCTACGCGGCGGCGGCCGGGGGGCCCGTGGTGTCGCCCGGCGGCGGCCTCTCGGTCGTCCCCGTCTCGCCGTTCACGACTCGCCCCGACACGTGGGTCGCGAGCGGGGGTGTCCGCGTCACGGTCGAGCGCGAGGAGGAACCGGTCGCGCTGGTCGTTGACGGCGATCGCCGCGGGACCGTCGAGCCGCACCGCGCGGTCGGCGTCGAGGTCGCGACGACGGTCGACCTCCTCTCGGCGACGGCGGAGTGAGGGGCCACTCCCCCGCGCCCCGCGGCGTCCGCGACCCCGTCGCGGGAGCGCCGATCGGAAACACTCTAATACGTCGTGAACGGAAATGGTGGATATGGACCCACTGCAGTTCCTCGTTCCCCTCGGCTGGCTGGCGGCCGCCGGGCCGGCGCTGCCGTACGCGATCTTCGTGATGACCGTCGCGAACCTCGCGACCCGGCACCTCGCGCACAGGCGACACGTCGATCAGGGACAGGAGGCCGACAGCGTGGAGGCGTACACGCCGCACGTGTTCACCAACGTCGGGCTCGTCCTCCTCTCGTTCCTCTTCATCCTCGACTCGCCCGTGAGAGGGACGATCCTTGCGGTGCTCGTGCTGGCGATGTTCATCGCCGACTTCTTCGAGCTGGAGGCGCGCAACGTCGAGGCCCGCAACGACATGGAGATCGAGGCGCCGAAGAGCTCGATCGCCGCCTCGCTCGTCGTGCTGGTGTGGTCGTCGTACTTCGCGCTGTTCTTCGTCGTCGAAGGGATCTGGAACCAGTTCGTCGTCGCCTGACGGGCGCGCTCCGAATTGAGCGAATTAGCGCTCGGCGCGTGACGTTCCCGTTCCCCTTCTCCACCGCTCCGACGCTTCCTCTATTTCCCCCTCACCCGATCCTTTCGTCACGCTCCACCTACCCCTCTCCATTCTACCTCCTCCCCACAGTGATTTATATGCGTTCGTCCAGATATTTGGGGTGGTGGAAGAAAACACCAGTACGCGTCGCGGCGCGCTGAGATCAACCGCCACGCTGGTAACCAGCGGAACGACCCTCGCGACCGCCGGGTGTCTTGACGGCGGGTTCGGTCCCAGTCTTGACGGTGAGATGGTTGTCGAGGGGCCGATGGTGAGCGTTTCCGCGTCAACCGATCTTTCTGCCACTGATACTGGATACGAACTGGCGATCACCGTCAGCAACAACTCAGAGAGAACTGCTGACACGGATGCCGAGGTCATCGGGGAGGTCACCAATGACGAGAACGCGGTCGTGACACAAACCGAAACAAAAACCGTTGATCCTGGCGGTGAGACCACGCTTGTCGTAACTGCTGAAGACCCGAACGATTCGGTCACCGCCTATTCGGCGACTGTTCTTGCTGTACCGGCCTAACGGCCGCATAGTCTCTCTCGGTAGTTGTTCCCGGTGTCCGAGCGCATCGTCTACATTTCCGTCAGTTCGTAATTAACACTTCTAGACAAACCAAGTTGCTGTTAGTTAGGGCCGAGAAGACGGCTGGTTTCCGGCGTCCTGCTCGATCGCCCTGTCCCGACGCTTCCTTCGTCAAAACGTCCAGTCGCCGGTGAGCTTCATCCCCGTCGCCTTCCCCTCTGCTTCGAGCGCCGCGGCGATCTCGTCGGTGTCCCGGCGCGGGATCGACGCGTCCGCCTCGGCGAGGTCGACGACGAGTTCGGTGAGGAGGATCGCCTGCTCCCGGAGGTTCCGCGACTCCAGCTTGTCGAGCGTGTCCGCGTGGGTGTGGCCCCAGCCGCGCCCGCGCCCCTCGGTCTCGCCGGAGACCATGTACCCGGGGATCCCCCGCTTCACGAACGGCCAGTGGTCGCTGTGGGGCACCAGCTCCTCGCCGGTCGAGACCGGGTGATCGAAGCGGTCGCTCACGCGCTCGGCGGCCGCCGCCAGCGCGTCGAAGTCGTGGTGGTCGAGCCGGAGCGTCCGGCCGAACACGTTGCTGTCGACGTTGACCACGGCGCGGACCGCCTCTCTGTCGGCGGCCTCGGCCGCCACCGACGAGCCGACGAGGCCGACCTCCTCGGCGCCGAAGGCGGCGAACCGCACCCGCACGTCGAGCTCCTCTTCGCGCGCCGCGAGGGCCCGCGCGACCTCGACGATCGTCGCCGTGCCGGCGCCGTTGTCCATCGCGCCCTCCGCGAGGTCGTGGGCGTCGACGTGCGAGGAGACGATCAGGTGCTCGTCGGTGTCGGGCCCCAGCTCGGCGACGGCGTTCCCGCTCGTCGCGGTCGGCGTCTCGCAGTCGACCGCGACGGTCAGGTCGTCCCCCTCATTCCGTCGCGAGAGGCGGGCGCCGGTCTCCTTCGAGACGCCGACCGCCGGGATCGCTCCGATCGGGTCGTCGGCGGTCCCGACGCTCCCGGTCGGCGGGAGCGTCCCCTCGACGTGGTTGGCGAAGACGAAGGCGGCCGCGCCGGCGTCGACCGCGCGGTAGTACTTCTCGCGGCGGTGGATGAACCGGTCGACCGAGTCAGGTGTGTCCGACAAGGCCATCACGACTTTCCCCTCCAAGTCGGCCTCGAAGTCCCCGGGGACCCCGTAGCCGAGGTCGACGAACTCGCCGGTCGCCTCGCCGCTGGGACTGCGCGGCAGCGCGATACACTCGTTCGGGCCGACCGCGACCGGCTCGTCGGTCGTCGGGTCCCGGACCGCGCTGTCGCCGCGCTCCCAGCCCTGGATCTCGAACTCCTCTATCGCCGCGTTTCGCGCGCCCGCGTCGGCGAACGCGTCGCGGGTCAGCTCCAAGGCCTCGCGCTCGCCCGCCGAGCCGGCCATCCGGTCGCCGACGTCGACGAGGTCGAGGAGGTGGTTCCAGCCCGCGTCGCTCGTGAACGTCTCACCGATCCACTCTGTCATGGGTGTGGGTGTCGCGGCCGCCGCTCAAGCGTTTCGGTGGCGGCGGGGGCGGCCGGAAACGGGGAACGAGGCGACGGGCGACCGAGGGCGGTGGCGGTCAGACCGGCACGGCCGGGAGGAGGACCGTCGCGGCCTCGGCGGCGGCGAACGTCGAGTCGTACAGGTGGTTCAAGAGGAGGTAGGTGGCGACCCCGAGGGCGAGCGAGAGGATCCACGCGCTCGCGGCGATCCGGCCGACGCGCCGGTGGGGCGTCTCGGTCCGGAGCTCCCGCTCGCTGTGCGTGAGCCCGAGGACGATCGCGTAGAGGACGACGGGGACGGAGACGACGGAGAGGATGATGTGGATCGCGAGCATGATCAGGTACGCGGGGTACACCCAGTCCCACAGCGGGACCCAGGCGTACGCCGAGTCCAGCACGAACTCCTTGGTGCCGCCGCCGGCGACCTTCGGGAGGTACATCCCGAGGAACAGGAGGATGAGGCCGAACGAGGTCGTCATCGCGGCCGCGTGTTTCTTCACCTCGTCGTTGCGGATCCAGTACCACCCGAGCGAGAGGGTGATCACGGTGACCGTGTTGACGACGGCGATGGCGTGCGCGAGGAGGTTCACGGTCTCCTGGGTGAGCGTCGGGAACAGCGCCTGAAACTCGGGCACCAAGAACACGCCGCCGACGGCGCCGTAGCCGACGACGGTGAGGAGGACGGTTATCGCGGTGGCCCGCTCCTTGGCCCGCTCGCGAACGCTGGCGGTGGACATATCAGTTGTACTCCCGGGAGCGTTATTGACCTTTCGAGGGCGGACGCCGTCGCCGGAAGCGTGCGCCGACCGAGGCCGACTCGTCGGGGCCGATCGTGGTGCGGTTCGCGTCGGGGGCGCTCGCCGCGGCGCGCGCCGAGCGCGGGGTCACTCGTCGATGACGCCCGTCGCGGTCGCGACCTCTATCGCGGCCTCCTCGTTGATCCCGCCCTGGAGGATGGTGTAGCGGTCGCGGATCTCGTGGGCGCTCGTCAGGGCGGCGAGCAGCTCCGCGTCGTCGATCCCAAGCTCGCTCGCCGTCGTCGGGGCGTCGAGCTCGTCGAGGGCGTCGCGGATGGCGCTCCACCGCCCGTTCTCGCCGCTGTGGAGGTACTCGGTCATGATCGAGGCGACGCCGACCTGGTGGCCGTGGAGCGCCTTGCCGGGCGCGATCCGGTCGAGCTGGTGGGAGATGAGGTGTTCCGCGCCGGAGGCGGGCCGGGAGGAGCCGGCGATCGACATCGCGACGCCGGAGGAGACGAGCGCCTTCACGACCACCCACGCGGACTCCTCGAGGCCCGGGCGGATCATGTCGGCGTTCTCGACGAGCAGCTCCGCGGTCATCTCCGAGAGCGCGCCCGCGTACTCGCTGTACTCGACGTTGCGGAGGCGGCGGGCGAGCCGCCAGTCCTTCACCGCGGTGTAGTTGGAGATGATGTCCGCACAGCCCGCGGTGGTGAGCCGCCACGGCGCCTCCGCGAGCAGCGTCGTGTCCGCGACGACGGCGAGCGGCGGGTCGGCCGCGACCGAGTGACGGGTGTCGCCCTCGGGGATCGAGGAGCGCCCGGAGACGATGCCGTCGTGGGAGGCGACCGTCGGGACGGAGACGAAGCCGACGTCGAGGTGGTCGGCGGCCATCTTCGCGATGTCGATCGGCTTCCCGCCGCCGAGGGCGATCAGGTAGCCGGGGTCGACGGCCTCTGCCGTCGCCTTCAGCTCCTCGACGGCGTCGAAGGACGCCTCCTCGACCACCGCGGTCGCGGGGTCGTCGAACTGCGCCCGGACGCGGTCGCCGGCGATCTCGTTGGGCGTCGGGCTCGTCACGATCAGCGGCCGCCCCGTCAGGTAGAGCTCGCCGACCGCCTCGCCGAGGTCGTCGATGACGTCGTGTCCCACGAGGACGTTCCGCGGGAGCTTGATCCACGTCGTCTTCTCGAACATACGGGTCGGTCGCGCCGACGGGTCAAAGCCGTTGTCCATGCCGGTCGCGGCACGCTCGCGCGCGTCGTGCCGACGGCGCAGGCGGTAAATCGGTCGCGCCAGCGGGCGCGGCGATCGACGTCGGTCGCGCCCGCTACGCGCCGAGCGCCGCCAGCGTCGTCGCGGCGTCGTAGAGGAAGTAGACGCCGAAGCCGGCGAGCACGACGGCGGAGCCGACGGCGACGAGCGGCGCGAACGTCTCGATCCGGCGCTCGGCGGCGACGAGCCCGGTCGGGAAGCTCACGATCCACGTCAGCACGCCGAGGAAGAACCCGCCGATGAGCGCCGGCGAGCCGGTGGCGACCACGAGCGTCCCGGCGAGGTCCGCGCCGACGACGGGGAGCCGGGCGAGCACGTCGAGTTCGCCCGGCTGGAGGAGGCCGACGCCGATCGTCAGCCAGAACAGCACCTGGTAGGGGTTCGTCAAGGCGAGCACCAGCGCCTTGCGGAACCCCTTCCCCTCCGCGGCGATCGGCTCCTCGCCCGAGGTCGGGCGGAACGACGCGCGCGCGCCCCGCGCCGCGCCGACGGCGAAGTACAGCATCAAGACGCCGCCGACCGCGACCATCGCGCCCTGTAACAGCGGGAACGACTCGACGACCGCGACGACGCCGACGTACGCGAGGACGAAGAAGATCGCGTCGGCGGTCGCCGCGCCGAGCCCCGCCCGGAAGCCGGCGAGGCGCCCGCGGAGGACGGACTCCTCGGCGATCACCGCGTTCATCGGGCCGGGCGGCGCCGCGAGCGCCAGGCCGAAGACGACGCCCGCACCGAGCGTAGCGAGGGTACTCACACCGCTCGCAACGCCCGGTTTCGTGAAAAACCTCGCGACAGAGAGGCGGTCGGTAGCGGTCGATTCCGGGCCGCACGCCCGAGATCGACGCATCGAGGGACAGATCCGAACACTGGGGCCGAGACCCGACCGGGACCGTGGCTCGCGGCTACGCGTCCTGAAGTTCGGCGTCGCGGAGCGCCTCGTTGAGGTCCTCGCGGACGCGCTCGCCGGTCTCGCGGTCCATCGCCGTGGTGACGATCCGGTTCTCCTGAACGCTGGAGCCGTCGCGCAAGAGGAGCCGAACGTTGCCGTTCGCGCCCGCGCGCGTCGCCTTCGCCCGGAGGCCCGTCCGCGAGCCCGTCCCGCCGGCGTCGATGGGTCCGGGGACGATCTTCTTGACGTGCGGGTGTTCCGCGACGGTCTGGACGGCCTTCCGCCCCTTGCGGTCGCCGATGAGCGTCGAGTGCGACCCGCCGATCTTCTCGCGCGCCGGGGTCTCGACGACCGCTAGCGACCGGTCGCCGCGCCGGTCGAGCACCCACGCGACGACCGGGGTCACGTCCGCCTCGCGGTCGGCGTCCGCGGGGCCGCCCCCGGTCGCCGCGCCGCGCTCGCCGGCCCCACCGCTCCCGCTCGCGCCGCCGTCGGGGACGCGGTAGAACTCGTGGTGGAGCTGCGCGCGCGTCTCGCGGAGCGGCTCGCGCTCGCCGGCGGCGTAGACGGTATCGGGACGCTTCCGTCGGATCTCGTCGGCGACCCGGCCCGCGAAGTTCCGCAGCTGGACCTCGCTCAGTCGCTCGCCCTCCTCCGGGCGCGTGGTGACCGTCGTCTCGCCGACGACGTCGTCCTCGTCGAGCAGCGTCAGGTGCGCGCGGTCGGTCTCGAACTCCGCGACGACGGCGTCGGCGTTGGCGGTGTTGCAGGTCAGACAGTAGTCCCCCGGCTTCTCCAGCGGGGTCCCACACCGCCGACAGTTCATACGAACCGAACGGTCGTGGAAGATAAAAGGGCGTCCGTTCGAAGCCGGGTTCGGAGCCGTCCGTCGGGTCCGGCGCGCGGGCCGGCCGCGTCCGGGATCGGCCGGGAGCGACAGCTTATAACCCTCCCCGGCCTCCGTACCGGACATGGACGGAGACCGACGCCGCGACGCCGACGCCGGCTCCGAGGCGGACGTCGGTGACGCGGAACACGACGAGGACCTGGCCGACAGGTTGGAGGCGGTCGAGGACCGGCTGACGGAGCTGGTCCGCGACGGCCGGCTCAACGCCGTCGCCGCGTGGGCGATGATCGCGGTCCTGGCGGGGGTGCTGGTCGAGAGCGCGCTCGACTACGACCTGCTCTCGGCGGTCATCGTCGTCGGCCTCGGCGCGGTCGTGCTCGCGCCGACCGTCGCGGCGCGGGACTGGCGGGCGATGCTGCCGGCGGAGCTGGTCGGACTGGCGCTGTTACCGGTCCTCGTGCGGGCGGTGTTCGGCGGCGAGCTGGGCACGTTCGCGACGTACATCGCCATCGCCGCACTGGCGCTCGTGATCGCCGTCGACCTCCAGATGTTCACCGCCCTGCGGTTCACCCACTGGTTCGCGGTCGCCTTCGTCGTCATGGCGACGCTGGCGACGGCGGCGGTGTGGACGGTGTTGCGCTGGAACCTCGACCAGCGCGTCGGCACCGAGTTCCTGACGACGAACGACGCGCTGATGATCGAGTGGATCTACGTCACGCTGGCGGGGATCGCTGCGGGGCTCCTCTTCGACGGGTACTTCCGGCGGCGCGGGCGCCGCCTCCGCCGCGTCATCCGGCGGGTGGTGCGCCGATGACGCTGCTCCCACGTCCCTCGCTCGCGTCGCAGCGGCGGCTCACGGGCGCGATGCAGGTCCTGCTCGTCGCCATCGTCGCGTACGGCTTCCTCGCGGGCGAACAGAAGGCGATAAGCAACGGGATCATCGCCTTCCTCGTCACGCTGGTCCCGGCGACGCTGGAGCGCCGGTACGACCTCCCCTTGGACCCGTGGCTCGCCCTGTGGATCACGATGGCGGTGTTCCTCCACACGGTCGGGTCCGCCGGGTTCTACGCCCGCGTCGAGTGGTGGGACCACATGACGCACGCGCTGTCGGCCTCGCTCGTCGCCGCGGTCGGGTACACGACGCTGCGCGCGGTCGACCTCCACAGCGACGGCATCCGCATCCCGCCGCGGTTCGCGTTCGTCTTCATCGTCGTCGTCGTGCTCGCCTTCGGCGTGCTCTGGGAGCTGTTCGAGTTCGGGCTCGACATCGTCGCGACGGAGACGGGCATCGACATGCCGCTCGCGCAGCACGGGCTCGAAGACACCGTCTCCGATCTCACCTACAACACCATCGGCGCGGTTCTCGTCGGTCTCTTCGGACAGGCGCATCTCACGGGCGTGGCGGAGCTGGTCCGTGACCGGCTGCTCGGGAGCGCGCCCGAGTAGCGGGGACAGGAGTGGAGGGGAGTCAAGCCCCCGGGCCGCTCAGTTCAGACAGGCCGCCACGACCCGCAGCGCGGCCTCGCCGCGCACCTCGTTCGCGAGCAGCGGGACCCGCTTCACCTCGCGGCCGCGGAACAGGTCGGTCGCCTCCCGGAGCGCGTTCTGTTGGACCTCCCAGCGTCGCGCGCAGAACTCGCAGGTGTCGGGATTCGGTTCGACCACCCAGTCGGGGTCGATCCCGGCCGCTCCGTCGCCGGTCACGTCGCCGACGCCCTCCATCACGCGGTTGACGACGAGCGTGTCCACCGGAATGCCGAACTCGTCGAGGCGCGCGACGAGCCGCTCGGACTCGACGACGCTCATCTCCTCGGGGATCATCACGACCCGGAAGTCGGTCTTGTCGGGGTCCCGGAGCACGGCCCGCAGGCGCTCGATGCGCTCGCGGAGCTCCTCGAGGTCGGCCGAGGGGTCGGGCTCGTCGTCGCCGCCGCCGAACATGCCCTTGATCCCGTCCATCATCCCGGAGAAGCGCTGGCGGAGCTTCATCACGCGGCCGAGCATCGAGTCCATGATCTCCGGCAGCTGGAGCAGCCGGAGGGTGTGGCCGGTCGGGGCGGTGTCGACGACGACGCGGTCGAACCGCGGGTCGTCGAGGTACTCCAGCAGCTGGCGCATCGCCGCCGCCTCGTCGGCGCCGGGCATCGTGCCGCCGAGGAGGCCGCCGAGCCCCTCTCCGTCCTCGCCCGCCATCCCGTCGCCGGCGCCGCCCGGGCCGCCGCCCATCCCGCCCATCGCGTCGCCCATCTCGCCGAGCCCGCCGAGCGGGTCGCCGTCCGCCCCGAACATCCCCTCGTCGACCGCGGCGTCGGGGTCGATCTCGGCGGCGTACAGGGGCACGTCCTCGCGGATGCGCGCCGGCTCGGCGGGGATCTCCGCCTCGTAGGTGTCCGACAGCGAGTGCGCGGGGTCGGTGGAGACGACGAGCGTGCGGACGCCGCCCGCGGCCGAGGCGAGCCCCGTCGCGGCCGCCATCGTCGTCTTCCCGACGCCGCCCTTCCCGCCGTACAGCACGTAGTCGGGCGCGTCGACGCCCGCCGGGAGATCGGCGAGGTCGTCGTCGACAGTGAGGGATTCGTCGCCGTCGGCCGGCTCAACGGAACCTTCGTCCTCGGGCTCGTCGACCCGGTCGACGGGTTCGACGTCGATGTCGTCCATATCGACCCCTCGTTCCGGCGGGCTTGTGTACCCGTCGGTCCGGATAAGGTGTCGGCTTTGTACCCCCTGCGAGGACGTTCGAACTCTCCGCCACCCGTTTATAAATCGCTGATTGCGGAGTGGCGGTGACTGCCGCCAGAGCCCAGCCGATCAGTCATAAAAAGGAGCTGGCAGATCGACGGAGAACACCACCAAATCCCCAGCCGCTCACTTATAAAAAGAAACCGGCAGATCGACGGTGAATGCCTCCAAAGCCCCAGTCGGGAGGGCGGCGCAGACGACGCAAGCACCGCAGGGAGCGAACGAAGTGAGCGACCGAGGAGCGCAGCGAGTGTGCGCCGCCCTCCCGACTGCCCCTTTGAATCCCGCCCCGCACAGCGACCGCACCACCTCACGCCTCCCCAGCCTCGTCGCCGGCGGCGGAGCCACCGGCTGCCAGAGGCGCGTCGCGCCTCGCTGCCGCTCACGCCCTTCGGGCGTTCGCGGCGTCCCTCGCGCGTGCTCCTCGCGGCCGCCGGAGGCGGCCACTCGTAGGCACGCGCCACCGCACAGCCGGTTATTTATAAATGGTTATCCGGTCGCGCCGTCGCGCTCGACGGCCATCCCGAGGTCGGTCATCGCGTCGAAGGAGTGGGGGACGGAGACGTCGACGTGTCCGGTGCCGCCATCGGCGTCAGCTCAGCCGCTTCATCGAGATCAGCGCCGTCGGGATCATGATCGGGATCGTGAGGATGGCGCCGGTGATCACGACGAACGGTGCGACCCCGGCGATCGGATACGCGAGCAGGTCGACGGTCAACAGGTTGACCGCGCTCACCGTTACCGTGTACGCGATCACGGTGAGCGCCACGATCGTCGAGAACACGATACCGACGACGAGCGCCGCGTTCGGTCCCCCTTTCTCCCCGTTCGGCGACGGCTCGTCGCTCATCTGCTATCTGCCACCATGTAGTCTTGTGTAAATTGCGAACTTCTATAACTATTGCCTTCCGGGCCCGTCAGTCGCGCTCGACGTCCATCCCGAGGTCGGCCATCGCGTCGAAGAAGCCGGGGAACGAGACGTCGACGTGTTCGGCGCCGCGGACGGTGGTCGTCCCTTCGGCGGCGAGCGCGGCGACGGACAGCGCCATCACGATCCGGTGGTCGTGACGGCCGTCGACGGTCGCGCCCGCGAGGTCGCTCTCCGAGCCGTGGACCGTGAGGACGTCGGGTTCCTCCGTGGTCTCCGCGCCGAGCTCCCCCAGCTCCTCCGCCATCGCGGAGACGCGGTCGGTCTCCTTGTAGCGGACGTGCTCGCAGTTCTCGATCCGGGTGTCCCCGTCCGCGACCGCGCCGAGCGCGGCGATCGTGGGGAGCAGGTCGGGCGTGTCGCCCACGTCGACGGTCACGCCGGAGAGGGCGGCACGCTCGACCGCGATCTCGCCGGCCTCTCGGTCCCAGTCGACGGCCGCACCCATCTCCTCGACGACCTCGACGATGGCGGCGTCGCCCTGCGCGCTCGGCCGCGCGCCCTCGATCCGGACCGTCTCACCGGGCGCGGCCGCGACCGCCCCCGCGCCGAGCAGGTACGAGATGGAGGAGAAGTCCCCCGGCACGGCGTAGCTGCCGCCCGCGGGCTCGTACGACTGTCCGCCCGGCACCGAGAACCCCGCGGCGCCGGTGGCGCCGTCGAGCGGCTCGCCAGCCGCGTCGACCGGGGTCGCCTCGACGCCGAAGTCGGCGAGCAGTTCGAGCGTGATGTCGACGTACGGCGCCGACTTGAGCTCGGTGGTGAGATCGACTTCGATCCCCTCGTCGGTGACCGCGCCCGCCATCAGCAGCGCGGTGACGTACTGCGAGGAGACGTCGCCGGGGATCGCGACCTCGCCGCCTTCGAGCGGGCCGGTGACGACGAGCGGCGCCTGCCCGTTCGCCCGGGTCGACTCCGCGCGGACGCCGAGGTCGCCGAGCGCGTCGAGGAGCGGCCCCTGCGGCCGCGATCGGAGGGAGCCGTCCCCGGTGAGGACGGTCGTGCCGTCGGCGAGCGCGGCCGCAGCGGTGACGAGCCGCATCGTCGTCCCCGAGTTCGCGCAGTCGATCACGTCGTCCGGAACGGCGGGGCGGCCGCCGAACCCCTCGACAGCGAGCGCGTCGGCGCCGGCGAGGTGGGATTCGGTCTCGGCTGCGCCGCCGGTCGACGCGTCGTCGCCCGCGGGCGCGACCGACCCGCCGAACGCGGTCACGGCGCGGGCGGTCGCCCGCGTGTCGGCGGAGATCAGCGGCGACTCGACGGTCGCGCCGTCGCTGTAGCCGGCCGCGAGCAGCGCGCGGTGGGTGTAGCTCTTCGACGGCGGCGCGCGGGCGGTCCCCCGGAGCTCTGAGCGCGTGACGTGGACGTCCATACCCTACCCTGCCGGCCGCGGCGACAAGTCGGTACCGACCGCGGCACGATTGCGGTCGGAGTGTGACCACCGCGCGTCGGCTCGCGCCGCGGGGCCGGAACCCGACCGCTTCGTCGCGGCGCCGCGGCACACCCTTTATACCACCGGGAGCGTTAGCGTCGCGTATGCCCCAGTGTGAGATGTGCGGCGCCGAGGAGGCCTCGCTGACGACGACGAAGGTCGAAGGCGCCGAGCTGGAGCTCTGTAGCTCGTGTACGGACTTCGGCACCGAGGTCCGCGACGAGTCGACGAGCTCCGGCGGCGGCAAGTACTCCACCAGCTCCAGCACCGGGAAGTCGTCCTCGTCGTCCGGCTCGTCCGGCTCGTCGAGCGGGTCCGGGAGCGCCGGCGGTTCGACCCGCCCCCGCGACATGTTCGACGACATGGACGAGATCGCCACCGACTACGACGAGCGGATCCGCGAGGCGCGGGAGTCGCGCGGGCTGAGCCAGGAGGAGCTGGCCGACCAGCTCAACGAGAAGGCGAGCCTCATCCGCAAGCTGGAGCGCGGCGACACGCTCCCGACCGACGAGGTCCAGCGCAAGCTCGAGCGCGAGCTCGACATCTCGCTGGTCGAGGGCCAGTCGTCCGACGACGCCGACTGGGAGACCAACGACGCGGGCACGATGACGCTCGGCGACGTCGTCAAGCGGAAGGACTAACCGGTCCGCTCGCCGCGACCGACCCCGCCTCGTTTCTGTCGCTCACCGCTCTCTCAGACGCGTCGCCGGTCGCCCCTCGACGGTCGTGACGAGCGTGGCGGCCGACAGCCGCGCGGTCGGCTCCGAGAGCCACGGCTAAACCCCGGTGGTCGGGCCATCACACCGTCTCCCCGCCCTCGTCCGTCTGCTGCGACCCGCCGTACCGCTCGGTGAGGTAGTCGATGATGTAGTCGACCGTCTCCGGGTCGTAGCTCCAGAAGCCGTAGAACTCGCCGGGCGAGCGCTCCTCGGCGAGCAGCGCGCACTTCGCGTCCTCGTAGCCGCCTCCGTCGTACGCGACGAACCACGTCTCGCGGATCTCGGCGGTCTCGCCGACGTGAACGGTGTAGTGTTCGACGTCGGGCGCCTCGCCCTCGTCGGCCGCGTACGCGTGGACGTCGAGCCGCTCCTTCTCGCCGAGCAGGTCGTAGGTGTCCGCCTCCCCGGTGAGCACGTCGAGCGTCTGGAACCCCGCGTGGAGCGCCCCGTCGCCGACCCGCCAGGCGCGGTCTTCGATCTCCCGCGACGCGGCGACCATGTCCTCGCGGGAGTAGGAGGTGAACATCGTCTCGTCGAGGTGGTCCAACACCGGCCGGCCGACGCGCTCCTCGGATGCGCCCGCGCCTTCCGGAGCGTCGCCCCCGTCGCCCGTGCCAGTCGTCCCGTCGCCTCCGGAGCCCGACAGCAGGTCGTCGACGGTCACGGCCGTGACGAACTCGCCGTCTCGCGCCAGCACGGCGAACCCCTCCGGCCCGGAGGCGGTCTGGTCGTCGACGATCCGGACGTTGCGGTCGGCGAAGTGTTCCCGGAGCTCGTCGGTCACCGCCGGGTCGGCGTTGAACACGGTCAGCGTGGCCTCGTGCGCCTCCACGCCCGCGATGAGCTCGATGAGGGACATCCCTTGCCCGGACCCACAGCATCGGGGTATAAGGTCGTTTCTGCTCTCGGGGGCGCGTCCCTCGGCGCCGAGGGTGCGTCCGGGGAACCGAGGCGCGCGCCGCGAAGCACGAACCTATTTGCGCCGCGCCCCCCGAGTGGGCGTATGTTCATCCTGGTGAACCTCAAGGCGTACCCGTGCGACCCGATCGAGGTAGCGACCGCGGCCCGCGACGTCGCCGAGGCGTCCGGCGCGCGGATCGCCGTCTCGCCGCAGGCGGCCGACGTCGCCCGCGTCGCGGACACCGGCGTCGAGACGTGGGGCCAGCACGTCTCGCCGAACGCACACGGCTCGCACACGGGGTCGACGCTCGCCGAGGCCGTCGCCGACAACGGCGCGGAAGGCACGCTGATAAACCACTCGGAGAACCGGCTGAAGCTCGCCGACGTCGACGGCTCGGTCCGCGCCGCCGAGCGCGCCGACCTGGAGACGATCGTCTGCGCGAACAACCCCGCGCAGGTCGGCGCCGCCGCCGCGCTCGGGCCGGACGCGGTCGCCGTCGAGCCGCCGGAGCTCATCGGCGGCGACGTCTCCGTCGCCACCGCTGATCCGGGGATCGTCGAGGACGCGGTCGCGGCCGCCGAGGCCGTCGACCCCGCGGTCGACGTGTTCTGCGGCGCCGGCGTCTCGACCGGCGAGGACGTGTCGACCGCCGGCGAACTCGGCGCCGCCGGCGTCCTGCTGGCCTCCGGCGTCGCGAAGGCCGACGACCCCGAGGCCGTGCTCGAAGACCTCGTGAGCGGGATCTGAACCGGCGGACCGGGGCATCTGCGCCACGACTTCGACGTACGTTCCGCGTCCCCGCTGGCGAACTCTCTCGCGAGCGAACCCAGACGGCCGCTGCGTTTGCGGATCTGTATAAAGACACCGATGTGAGCGACTCACACGATCGAGAAATCGCACGACGACAGCGGCTTCGTTTGTTCCGCGGCAGGGCGGCATCTAGTAACCTTTAACCGAAACAAGCCGCTACATATGAGCAAGATGGCGAGCAACAAGATTCTCGGTATCGACCTCGGTACCACCAACTCCGCGTTCGCGGTGATGGAGGGCGACGAGCCCGAGATCATCGCCAACGCGGAGGGCGACCGAACGACCCCCTCGGTCGTCGCGTTCGCCGACGACGGCGAGCGCCTCGTCGGGAAGCCGGCGAAGAACCAGGCCGTCCAGAACCCCGACCGCACGATCCAGTCGATCAAGCGGCACATGGGCGAGGACGGCTACACCGTCGAGATCGGCGACGAGGAGTACACGCCCGAGCAGGTCTCGGCGATGATCCTCCAGAAGATCAAGCGCGACGCCGAGGAGTACCTCGGCGACGACGTCGAGAAGGCGGTCATCACCGTCCCCGCCTACTTCAACGACAAGCAGCGGCAGGCGACCAAAGACGCCGGCGAGATCGCCGGCTTCGAGGTCGAGCGCATCGTCAACGAGCCGACCGCGGCCTCCATGGCGTACGGCCTCGACGACGAGTCCGACCAGACCGTCCTCGTGTACGACCTCGGGGGCGGCACGTTCGACGTGAGCGTCCTCGACCTGGGCGGCGGCGTCTACGAAGTCGTCGCCACGAACGGGGACAACGACCTCGGCGGCGACGACTGGGACGAGGCGCTCATCGACCACCTCGCAGACGAGTTCCAGAACGACCACGGGATCGACCTCCGCGACGACCGGCAGGCGCTCCAGCGGCTGAAGGACGCCGCCGAGGAGGCGAAGATCGAGCTGTCGAACAAGAAGGAGACCACGGTCAACCTCCCCTTCATCACCGCGACCGACAGCGGTCCGGTCCACCTCGAACAGTCCGTCACCCGCGCGACGTTCGAGAACCTCACGTCCGACCTCATCGACCGCACCGTCGAGCCGACCGAGCAGGCGCTCTCGGACGCCGACTACTCGAAGTCGGACATCGACGAGGTCATCCTCGTCGGCGGCTCTACCCGGATGCCGCAGGTCCAAGAGCAGGTCGAGGAGCTCGTCGGCCAGGAGCCGAAGAAGAACGTCAACCCGGACGAGGCGGTCGCGCTCGGCGCGGCGGTCCAGGGCGGCGTGCTCTCCGGCGACGTCGACGACATCGTCCTCCTCGACGTCACTCCCCTCTCGCTCGGGATCGAGGTGAAGGGCGGCCTCTTCGAGCGGCTCATCGAGAAGAACACCACCATTCCGACCGAGGAGTCGAAGGTGTTCACCACGGCCGCGGACAACCAGACCTCCGTCAACGTCCGCGTCTTCCAGGGCGAACGCGAGATCGCCGAGGAGAACGAGCTGCTCGGCGCGTTCCAGCTCTCCGGCATCCCGCCGGCGCCCGCCGGAACCCCCCAGATCGAGGTCTCGTTCAACATCGACGAGAACGGCATCGTCAACGTCGAGGCCGAGGACCAGGGCTCCGGTAACGCCGAGTCGATCACCATCGAGGGGGGCGTCGGCCTCTCCGACGACGAGATCGAGGAGATGCAAGAGGAGGCCGAGAAGCACAAGGAAGAGGACGAGGCCCGCCGCGAGCGGATCGAAGCCCGCAACGAGGCCGAGACGACGATCCAGCGCGCCGAGACCCTCCTCGAGGAGAACGAGGAGGAGCTCGACGACGACGAGCTCGTCGCCGACATCGAGGCGGCCATCGAGGACGTCGAGGAAGTCCTCGAGGACGAGGACGCCGACACCGACGAGATCGAGTCCGCCACCGAGGCGCTCACCANGGCGCTCACCGAGGAGCTCCAGGAGATCGGCAAGCAGATGTACGAGGGCCAGGCCGCGCAGGCCGGGCCGGGCGGCGCGGGCGGCGCCGGTCCCGGCGGCATGGGCGGCATGGGCGGCGCCGGCGGTCCGGGCGGCGCGGCGGGCCCCGGCGCCGGTCCCGGCGCCGACGCGGACGACGAGGAGTACGTCGACGCCGACTTCGAGGACGTGGACGACGACGAGGAGTAATCCCCGCCGAGCCGACTTTCAACGCCTGGACCCCGCCGCTTAAATCGACCCGTCGATCAACACCACTCAACGAACGCAACGCATGAGCGAAGATTTCTACGACGTCCTCGGCGTGTCGCGGGACGCCAGCGAGGAGGAGATAAAGAAGGCGTACCGCAAGCAGGCCGCAGAACACCACCCCGACGTCAGCGACGACGAGAACGCCGAGGAGCGGTTCAAGAAGATCCAGAAGGCCAAGGAGGTGCTCACCGACGAGCAGAAGCGCCAGCAGTACGACCAGATGGGCCACGACCGCTTCACCGAGGCCGACAAGCGCGGCGCGACGGGTGGCGGCGGCGGCCCCGGCGGCGCCGGCGGTCCCTTCGGGGGCGCGGGCGGTGCTGGGGGCGCCGGCGGGTTCGAGGACATCTTCAACCAGTTCTTCGGCGGTGGCGGCGGTCGCGGCCGCGGCGGTGGCGGCGGCGGCAACCGACCGCGACAGGGCCGCGACCTCAAGACGGGGCTGACGATCGACCTCGAGGAGGCGTTCGAGGGCGCGACCAAGGAGGTCACGCTCACGCGACCGACGACCTGCGCCACCTGCGACGGGGCGGGCCACCCCCCGGACGCGGACGTGGAGACGTGCCCGCAGTGTAACGGCCGCGGACAGGTCCAGCAGGTCCAGCAGACGCCGCTTGGGCGGGTCCAGCAGACGTCGACGTGTCCGCGCTGCGAGGGCGAGGGCGAACTGTACAGCGAGGACTGCGCCGACTGCGGCGGCGACGGCGTCGTCCGCGAGGAGGCGACGCTCTCCGTCGAGATCCCGGCCGGGATCCGCTCCGGACAGAGCCTCCGGATGGAGCGCGAGGGCGCGCCCGGCGAGAACGGCGGGCCGAAGGGCGACCTGCTGATCGAGGTCGACGTCGACATCGGCGACCGGTTCGAGCGCGACGGCGACGACCTCCGCGTCAACGAGGCCGTCTCCTTCCCGCAGGCCGTCTTCGGCGACACGATCGAGGTCGAAACGGTCGACGGCAGCGTCGAGATGGACGTTCCCGCCGGCACCCAGAGCGGCGAGACGTTCCGTCTTCAGGGGAAGGGGATGCCCCGGCTCCGTCGCCGCGGCCGCGGCGACCTCTACGTCCAGGTCGCCGTCGTCGTCCCCGAGTCGCTCAACGACGAACAGCGCGAGGCGCTGGAGGCGTTCGCCGAGGCGGGCGGCGAGGACATCGACGTCGGCGGCGGGTTCTTCGAGAAGCTGAAGAGCTCGTTCTGAGCTTCCGCTGCCCGTAGCTTTTCCGCCCTCCGGCACCATCACCGACGCATGGGCTACGACACGACGGCCTACGACGACGTCGAACCGCGCGCGCCCGGGATGTACTTCCTCCGTGACGCGCTCGACTGCGAGCACCTCGGCGTGACCGTCGTCGAGGCCGACGACGGCTGGGAGGGGATGGAACACGACCACGCCGACGGCGACCACGAGGAGGTGTACGTCCTCCTCCACGGCGAGGCGACGCTCACCGTCGACGGGGACGCCGTCGACCTGGACCCCGGCGACGCGGTCCGCGTCGACCCCGGGTCCACCCGCGACCTCGCCTTCTCCGCGGACGGCTCGAAGATGGTCATCGCCGGCGCGCCCTGACGCCGGCTCGATGACCGTCATCGCCGGCGCGCCCTGACGCCGGCCGCGACTCGGATTGGTTCGGCCGGAGACGCTTCTCGCCGACGCCGCAGCGTTAAGGCTCGCCCGCCCCCAGGACCGGATATGGAACTCGTCGGGGACCTGCTCGCGCGCGACCGCCGCACCCGCGACACGGCGCTCGTCACGGCGGACGGCCGGGAGCGGAGCCACCACGACCTGATCACGAACGGCTACAAGGCGGCGAACGTGCTCCGGTACCTCGGCGTCCGCGCGGGCGCGACCGTCGCCGTCGACCCGACGCCGGGCTTTCACACGACGCTCGCGTTCCTCGGCGCCGCCGCCGTCGGCGCGCCGGTCCGCTTCGACCCGGCCGCGGGGATCGAGGCCGGCGACCGCGTCGTGCTCGCGCCGGTCGCGACCGCTGCCGACCTCGATCCGGCGCCCGGCACGAACCTCGCCGCGTTCGGCGGATCGCCCGAGCGTCCCGAGACCACGCACTGGGAGCAGGAACTGTGGAGCGAGAATCCGGGGACGCCGCCGAGCGACGTCGAACCGGATGACGCCGCTATCGTCGGGCCAGAGCGCGAGTTCAGCCACCGCGAACTGTGTTCGCTCGCCGCGGCCGCGGTCGAGGCGAGCGGGATAGACGCGGAGACGCGCGTCGTCCTCCGTCGCCCGTTCTCCGATTCGCCGGCGGTCGCGGCCGGGCTCGTCGCTCCGCTCTCCGTCGGCGGAACCGCGGTGCTCGCGGCGCCGACCGGAGACGGTGAGGAGTCGGACGGCGAGCCGCGCGGCGACGTGGCGGTGGCTCCGGCGGACGCAGACGTTCCGGAGCCGCGACGGATCGATCCGGCGTCGATCGCGTCGACGGCCGAGTGACCCGTTCCGGCCCGGGTCGCCGCAGGATCAGTCGTCCGCGGGGTTCGGCTCCGCGGCGGCCCGCCCCTCGTGCCGGAGACAGGCGGACTCGTGATCGGCCGCGTGGACCGTCGTCTCGGGCTCGGTCTGGGCGCACGGCGTCGTGATCTCGTCCGAGAGGAACTCTCCCGCCATTTCGGCGTTGTCATCCAGTAGAAGGTTCATCGCCTCCGAGAGCGTCTCCTCGAGATCGGGGTCGCCGACCGTCTCGCTGATGTCGAACTCCCGGCGGATCTCCGCTCGGACCTCCGAGTCGGTCGGGTCGCTTCCGCCGGCAGCGACGTTCTCACGGACCTGATCGATGTCGATCTCGCCGGTGATGACCTTCTCACGGAAGTTCAACAGCCCCCGCCAGTCGTCCTGATCGATGTCGACGCCGTCGGGTTGAATCACCTTGTGACACCGCGTGTGGAACCGGCAGCCGCTCGGCGGGTTCGTCGGGCTCGGGACGGTCCCCTTCAGCTCGATGCCCCCGATGTCCGCGCGCGGGTCCGGCGTCGGGATCGAGGACAGCAGCGCCTCGGTGTAGGGGTGTTGCGGGTTGGTGAAGATCTCCTCGACCGGCCCGATCTCGACGATCTCGCCGAGGTACATCACGGCCACGCGGTCACAGATCTGGCGGATGACGGACATGTCGTGGCTGATGAACAGCAGCGACAGCCCGAACTCCTCCTGAAGGTCGTCGATCAGCGAGAGGATCTCCGCCTGGATGGAGACGTCGAGCGCGCTCACCGGCTCGTCGGCGATGATGAGGTCCGGGTTCAACACGAGCGCTCGGGCGAGCGCGATCCGCTGTTTCTGCCCGCCGGAGAACTCGTGCGGGTAGCGGTCGAAGTCGCTCGCCGAGAGCCCGACGCGTTCGAGCAGGTCCTCGACGATCGCGCGGCGCCGGTGGCGGTCGCTCATCCCGTGAACCTTGAGGAGTTCGCCGACCGCGCTCCCGACCGACATCCGCGGATCGAAGCTCGAGGACGGGTCTTGGAAGATCATCTGGGCGCCACGCCGGAACTGCATCAGCTCGTCGTCGTCGAACTCCGTCACGTCGTTGGGGTGAGTTCCGTCTGGGTTCCGGCTCGCGCTTCCGCGTCCGTTCCCGTTGAAGACGACCTCTCCGGACGTCGGCTCCTCTAAGCGGATGACCGAACTCGCCGCGGTCGACTTCCCGCACCCCGACTCGCCGACGAGTCCCAGCGTCTCGCCCTCCTCGATGTCGAAGCTGATCCCGTCGACGGCGCGCGCGGCGCCGACCTGTCGGTTGAACAGCCCCTTTCGGATCGGGTAGTGTTTCTTCAGATCGCGGACCGACAGCAGCGGCTCAGTCATCGGCCGGACCCACCTCGCTGTCGCCGTCCGTCGCACCGGTGTCTCCGGCGATTCCGAACTCCTCTCCGCCGATCACCGAGGGATCGCCGCCCGGGCCGTAGTGGACGCAGGAGACCCACTGCCCGGGTTCGATCTCGACTTCCTCCGGCTGCTCGCCGGTCCGGCACGCCTCCTCGGCGTACTCGCAGCGCGGCGCGAACCGACAGCCGTCCGGGGGGTCGTGCGGGTCCGGAAGCGTCCCCGGGATCCCGCCGCCCGTGCCGCCGAACTCCGGCAGGCACTCCAGCAGCTGCTGGGTGTACGGGTGCGTCGGATTGTCGAAGATATCGAGCACGTTGCCGCGTTCCATGACCTTCCCGGCGTACATCACCACGATCCGGTCGGCGATCTGTGCGACGACGCCGAGGTCGTGCGTGACGAACAGGATCCCCATTCCGAACTCGTCCTGTAAGTCGTCGAGCAGTTCCAGGATCTGCGCCTGGACCGTGACGTCGAGCGCGGTCGTCGGCTCGTCGGCGATGAGCAGGTCGGGGTCGCCGACGAGCGCCATCGCGATCATGATGCGCTGCTTCTGTCCGCCGGAGAACTCGTGCGGATAGTCGTCGAACCGCGAGCTCGCGTTCGCGATCCCGACGCGGTCCATAAGGTCGACCGCCTTCGTGCGCGCCTCCTCGTCGGAGACGTCCTGATGGATCTGAAGCGCCTCGGTGATCTGCCACCCGACGGTGTAGCAGTGGTTCATCGCCTCCTGCGGGTTCTGGAAGATGTGTGCGATCCCGTTACCCCGGATCTCCCGGAGCTCCGAGCCGGGAATCGACAGCAGGTCGCGTCCCTTGTACCGGACGGTTCCCTCGATCTTTCCCGGCGGCGTGTTGATGATCTTGGTGATCGACTCCGTCGCGACCGTCTTCCCGGAGCCGGACTCCCCGACGATACAGACGGTCTCGCCGGTGTCGACGCTGAAGTCGACCCCGTCGACCGCGGTGAGCGTTCCGTCTTCGGTGCTGAACGTCGTCGTGAGGTTTTCGACCTCGAGTAGTGGCTGACCGTCGGACATTATTCGCTCTCCGCCTCCGCTTCGGGGTTCAGCGCGTCCAACAGCGCGTCACCGAGGAAGTTGAACGCGAGGATGGTCAAGAACAGCACGATACCGGGCGCCAACACGATCCACGGGGCGTACGAGAGGTCACTCCGGCCGGCGGAGATGAGCTGGCCCCACGAGGGGACCGTGGAGTCACCGACGCCGAGGAACGCGAGCTGCGCTTCGAACAGCAGGAAGCCGGGGATAAGCAGCGTGAGTTGGGTGATGATGCTGCTCGCCACGTTCGGAACCACGTGGCCGCGGATCACCTGATACGTGCTCGCGCCGCTGATGCGGCTCGCCTTGATGAACTCCTCTTCGGAGATCGACAGCGACTTGCTGCGAACGTATCTGGCGGTTCCGCCCCACGCGAACAGCGAGAACACGACGATGAACATCCCCAAGCCCCCGCCGTAGATGTACAGGATGAGCAGGAACATCAGGAACGTCGGGAACGAGAGGATGATGTCGACGAACCGCATCATGATCTCGTCGACCCAGCCCCCGGAGTACGCGCTCAGGGTGCCGAACGTGATACCGATCGTCGCGACGATGGTCGTCGTGATGAAGGCGATCTGCATGCTGATCGTCATCCCGTAGACGATCATCGTGAACACGTCCCTACCGGCGTTCGTCGTCCCGAGCGGATACTCCCAGGTGCCGTGGCAGCGACCGTTCATCACTTCTCCGACGCAGGTCGCGGGCGTCGACTCGACGACGGAGGTGAACACCGGCGGCTGGTAGGCGACGAGCAGCTCCTGTTGCGGTGCGCTCATCACGAGCGGCCCGATGATCCCTCCCACGAACACGATCCCGAGCCAGACCATGCTCACGACCGCCGGCCGGTTGCGCTTGAACTCCTTCCAGTAATATCGCGTCATCCGCGGGTTCTGGTACAGCGGCAAGACGAGGTACCAGAACGCCAAAAACAGCGTGAAGATGAAGAAGAAGTCGACTGCCTCGAACGTCCGGTCGAGCCCGATGAACTCGAAGGTCGGCGTTCGGTCGCCGATGAACTGCGTGTCGTACACGGCGAGCAGCGCGAGCGGGAGCGTCGTCAGCAGCATCCCGATAGAGTTGATCGACAGATCGAACCGTCCCGACCGCGAGAGGTCACTCCAGTCGACTTGATCGAATCGTTCCGAGCCTTCAGTTGCCATTGTTTTCTGTTGAGTTACCTGTCATCGTAGCTGATACGCGGGTCGAGCACGGTGAACACGAGGTCCTCGATGAGATTCCCCACGACGGCGACGAACGTGAAGAACAGCGTCGTGCCCAACACGAGGTTCGTGTCCTGTGAGAGCAGCGCCTCGAACGTGAGCCGGCCGAGTCCGGGTATCCCGAACACGACCTCGACGAGCAGCGACGACCCGAGGAACAGCGCGAGGAGCTGTCCGACGAGCGTCGCTGTCTCTTATACACATCTCTGATGGCNNNTCAGAGATGTGTATAAGAGACAGTGACTGCGCCGATCGATCCGGTCACCAGCACGAACACCGGAATCGCCAGCTGGATCGCGTTCTCGACGCTGAATACCGCGACGTCCGTGTTGTACACGATCGGGATAACCTCCAGCCACACCCCGAAGATCAAAAGCAGGATGATCCCGAAGAAGAAGTTCGGGATGGCGTAACCGAAGAAGGCGAACCCGGTCGCCGCGTGGTCCCGCCAGCTGTACATGTTCGCTGCCGAGTACACGCCGACGAGCGGGCCGAGGATGACCGTGAGGATCGTCCACGGAATCGAGTACTGCGCGGTGTAGTACAGCGCGTTCCCGACCGCCTCGATGACCGGCTGGCTCCGGCTGCTCGACCAGCCCCAGTCGAGGGTGTACACGCCTCGGACGAAGTCGAAGTATCTGACGTAGAGCGGTTCGTCGAGCCCGCGGAGCTCTCTCGCTCGCTCTACGGCCTCCGCCGGGTCGCCCCCTTGGAGAGCCGCCTGCGTGGCGGCCCGCTGTACGTCCGGGTTCGGCGCGGCCGACAGCAGGAGAAACGTGATCGTAGTGATGATGAGCGATACAACTCCTGCCCAGAGAACGCGAGCGGTAACGTACCTTCCAAATCCCATGTTGATATCGTGGAGAACGTGTGGTGAGGGCGGGTCGGCCTATTCCCCGTATCTCCACGCCGGGAGGTTCCAGCCGTTGGAGAAGTTCTCGATGGGACCTTCGAGCCCCTCACGGTACCCGACCGTGCTGTCGGGGAACGTGAGCATGATGTACGGCTGCTCCTCTGCGAGGTTGGCGAACAGTTCGATGAGCGCGTCCGCCAGCTCCTCCTGGGAAGTCGCCTGCCGCGCGTTCTGGAACAGCTGTTCCGCGTCGAAGCCCGGGTAGTAACCGACCGGGTTGTACAGCGGGTTCGCGCCCTCGAAGAAGACGCTGTTGGCGAGCGGATTCCGCGGATACGTGTTCAGGCCGAACACGACCTCCATGTCCCACGACTCGTTGGACGTAACGTTGCGCGGGCCGGGGTTGGTCGCGGCGGGCTGGGTCCACTCCACCTCCTCGCCGTTCACCGTGTCGACGAGCTCCTCCGGCACGTTGGTGACCTCTCCCTCCTCGTTCGTCTCCGGAGTGGGGAAGTCGGTCTGGGTCCAGTACTCGTTGTTGAACCGGGTACCGTCGATCGCCTCGACGGACACGTCGATACCGAGGTTCTCACCGAGCTCCTGTGCGATGAAGTCGGCCATCAGCTGCTCGGTGTTCTGCCCGGCGCTGTGGTAGAGACTGAGCTGGACCTGGTTCCCGTCGGGACCGACCATCGTCTCCCCGTCGAACCGGTAGTCGTACTCGGACATCTCGAACGCGTCCTCGGCCAAGCCGCGAGCGACCTCGCTGCCGTAACTGTCTCCGACGCCGAACTGCGGGATGTCCTCCTCCGGCGGGTAGAAGTTGCTGAACCGCGGCTGCCACGTGAAGTGCGTCTCGGCGAAGTCGCGGAACACGCCCTGGATCAGCCCCTCCTTGTCGATTGCGGAGGCCATCGCCTGCCGGAACGGCACGTGCCGGAACATGTTCCCCGGCCCGGTCGTCCACCCGTTGTCCCGCATGTTGACCGAGATCTTCTCGTTGTACGGCTGCGGGATCTGGTTGACGTATATCTCGTCGTTGTTCTGATACGCTTCGACCTGGTTCGGCGGGATCGCCGCCGTGTCGACCTCTCCGGTTTCCAGCGCACCGAGCCGCGAGGCCTGCTCGCCGATCACGCGGATTTCGGCCTCCTCGAAGTACGGCGCCTCGTCGAACACGTCCGGAAGATCGTCCGCGTCCTGGAGGTAGTAGTCGTCGTTCCGGCTGTACCGAGTCCCGCCGTCCCGCTGCCACTCGTCGAGGACGTACGGACCGAGGTTCCCCGAGAACTGGAGCTCGAGCAGCTCCTCGTCCTGTCGGAGCCCCTCTGTGTCCTCCTCTTCGACGTACGGTTCGAGGAGGCCCTGGGGGATCGGGTACAGCTGCGGGTCGTAGCTCTCGGGCCAGAGGAGCTGCGGCGTGTTCAGCGTGGCCTGGAACTCGTACTCACCGGTCTCTTCGACCGTGACACCGTCCCAACTCGCCGACGCGACCGAACTCGCCCAGCTGCTCTGGTGGACCTCTTGGATGAGGTAGACGAAGTCGCTCGCGGTCACCTCGCCGTACGGGTCGCTGAACTCGAGCCCCTCGCGCACCTCGAACGTCCACACCTCGCCGTCCTCGGTGGACATGTCGTAGAGGAGCGGAACGTACTCGTTCTCCTCGTCGAACGTGTAACCCAGGTCGAGGGCGCGGGCGATCGCGTTCCCGGCGCCGTTCTCGTCGTTGTATATCGGGTTGAGCGTCGAAAAGGAGGACGCTGCGGCCGTCGCGTATATCTCCTCTTGACTGAGTTCGTCCGAGCCGGACCCGCCGTCCGAGCTGTTTCCGTCGGAGCCGTCCGACCCGTCGCCGCCGTCGCCGCCGTTTCCGGAACAGCCGGCGAGCGTTACTGCGCCGGCGAGGCCGAGCGCGGAGAGCCATTGTCGCCGGTCGAGGTGCCGGGGATCATCACGATCTTCAATGTTTCGCCGTGGCATACCATGTAGTACGAGTGGATGTATAAAAAACTTCAGACTTCGGAACAGTTGTCGGGGACGATCATCTCACATCCGTTTTGATAATCGGCTGATTCGAAGGGAAAACCGGACCACCACCGCATATTTCATCGTGTATCGGAGAGTTTGACGCGAGCGGAGGAGCGAGATTTAACTCGATTGATTGCTCTCGCCTCGCGCACGGGTAGCCGACGCTTACCGGATGGTTTCCGGAGACAACGGTGCGGTGCCGGCCGTTCCCGACCCGTCGCGGGAGCGTTCCTCAGTCGCCGCGACCGTCCCGGCCGGCGGCGTCGTCGGTGAGTTCGGAGCCGGAAGCCGACCGCGGACGGTTCGCCTCGGTGCTCCCGTCGGCCTCGACCGCCGGACCGTCGCCGTCGGCGACCGACGGCCCCTCGGCTGCTTCACCGCCGATCGCCCGCTCGTACCGCGCGATCTGTTCGCGATGGAGGGAGTGTATCATGTCCGCGAGGACCCCGAACACGAGCAGCTGGATCCCGAGGATCGTCGCGCCGACCGCGCCGACGGCGACGACCTCGTGGCTGATGCCGAACGCGAGGTACCGGTACAGCACGAACGCTCCCATCGCGAGCCCCGCGACGGTCGACGCCACGCCGACGCTCCCGAAGTAGAACAGCGGGTTGTTCGTCTTCGCCTTGCGGTACAGCTCTAGGAAGATCACGCCGCCGTCCCGGATCGGATGGAGGTTCGTCGCGGAGCCGCCGGGACGTTCCCGATACGTGATCGGGACCACGGCGACCGAGACGCGGTTCTTCACGCACTCGACGGCCATCTCCGTCTCGATCCCGAACCCGTCCGCGGTGAGGTGGAGCCGCAGGAACGACTCGCGGGAGAACGCGCGGTACCCCGAGAGGATGTCGCGGTAGCCCTCGCGGTGGATCGCCCGGAACGCGAGGTTGATCAGCCGGTTACCGATCCGGTTGAGCCGGGTCATCGCGCCCGGGCGCATGTCCGCGAACCGGTTCCCGATGACGTGGTCGGCCTCGCCGTCGAAGAGGGGATCGAGCATCGCCGCGGCGTCGTCGGCGTCGTAGGTGGCGTCGGCGTCCGCCATCAGCACGTACGGAGCCTCGACGTGGTCCCGGACGGCTTCCCTGACCGCCTGTCCCTTGCCGCGGCCCGACTGCTCGACGACGCGCGCGCCGGCCTCGCGAGCGATCGACCGCGTCTCGTCGGTCGAGCCGCCGTCGATCACCAGGACCTCCTCGAAGCCGGCGTCGCGGAAGTCCGTGACGACGCGTGCGACCGTCTCGGCCTCGTTCATCGTCGGCAACAGGACGCAGACGTCGTCGTGCTCGCTCATCAGGCGAGCGATCACGGGGGAGTCGGTAAACTCTGTCCCTCCCGGTCGCCGGCCGACGCTGCGGCCACCCACACGCTCATGTATGTGAGCATTGATCGTGGTCGTATGTCCCACCCACCGGACGAACACGCCGACGAACTACTGAGCGCGGCCCGCACGGCGACGGGCGACGAGCTGCGGAGCCTCACGTACTTCACGAAGGAGGACGTCGAGCAGCTGTACCTCCGCAGCGACCTGAGCCGGACCGCCGACCTGGTCGGGTTCGCCGAGAACGAGCGGCAGGGATTCCACGCGCAGTCGATGTACGCGGACACCCAGCTCGGCGACTACCGGTTCACGGTCCGCGTGTTCGAGAACGGGTACCTCACGCGGGTGATCGCTAACAACCACGGCGTCTGGGTGACTACCGACTCGATGGAGATGGACCGCTTCGAGGAGCTGGCGAGCGCGCTCGCGTCGATCCTGCGGTCGTTCGACCCAACCTGAATCCGTGCCGGCCTCGCGACGCCGCTACCCGAGGTGGCTCTCGAACTCGCCGACCAGCTCGTCGGCGTCCACGGGCTTGGTCACGTAGCCGTCGGCGCCCGCCTTCACCGCCTCCATCATCTTCTCCTGCTGGTCGACGCTCGTACACATCACGATCACCGCGTCGGGCCAGCGGTCCTTGATCTCGGCGGTCGCCTCGATCCCGGTCATCTCCGGCATCACGACGTCCATCGACACCGCGTCCGGCTCGTACGCCTCGAAGAGTTCCACCGCCTCTGCGCCGTTTTCCGCCTCGTCGACGACCTCGAATCGGTCCGCCAGCGCGTCCCGGACGACCGTCCGCTGGAAGGAGGAGTCGTCGACGACGAGTACCCGCTCGGTCATACCCGTTCTCTCCGCCTGACCGACATAAGCGCGCGGATCGGTCGGCACGGACCGCCCGGCACGGACGGCACCGATCGCCCGGCACGGACGGCACCGATCGCCCGGCACGGACGGATACCTCGATACGCGGGTCGGCGTGGAGGACAACTCGGTGTCTGTGTGTGGCCCCCCTCCGACAGCTATCCCTTGTATATTCGATGAAGCATATAATGAACATGGGAATAACGTTAAGGTGTATCCCGCGATACGGTCGCGTATGGAAACGCGGAAGGTCCAGCGGTTGGGGCCGTCGACGCTGGCGATGACCCTCCCGGCCGAGTGGGCACAGGAACACGGCGTGAACAAAGGCGACGAGGTGTCACTGCGGATGGGCGGCAAGGGGACGCTCACGGTGCTCCCCGAGTCGGTGAGCACCGAGGAGTCGGAGGCGGTGATCAACGCCGACGGGCTCGACGCGCGCTCGCTCGAACGCGCTATCGTCGCGCAGTACGTGCTGGGGCGGCGCGTGATCCACGTCCGCAGCGAGGGGACGCTCGACAGCGAGCACATCAACGCGGTGTACAAGGCCGAGACCCAGCTGATGGGGCTCGGCGTCATCGAGGAGACCCCGGAGGACATCTCGATCCGCTGTTCGGTCGACCCCGAGGACTTCACCCTCGACAACCTGCTCGAACGGCTGGAGAACACGGGCTCGACGATGCGCGGCGAGGGCGTGAAGGCGCTCGCGCACGGCAACCCGGACCTCGCGCAGCGCGCGCTCAACCGCGAGCGGCAGGCGAACAAGATCTTCGTCCTCCTGCTCCGGCTCATCTTCACCGCCTACCAGAACCCGAACCTCGCGCGCGCCGTCGGCCTCGAAGAGGGGTTCCCCCTGATCGGCTACCGCTCCGTCGCGAAGAACCTCGAACTCACCGCCGACAACGCGGAGGACATCGCCGAGATCGTGATGGAGGCCGAGGGCCACACCCTCGACGTCGACAGCGCGACGATGCGGCAGATCCGCGAGTTCACCGACCAGGTGGACGAGCTGACCGCGCTCGCGGTACGCGCCGTCGTCGAGCGCGACTACGACCTCACCGTCGAGTGCCGCGACCTGTTCTCCCGCTTGGAGGACCGCGAACAGGAGATCCTCGCCGAGCTGCCGGACGACCTGGACAACGAGACACTGCTGATGACCCGCGAAGTGCTCGTCAGCCTCCAGCACACCGCGGAGTACGCCATGCGGAACGCGGAGATCGCGGCGAACCTCGCGCTCAACGAGGCGTCGGACCACGTCGAGATAATCTGACCGCGACGCGTCGCCCGCGCCCCGGTCGTCGCGGGCGTTCCTCCCCGGCCCGTGTCGCGCGGTTCGCATGAACTAAGTGGTCCCCCGCGAAGCGGTTCGTATGAGCGAGGGTTCCATCGAATCGGACAAGGAGGTCGGCGTCGCGCTCGCGCTCGGTGCCATCGCGGTCGTCGGCGCCGTGGTGATGCTAGCGTACCCGGGGCAGCTCGGGAAGGCGTGGGGATTCGCGGGCGCGTTCGTCTTCGCGACGCTCGCCGTCGGCGCGGTTCAGCTGTTCGACTGAGCGACCGATCCGCGGCGCGGACCGGGCGACCGGTCCGAACGACGAGAAACCGTTAAGAACGTCAGACGCGTACAGCTAATAATGAGCGAGTACACCGAGGAGGAACAGCGGATCCTCGCGTACCTCACGGACAGCGTCACCCGTGGCGAGCGGTACGTTCGCTCGAAGACGATCGCCGACGCGATCGGACTCACCGCGAAGCAGGTGGGCTCGCGGCTCCCCCGACTCGCCGAGAAGTCGGACGACGTCGACATCGAGAAGTGGGGCCGCGCCAAGTCGACCACCTGGCGCGTGACGCCGGACGGCTGAGACGGTAGGGTCGCGGGCGCGTCCCGACGCGCTCGCCGCGCTCCCCGACTCCGTCGACGCGTTCCCCGAACCCGACTCCGTCGACGCGCATTTTTAACCCCCGTCGCCCCAAACGGGATCGTATGACCGTTCGAGTCTCCCGGACGTTCGAGTTCGACGCGCCGCCGGCCGACGTGTGGGCGTTCATCTCGGACGCGGAGCAGCGCGCGGGCGCCATCAGCGTGGTCGACTCCTTCGAGGTTCACGACGACGGCAGCGCGACCTGGCACGTCGCGCTGCCGATACCGATGATCCGCTCTACCATCGACGTGGAGACGGAGGAGGTCGAGCGCGACCCCCCGAACCGAGTGAAGTTCGTCGGGAAGTCGCGGGCGTTCCGCGTCACCGGCGAACACGAGATCACGGAGACCGACGACGGCGGCTGCCGCCTCGCCAACGAGTTCGTCGTCGACGGGAGCCTCCCCGGCGTCGAGTCCTTCTTCAAGCGTAACTTCGACGCCGAGCTGGACAACCTCGAGGACGCGCTCCGCGACGCGCTGGCCTCGCCGGCATGAAGCTCGCGGGCGTCCAGCTGGCGGTCGAAGGCGGCGACGTCGAGGCCAACGTCGAGCGGGCGCTCGACCGAATTCGGGCGGCCGCCGCCGACGGCGCGGACCTGGTCGTCCTCCCCGAGCTGTTCGACGTCGGCTACTTCGCGTTCGACTCGTACGGCCGCGCCGCGGAGAGCCTCGCCGGCGACCGGCTGGCCCGGTTCGCGGTCGCGGCCGACGAGGAGGACGTGGCGGTACTCGCCGGGACGGTCGTCGAGGACCTGTCGGCGTCGGCGGCGGACGGGCTCGACGTGCCGGCCGAGTCCGGCCTCGCCAACGCCGCGGTGCTGTTCGACGCCGACGGCGAGCGCCGGCTCGTCTACCGGAAGCGGCACCTGTTCGGGTACGGCTCCGAGGAGACGGACCGGATGGTGCCCGGCGAGCGGACGCCGGTGGTCGAACTCGGCGGCGTCACGGTCGGCGTGACGACGTGCTACGACCTCCGGTTCCCGGAGCAGTTCCGCGCAATGGTCGACGCGGGCGTCGAGTGCGTGCTGGTGCCGAGCGCGTGGCCGTACCCGCGGATCGAACACTGGCGGACGCTCGGCCGCGCCCGGGCCATCGAGAACCTCGCGTACGTCGCCGCGATCAACGGGAGCGGCCGGTTCGGCGACGACGCGCTCTGCGGCCGGAGCGCGGTGTACGACCCCTGGGGCACCGCGCTCGCGTCGGTCGGCGACGAGCCGGGCGTCGTCACCGCGGCCGTCGATCCCGAGCGGGTCGCGGCGGTCCGGGAGGAGTTTCCGGCGCTCCGCGACCGTCGGTGAGCGCGTCGGCGAGCGCCGCCGAGCGACGCCGGGGTCTCGGGCGGCCGGGTCTCGGGCAGCCGTGTCAAACGCGGCCGGGTCGCACGACGTCCGGATCCCGCAGGTTCGGATCTCACACATTTATACGCGTGAGGAACGTACCGTCTCTTGCCGAAGACCGACGCTTTTCTCGTTGGGATTCGGCGTTAATCGATCCGCGCGCCCGTCCCGACCACTGGGCGGCGTCGCCGACGACAGCCCGGGGGTCCGCTGTCCGGCCGCCGCCCGTCCGCCTCCCGTCGCTTCGCCTTTCGCCCACCTCCCCTTCCCACTTCCACCCATTTCCCGCTTCCACCGACGCCGAGTCACAACCGCTTCCGACGCGCTCGGCCGTCGCTGTCCCCACGTCGCAGCGGCGAACCCGGGTACGATTCAGGGACTCCGCGGCGGGGCTCGCCTTGCCCGGATCTGAGTATCTGATCTGATAACTCGGCCGGTAAGTTCTTACGTCGCTCGGGGAAGGAAGCAAACGCCGCGGACGAATCCGACCGGCCCCATCCCGTTCCGGGCGGGCCGGTCGGCCACTCGCTTCCACCGTCCGTCGTCCGTCGGCTTGGGTTCGGGTCCACCCGCTCCCACACCGAGCCCGAACCCGTTTCTGTACGCGTTCCGCCTCACCGAACAGCGACGGCCGTCGGAGCGCGAGACCGAAGCGCAAGGACGAAACCCTCCGCCGACGAACCGCCGGTCGAATGTTCCCCCGCGAGTACCGCGGCGTCGCCTTCGTCGTCGGGCTGTTCCTCGTCGTCCAGGTGGGCGCGCTGGCGCTGGTCCCCGAGTTCGCCGAGAGCGGCTATCAGGCCGTCGAGAACCCCGAGAACCCCGCCAACAGCGTGCTGTACGTCGTCGCCATCGTCGCGATGACCGGGCTGATGCTGGCGGCGTTCCGGTACGACTTCGACGGGGCGATCCGGCTGCTAATCGTCGGCGTCTCGGCGTGGCTCTCGTGGTACGTGTTCTCCGCGCTCGTCTCGCCGCTCGCGGCCGCCGTCCCCGCGGTCGCGGTCGCGGTCGGCCTGCTCGTCCACCCCGAGTGGTACGTGATCGACACCGCCGGGGTGTTGATGGGCGCGGGGGCCGCCGGGCTGTTCGGCATCTCCTTCGGCCTCCTGCCCGCGCTGATCCTGCTCGCGGTCCTCGCCGTCTACGACGCCGTCTCAGTGTACGGCACCGAACACATGCTGTCGCTCGCGGAGGGCGTGATGGACCTGAACATCCCCGTCGTCCTGGTGATCCCGCTGTCGCTGTCGTACTCGCTGCTCGACGGCGAGTCGGCCAGCGAGGAGGCGTCAGGGGTGGGCGAGGAGACGGCGTCAGGGGTGGACGAGGAGGCGTCGGGGGTAGGCGAGGAGGCGGAGACCGACGAGGAGCCCGACAGCGGTCACGACTCCGACACCGGCGACGGAAGCGACGCTGCCGAAGCCGCCGAAGCCGGCGACCGCGACGCCTTCTTCATCGGCCTCGGCGACGCCGTCATCCCGACGGTGCTCATCGCGAGCGCGGCGACGTTCTCGCCGGCGGCGGATCTCGCGGTCCCGCTCCTCGGCGTCAACCTCCCCGCGCTGCTCGCGATGGTCGGCACCCTCGCGGGGCTGCTCGTCCTCATGCGGTGGGTGATACGGGGGCGAGCGCACGCGGGCCTTCCCCTCTTAAACGGCGGCGCTATCGGCGGCTACCTGATCGGCTCGGTCGTCGCCGGCGTCCCGCTGATCGAGGCGCTGGGGCTCGCAGGGATCTTATAAATCGGTCCGGACGTTCGACACCTTTCTTTATAAATGGCTGACTGTGGATCGCCGATGAACACCGCCGAAGCCCCAGCCGTGAGGCGGCCAGACGCTCGCTGCGCTCCTCGTCGCTCGCGTCGCTCGCTCCTGCGGTGCTTGGCCGTCACCTCTGGCCGCCTCACGGCTGCCCCTTCGAGTCCCGCCCCGCACAGCACCGCACCTCACACCTCCCCAGCCTCGCGGCTGCGCCGCTCGCGTTCGCCGCGTCCCTCGCGCGGTGCTGCTCGCGGCCTGTCGGCCGCTCGCAGGCACGCGCCACCGCAGGGAAATCACCGCAGAGAAAAGTTCGCTATTCGTCGTCCGCCGGGTTCCCGTCGCGCGTCTTCACGGCGACGCCGGAGCCGAGCGCCTCGGCCTCGACGCCGGAGAGTTCGGCCCGCCCGACCCCGAATATCGCGCCGCTCTCGTCGACGACGAGGACCTCGTCACCGGGGCGGATCCCGTCGTCGGCCGCGGTGACGAACTTCGCGAACGCGTTGCGCCCCTCCCGCACGAACGGCTCGCTCTCCTCGCCGACGACCATCCGGTGTCGCGGTTCGGGCAACGCCTCGGCGATCCGCTTCCCGCCCGCGAGCCCGAGCGTGAACCGGCCGTCGGTGCCGTACGAGACGAGGCGGTCCCCCTCGCTGCTGCCGGGCGTGTCGTCGACGTCGCCGTCGATCACCTGGCGCGGGCGGCCGCCGCTGGACCGGCGCACCGTGAGGGCGTCGTCCGGCGGGAACAGGGCCTCGCCCGCGCCGGCCCCGAACTGGTAGTCGGCGGCGGTCCGCAGGTCCGCGAGCGTGTCGGCGTCGGTCATGGCCGCGGTTCTCCGCGCGCCCCCAAAGCGATTGCGACACCGACCGGTCGCGGTGCGGCTCGCGCGCGGCTCGTTCGGCCTCGACGCGCTAACTCCTCGCGCCGCGGGCCGCGCCCCTCAGCCGAGGGCGGGATACGCCGCGGCGACCCCGTCGGCGTCGACGCGCCAGCGCTCGGCGATCTCGCGGTACGCCGCCGGATCCGCGACCGCATCCGCCGGAACGGCTTCCGGCGGCGCCTCCCGTAGCGCCTCGGTCAGCGCCTCGCAGTCGACCGGGTTCGACCCGGTGGCGGTCCCGGAGAGCAGGTCGGCGAGCCGGTCGGCCGCCGAAACGATCGCCCGCGCGCAGTCGATTCGGTGGCCCAGATCGAGGGCCGCGGTCAACCGCTCGGCCGCCGCGGGGGCGTCGCCGCGCTCGGCCGCAGCGGCGCCCAGCGACGCGAGCGCGTGCGCCTCGACCTGCGTGAACCCGCCCGCCCTCGCAGCGTCGACCGCGTCCGTCAGCGCCGCCGCCGCGGCCTCGGCGTCGCCGCGGGCGAGCGCCAACCGCCCCCGGATCCGGTCCAGCTCGGCGAGGCGCTTCCGCCCGGCGTGATCGTCGAGCAGCGACGCGGTCCGCTCGATCCGCCGCTCCGCCTCGGCCGGGTCGCCGCGGTCGACCGCCACCTCGCCGAGGATCGCGGTCACCATCGCGCACCGCGTGTCGGCGCCGAGGCGGTCGAGGCCGTCGAGCGCGGCCGTCAGGAACCGCTCCGCCCGGTCGAGGTCGCCGGCGAGGTGCGCCGCGCTGCCGAGGTGGCTCAGCGCGAACGCCTCGTACATGTCCGAGCCGATCCGCTCGGCGATGGCCCGCGCCTCGGACGCGTGGGCGACCGCCTCGCCGACGGCGCCGCGCTGCTCCGCGACCGCCGAGAGGTTCAGAAGCGAGATGGCCTCGCGGTGCTCGTCGCCGACCGTCCGGTAGCCGTCGAGCGCGCGCCGCGCCGTCCGCTCGGCCGCGTCGAGGTCGCCGCGCCGCCGCAGCGCGACCGCGAGGTTCGCCCGGACGTTCGCCTCGCCGTGAGTGTCGTCGTAGGCGCGGAACAGGTCACCGGCGACCCGGTAGTGCTCGAGGACGGCGTCCGTCCCGTCGAGCCCGTCGAGCGCGTTCCCGACGTCCATCAGCGCCTTCGCCCGCGCGATGGGGTCGCCGACCTCGGCGGCGATGGCGTACGCTCGCGAGCCCGCCTCGTAGGCCTGCTCGTAGTCGCCGTCGAAGTGCGCCGCCTGCGCCCGCCCCCGGATCGCCGCCGCGAGCCCGCCGCGGTCGCCCGCGGCCGCGAACAGCTCCTCGGCCCGCTCGTACCGATCGCGCGCCGCGTCGTACTCGCCGCGCCGCCGCGCCACGTCGCCGTAGCCGCGCTGCCGCTCGGCGGCGCCCGCCTCGTCGACCGGCCGCCACGCGTCCAGCGCCGCCGTCGCGCCGTCGAGGTCGCCGGCCTCGACGTACATCCGCGCCACCCACTCCGGCGGCCGGTCGCGCAGGTCGTCCGGGCACGCGTCCGGGAGGTCGATCCATGCGTAGCGCACGCGCCCGTACAGCGGCGCGAGGCGGGGGTAACGACGCCCGACGCCGTACACCGCACGGACCGTCTCGGCCGCCCACGCGCCCGGGTCGCGCTCGATCCGGTTCACCGTCGGCGCGTCCCCGCCGACCGCGCGGCGGATCCGCGAGCGGCGCGCGGGGTCGTCCGCGAGCGCGAGCACCCGCGAGACGGCCCGCCCCACGCGTCTGGCGACGACCGGCGCCGGCTCCCGCTCGACGAGCCGCTCCAAGAACAGCACCGACCACTCGTCGTGGACCGCGCGGTACTCCCCGTCGCGCGAGCGAACGAGCGCCGTCCCGACGAGGCGGTCGAGCGCGCGGCGAACGCCGTCGACGGTCGGCGACGGGTCGCGGTCCGCCCCCTCGCCGTCGGTGCCCCCTGTCCCGGTCCCCGATCCCGCGCTCCCCTCCGGGCCGTCGACGAGCGCGTACGCCAGCGTGCGGACGTCGCCCACGCCGGCGACGTTGAGGAGGTTCACCAGCACCGCGACGTCCGCGGTCGGCGGCGGGCGGTTCCGGACCTCCCGGACCGCCTCCGCGACCGCCGTCTCCAGTCCGGACTCGGGGCCCGCGTCGTCGCGGCCGGCCGACGCGTCGCTCGCGTCGGCCTCCGCCCCCGGCGCGCCGCCGGCGCGCTCGCCCGCCTCGCCGACGACGCTCGCGCCGTCGCCGGTCGCGCGGACGAGGCGGTGGACGAGCGCGAGCAGTTCGCCGACGCGCTCGTCGTCGGCGCGCCGCACGTCGTCGAGCAGCGCCGCCGGATCGGCCGCCGGCACGGACCCCGTACACTCGGCGACGTGGTCGACGAACCGCGCCACCTCGCGCGCGTCGAGCCGCGGCATCCGCGCGGTCGCCACCTCCCTGCGGTAACGGAGGTCGGCCGGCGACAGCGGGAGCCCGTCGGGGTCGTCGTACGGCTCCTCGCGGGCGTCGAACAGGAAAGACACGTCGTCGCGGTCGGCCAGTTCGCGGGCGACGCCGAACGCCTCCGCGGCCCCCGGATCGACGGCGTCCTCCACGACGACGAGGTGGTGACCGTCGCCCTCGGTGACGCGCTCGCGGAGCCGCTCCGTCGCAGAAAACGGGTCGCCGCCGTCGCCCGGTCGGTACGTCACCGGGCCGCGGCCGGACCGGTACCACTCGACCGCGACGCTCCGGCAGACGGTGCTCTTCCCGCTTCCCGGCGGGCCGACCAGCGCGTGGTCCGTCCCCTCGGCGAGCCCGTCGACGAGCAGCCCGGCGATCGAGCGTCGGTCGCCGTCGCGCACCGTCGTCCTTTCGAGGACGTACCCCGCGTCGACCTCCGGGAACGACGCCGTGGCGCGGAGCGGTCCGTACGGGTCCGGGTCGCCCGAGAGTCGCTCCTCGTCGACCGCGTGGAACCCCTGCGCCGAGAGCGCGCTCCGGCCGCCGCCGCCCGAACCGATCCGCCCGAAGAGCCCGCCCGCGGCGCTCGACCCCCTCCCGTCCGCCTCGCCGTCACGGCCCGCTCGGTCGGACGCGTCCGCGTCGCCGCTGCCGGCCGGGCCGCCGGAGCCTTCGGCCTCGGCTCGATCGCCCTCCGTGCGCTTCGCCTCGGAGCGATCCATCGCCGCGAGCGCCTCGTCCGCGTCACGGCCGCGCTCGACCAGGTCGCACACCTCCGTCTCCGCCCACGCGACCGCCTCCGGCTCGGTCGACGCCGCCGCGCCGCGGAGCGTCCCGTCGTCGTCGAAGGTGAGCAGCAGCGCGGTCCCGTCGGCCGCGACGACCCCCGCGTCGACGGCGTCGACCGCGGCGACTCGGCAGTCGTCCCGGCGCGCGACGGCGCCGAGGTCGTCCGCGAAGCGCTCGGTCGCGTGTCGGTACGCACGGTCCGCCAGCGCCAGGTCGACGGTCCCTCCACCGGCGGCCGCGCGCCGGAGCCGCTCGGCGACCCGGGGGTAGGGGAACCCGGGCAGCGCGGCGGCGACCGCGTCCGCGTCGGCGAGCGCCTCGTCGAGGACCTCCAGCGGTCGGTAGGGGTCGGGGGCCGCGGCCCGGTACGTCTCCGCCTCGCGGAGGATCGCCGGGTCGACGTCGACGTCCGCGCCGAGCGGGTCGAGCACGTCGCCGGCGGCCGCGAGGTCGTCGGCGACCGTCAGGAACTCGCGGTACTCGCCCGCGAGGAGCCGCCCCGAGAGCGTCGTCCGGTAGCCGTCGGTCTCGCCGGCGACGAGCCCCGCAGCCTCCAACTCGTCAATCGCGCGGTTCACCGTGGACCGGGAGTGACCGAGCGCGTCGACGAGCTCGTGTTTGCGAAGCGGTCCCGCGGTGAGCCGTTCGAGGAAGTCGAGGCGACGCTCGACGACGCCCACGAGTTCCGACGGCTCCGTCATACGTCCGCCCGCACCGCGCCGACCGACATAACTGTTTCCTCGGTGACGGCTTTCGCGCGCGGTGACACAGTGTTCCACGGAGTGAGAATAAGCCGGATGCCGCCGCAGTCGACTCCATGGACAGGGACCGCACGGGCGAGGGCGACGACACCGGCACGGCGGCCGGGCTCGACGAGACGAAACCGGACGGACGCAACGAGACGAAACCGGACGGGCGAAGCGGCCCGGCGGCGACCGACGACGACGGTCCGACGCCGGCGGCAGAGAGGGACGCGACCGCCGACAGCGAAGGTACCGACCCCGCGGCGGAGGGGGACTCCCGCGAACCGGCGGCCGGCCCGTCCGCGACGAGCGCCGCGGACCTGCCGGGCCGCGCGGCGCGGACCGTCACGGCGGCGCGGACGGCGGCGGACGAACTGGCTGCGTGGGACCCCGACGACGTCGACGCCCTCGTGCGGTCGGTCGGCGAGCGGCTGGCGGACAGGGAGACGGTCAGCCGCTTCGCGCGGTCGGCGGCCAACGAGACCGGGCGGGGCCACCCGGGAACGAAGGCCGAGAAGATCGCGACCATGCTCGACGCTGCCCGGCGGACGCTGCGGAACGCGCCGACCGCCGGCGTGGTCGACCGCGACGGCGCGGCGGGCACGGTGACCGTCGCCGGGCCGACGGGCGTCGTCGGCGCGGCGGTCCCCGCGACGCACCCGGTCGTGATCCCCGCGGTCCTCTCGCTGTACGGGCTCGCCGCTCGGAACGCGGTCGTGTTCGCGCCCTCTCCGTCGACCGTGGAGACGTGCGACGTGGTCGTCGAGACCGTCCGCCGCGCGCTCGCCGACGCGGGCGCACCGACCGGCGCGGTGTCGATGCTGCCCGCGCCGGCCGCGAAGCCCGAGACCGACGCGCTGTTCGAGCGGGCCGACTTCGCCGTGGCGGCCGGCTCCGAGGCGACGGTTACCGCTGGGCAGCGCTGCGGGACGCCGAACGTCGCCACCAGCGCGGACGGCGTGGTCGCCGTCGCCGACGGGTCGCTCCCGTCCGAGGCGGTGGCGACGCGGGTCGCGGTCGGGGCGACCTACGACTTCGGCGCCCACCCCGCGGGCGACGCCGCGGCCGTCACGGTGACGCCGGCGGTCGACCAACTGTGTTCCGCGCTCGAAGCCGAGGGCGGGTACGTCCTCGAGGACGCCGAGCGCGACCGACTCCGGACGCTCCTCGACGAAGCCGGAGCGGACGAAAGCGCCGAGGCGGACCCGCGCGGGAACTCGCCGCGGTGGCTGGCGGCCGCCCTCGACCTCCCGAGCGCGGCCCGAGAGGCGGCGTTCCTCGTCGCCGAGTCCGACGGCGCCGACGACCCGCTCGCGACGCTCCCGGGGATCCCCGCGGTCGCGGTCCACGGGCGGAGCGGGTTCGACGCCGCGACCGCGCTCGCCGCCGAGATCGGTTCCTCCCACGCCGCCGCGGTCCACACCACCCAACAGCGCCGCGCCCGCGAGGTGGCCGAGCGGCTGGCCCCCGGCCGCCTCGTCGTCAATCAGCCCGGGATCGCGGCGACGGGCACACGCTCGAACGGGTTCGAGGCGGCGCCCGTGCTGGGCGGCGGGACCGCGGAGGAGAGCCAGCTGTGCGGCGGACTCACGCCCGACCACCTCGCGCGGACGACGACCGTCGCCGCGACGACCGTCGCGGACGAGGCGGTCCACCGGAACGGGGCGGGCGACACGCTCCGGGGGCCCTGAGCCGGTCCGTTCGGGCCCGGGAGCGACCGCTCAGAGTTCGATCCGGTCGACGATCGAGCCGTTCCCGTCCTTCCCGTCGCTGTGGGTGTTGATCGCGACCGTTCGGATCCGATCTTCGAGCAGGGACCCGTCGATCTTCGCCTTCAGCAGCGAGTCGACCTGGTAGACGCCGGCGGCGTTGTTCATCCGTATCACGACCTGAACGGGCGTCTCGTCGCCCTCGCGGAGCGAGACGCGCTCTATCGCCTGCGAGGAGACGGTGTTTATCCCGCGGCCGCCCTCCTCGTAGGGGACCCGCGAGCGCCCGCGTTCCATGTCGAGGCCGTCGGCGATCCGGACGACGCCGGCCTCCAGCGTGAGCGGCTGTTCCTCGGTGTGGTGACAGAGGATCGCGTGGAGCACCTCGGCCTTCACGCGCACCTGATCGGCCACGTCGTAGAAGGAGGGAAGCAGGTCGTCCAGCAGGTCCGCGGCCAGCGGGATCGAGTAGTACGGGTGGTCGTGGCGGTGGACGACGTGGCCGATGTCGTGGAGCGTCGCCGCCAGCGCGACGATCACCGGTTCGTCGGCCTCGTCGAGTCCCTGCTGGCGGGCGCCGTTGAACTCGACGCCGCCGGACTTGAGCAGGTCGTACAGCCGGAGCGCGCGGTCGCGGACGATCTCGACGTGTTTGGACCCGTGGTCGTTGTACCCCTTCCGGGCGACCGGGTTGACGTTCTGCGCCTCCAGGTAGGTGACGACCTCCTCGTCCGATTCGAGCCGGGCGAGGACCTCGTTGAGCCGCTCGTCGGGGAACGCGTGGTCGGCGTCCGGATCGTACTCGTGGCGGCCGGCGTCGGTGTCGGCGTCGACCTCGTCGCGCGCGGCCGGCGCGTTCTCCGCGGTCGGATCCGGAGCGTCTTCCGTCGGGTCGGGGGCGTCGTCGGCAGGGTCGCTCATGCGTCTCCCAGAGTCGCCCGCCCCGGATAAATGTGCGAGCCGTGCGGCTCCGTTGTCCAGACTGCCACTATCTCGCCGGTCGGACCGTGGGGACCCTGCCGGCGCCCCGACCGCTTATCCGGCCGCCCGCTGTGGCCCCGCACATGGCGTTCGATCCCGACCGCGTCTCGACGGTGACGTTCGACTCGTACAGCACGCTCGTGGACGTCGAGGCCGCCGAGGCGGCGCTCGCGGACCGGGTTCCGGACCCCGAGCCGGTGTCGCGACTGTGGCGGTCGCGGTCGCTGGCGTACACGTTCGTCGCGAACGCGGTCGACGCCTACCAGCCGTTCTACGAGGTGAACCGCGACGCGCTGACGTACGCGCTGGCGGCGCACGGCGTCGACCTCCCCGACGCCGAGCGCGACGAGATCCTCGCGGTGTACCACGAGCTTGAGGTGTTCGGCGACGTGCGCGACGCGATCGGGCGGCTCCGCGACGCGGGGTACGACTGCTACGTCCTCTCGAACGGCGACCCCGAGATGCTCGCGTCGATGGTCGACCACGCCGACATCGGCGACCTGATCGAGGACGCGATCAGCGCCGACGAGGTGGAGACGTTCAAGCCGGCCGCCGAGCTCTACCGCCACGGCGCGGCCCGGACCGGGACGCCCATCGACGAGGTGGTCCACGCCACCGCCGGCTGGTTCGACGTGCTGGGCGCGAGCCACGCCGGGATGCAGGCCGCGTGGGTCGACCGGAAGGGGACGCCGTGGGAGCCGTTCGGCGGCGATCCGGACCTCACGGTCGAGACGCTCCACGAACTGGCGGACAGGCTCGGGGCGTGACCGCGAGCCGCCGCGAAACAGGCCCGTGACCGTCTCCGAGTGGGGCCGCGACCGACCACGCGGCAGTTTCCACCCGAGACACAACGCATAAGCGCGCGACCGATCCATATGTCGGTGTGACCCGACCCGCGTCCGCACGCGGTCCGCAGTCGACGGCAGCGACGCGGCTCTTCTCCAAAAAACGCGCGTGAGCCGTCCGCCGGCGGGAGTGACGACCCCGTCCCGGACGACCCCCGACCCGCGCGCATCGGCCCATTCACCGACCCGGACCCACCGCAGCACCCATGACAGACACGACCACCACGACACCCTACGCGACGCAGGACGAGACGGACAGCGAGACGACGGACGCGCCCTTCGAGGGCGTCTATCCGGCGATGACGACCCCCTTCACCGACGACGACGCGGTCGACCACGAGCAGCTCGCCGCGAACGCCCGCTACCTGGAGCGGGCCGGCGTCGACGGGGTCGTTCCCGTCGGCTCGACCGGCGAGTCGGCGACGATGAGTCACGACGAGCACGTCGCGGTGATCGAGACGGTCCGCGACGCGCTCGACGACATCCCCGTGATCGCCGGCACCGGATCGAACAACACCGCGGAGGCGCTCTCGCTGTCGCGGCGCGCGGCCGACGCCGGCGCCGACGGCCTGCTGCTCATCTCGCCGTACTACAACAAGCCCGAGCCGCAGGGGTTCCTCGACCACTACCGGACCATCGCCGACGAGGTCGACCTGCCGCAGATCGTCTACAACGTGCCGAGCCGCACGGGGCAGTCGATCCCGGTCGACGTGACCGTCGAGCTCGCCGAACACCCGAACATTCGAGGGTATAAGGCCGCCTCCGGCGACCTCAACCTCATCAGCGAGGTGATAGAGCGCACCCGCGACGAGGCGTTCGCCGTGCTGTCCGGCGACGACGGCCTCACGCTGCCGGTCCTCTCCGTCGGCGGGACGGGGACGATCAGCGTGGTCGCCAACGTCGAGCCGGAGCGGACCTGCGCGATGGTCGGCGCCGCGCTCTCGGGCGACTACGACCGCGCGCGGACGCTCCACCACGAGCTGTCGCCGCTCGTCCGCGAGCTGTTCGCCGAGACGAACCCCATTCCGGTGAAGGAGGCGATGCACCTCCGCGGGCGGGGCGGCCCCCGCGTCCGCTCGCCGCTCTCGCGGCTCTCCGAGGACCGCCGCGAGTCGCTCCGCGAGCTGCTGGCCGCGTACGACGAGCGGGCGGCCGGAACGCTCGATCCGACGGCCCTCGACCTCGCAGCGACGGAGGGCGCCGAATGAGCGACGCGGGCGGCTCGGCCGACACCGATCTCCGGATCGCCGTCACCGGCGCCGGCGGGCGGATGGGCCGCGAGATGATCGAGGCGGCCGCCGACCGCGAGGGCGTCGTCGTCGCGGTCGCGGTCAACCGCACCGCGACCGACCCCGTGGCGGGCGTCCCGGTCGCCGACGCCGGCGACCTCGGCGAACTCCTCGCGAGCGAGGACCCCGACGTCCTCGTCGACTTCACCGGCCCCGAGTCGGCGGTCGCGTACGCCGAGGCCTGCGCGGACGCCGGCGTCCCGCTCGTCACCGGAACGACCGGCTTCGCGGAGTCGCAGATCGACAGTGTTCGGGCCGCGAGCGAGGCGGTGCCCGTGCTCAAGGCGTCGAACTTCGCGCGCGGCGTGGCCGCGCTCCGCCGGGCGGTCCGGGAGGCCGCCGCCGCGCTCCCCGGCTACGACGTCGAGCTGACCGAGACGCACCACAACGCGAAGCGCGACGCCCCCTCCGGCACCGCGAAGTCGATCCTCGACGACGTGGAGGCCGTCCGCGAGGACCTCGACGAGCGCGTCCACGGCCGCGAGGGCGACGCCCCGCGGAGCCCGGGCGAGGTCGGCGTCCACGCCCGCCGCGCGGGCGACGTGACCGGCGAGCACGAGGTCCTCTTAGCGGGGAACCGCGAGACGCTGGAGCTCACGCACCGCGCCGGCGACCGCGGGGTGTTCGCCGAGGGCGCGCTCGACGCCGCCGCGTGGCTCGCCGGCCGCGACCCGGGCTGGTACGGGTTCGGCGACGTGCTGGACGCGGGCGGCACCGAATGACCGCGGGACATACGCACATCGACATATAAATACCGACACTCATCCATACACTACCCAATGAGCCTCGAAGCCGACGTAGCCGACCTCTGGAACCGCTATCAGGACGGACTGACCGCCGCGGACGCGACGGACGCGGACGCGGCCGTGATCGACGAGTTCCTCGCCGCCCTGGAGGCCGGCGAGGTCCGCGCCGCCGAGAAGACCGGCGACGACGTGACCTCGTGGGAGGCCAACGAGTGGGTCAAGCGGGGCATCCTGCTCAACTTCGGGCTGCGCGAGACCGAGGCGCGCGAGTACGGGGGCGTCACCTACTACGACGTGCTCCCGCTGCGCGACACGGAGGATCTCGGCGAGCGCGGCACCCGCAACACGCCCGACGGCACCGCGATCCGCCGCGGCGCCTACCTCGGGAGCGACTGCATCATGATGAGCCCCTCGTTCGTCAACATGGGCGCGTACGTCGGCGACGGCACGCTCGTCGACTCCTGTGACACCGTCGGCTCCTGCGCCCAGCTCGGCGAGAACGTCAAGCTCGGCGCCAACACGCTGATCGGGGGCGTCCTCGAACCCGTGGAGGACGCGCCCGTCATCGTCGAGGACGGCGTCTCGCTGGGCGCGGGCTGCCGGGTCACCTCGGGGTTCCGCGTCGGCGAGAACTCGATCGTCGGCGAGAACACCCTCCTGACGCCGCGGATTCCGGTCTACGATCTCGTCGAGGAGGAAGTCATCTACGGCCACCTCCCGGCCGACCGCCGCGCGTTCACCCGGATGGTGGAGTCGTCCGTCGGCGACCACGAACTGTTCGAGGGCGGCGCGTACAAGCCCGCCGTCGTGGCGACGCACGTCGAGGAGGAGACGCTGGAGGCGACGCGGCGGGAGGACGCGCTCCGGGAATGAGCGACGCAGACGCGGACGCGACGGCCGACGCCGTCGGCGACGGCAACCCGCCGGTCCGCCGCGTGAGCGACTGGGACGCCGAGCGTCTCCGCGGGCTCGCGGGCGAGCACGAGACGCCCCTCTACGTCCAGGACCTCGACCGCGTCCGCGAGAACTGCGAGCGCCTGCTCGCGGCGTTCCCCGACGCCGACGTGCGGTACGCCGTCAAGGCGCACACCGGGCGAGCCGTCCTCGAAGCGGTGCGCGACGCCGGGCTCGACGCCGAGTGCGCCTCGGCGGGCGAGGTCGACCGCGCGCTCGCGGCCGGCTTCGACGGCTCGCGGCTCCACTACACCGCGGTCAACCCGCCCGCCCGCGACCTCGACTACGTCGCCGGCGTCGCCGAGGCGGAGCCGGAGCTCACGGTCACCGTCGGCGCGGTCGACACGCTCGACCGCCTCGCGGAGCGCGGCTACGACGGCCGGGTCTGCGTCCGCGTGAACCCCGGCGTCGGCGCGGGGCACCACGAGAAGGTCACCACCGGCGGCGCCGCGAAGTTCGGGATCCCCTACGACCGGGCCGCAAAGGCGACCCGGGACGCGGCCGGGCGCTTCGACGTGGTCGGACTCCACGCCCACGCCGGGTCCGGTATCGACCCCGACCAGCTGGACAGCCACCGCGAGCTGGTCGCGCGGATGGGCGAGCTGGCGCGCGACCTCTCCGAACCGAGCGACCGGGACGGCGACGACCCCCGCGACGCGGACCCGATCGACCTCGAATACGTCGACGTCGGCGGCGGGTTCGGCGTCCCCTACGAGGAGGACGCCCCGGCCCTCGACCTGCCGGCCGTCGCGGAGGCCACCCGCGAGGCGGTCGCGCCGCTCCCCGCGGGCGTCGACCTCGCGATAGAGCCGGGGCGCTACGTCGTCGCCGACGCGGGCGTCCTCCTCACGCGCGTGAACACCGTGAAGCCGACGCCGGACGAGACGGTCGTCGGCGTCGACGCGGGGATGACGGACCTCCTCCGCCCGGCGATGTACGACGCGTACCACCCGATCCGCAACCTCGGCGGGGCGTCGGGAGAACCACCGGTCGCCGAGCGGGAGGCAACCCCTGTCACGGTCGCCGGACCTATCTGTGAGACCGGTGATACGCTGGGTAGGAACCGAGCGCTCGCCGACCCGAGCCGCGGGGACCTCCTCGCGGTCGGCGTCGCGGGCGCGTACGGATACGAGATGGCGAGCCAATACAACTCACGACCGCGGCCCGCGGAGGTCGCGCTCGACGACGGACGCGCGGCGGTCGCCCGGCGCAGAGAGACGCTCGGCGACCTGACGACGGTCGAGCGCGAGGCCGACCGCGACCGAACCGACCGACCGGAGGGCGACCGATGAGCACCCACGCCGTCCCGGTCGAGAAGTACCACGGCACGGGCAACGACTTCCTCGTCGTCGACGCGGCCGCCGAGAACGTCGGCGACCGCGCGGCGTTCGCGCGCGCCCACTGCGACCGCGAGACGGGCGTCGACGGTCGCGACTTCGGCGCCGAGCGCGGCGCGCCTGCGGACCGGCGCGGCGCCGGCGGGCGGCGCGGCGCCGACGGCGTCCTCTTCCTCAGCGTCGAGGAGCGGTTCGACCCGACGCGCGTCGTGATGACGCTGGTCCAGCCGGACGGCTCGACGGCGACGATGTGCGGTAACGGCGCCCGCGTCGTCGCGCGGTGGGCCCACGACCGGACGGGCGATCACGAGTTCATGATCGACACGCAGGCCGGCACCCGGCGCGCCACCGTGACCGCGGACGCGACCGCGGCCACCATCGAGATGGGCGAGCCGACGTTCGACCCCCGCCGCATTCCGGTCGCCCGCGACGGCGCGCTCGCTGACGAGCCGCTGATCGACGAACCGGTCGAGGGACTGACCGTCACCGCGGTCAACACCGGCGTCCCGCACGCGGTCGCGTTCGTCGACGGCGGGCGCGACGACCCCGACGGCATCGACGCGGTCGACCTCGACGCGGTCGCGCCGCCGGTTCGCTACGCCGACGTCTTCCCCGAGGGCGCGAACGTGAACCTCGCCGCGGTCGTCGACGACGGCGCCGGCGACGGTCCCGCGGTCCTCGACCAGCGCACCTTCGAGCGCGGCGTCGAGGGCGAGACGCGCTCCTGCGGCACCGGCGCGGTCGCGGTCGTCGCGGCCGCCCGCCGACTCGACCTGATCGACGGCGACGCCGCAGTGAGCCGCCCGCCGGGCGGCGAACTGGAGATCGAGGTCCCCGACGCCGGCCACGCCACCCTCACCGGCCCCGTCGCTCACGAGTTCTCGGGGACGCTCCCCGCCGACCCGCGATGAGCCCCGGGAGCGACGCCGACCCGGACCGCAGCGCCGAGTTCGACCCGGTCTCGTTCCTCGAGGACGCGGTCCGGATTCCCTCCCACGAGTCGCCCGACGAGATGCGCGAGTTCGTCGTCGACCTGCTGGGCGACCGGGGGGCCGACCCCGCGGTCGTCGCCGACGGCTGCGTCGTCGCGGAGAAGCGCTCGCCGGCGCCCGACGCCGGTCCGCACCTCGTGTTGAACACCCACCTCGACACGGTGACGCCACACGTCCCGTTTGAGCGGGGCGAGGCGGCAGCGGACGAGCGCGGCGGTTCCGAGTCGGACGCGGCGGCCGACGAAGCGGTGATCCGCGGACGCGGCGCCTGCGACGCGAAGGGGCCGCTCGCGGCGCTTTTACACGCCTTCCTCGCCGCCGACCCCGACCGCGGGCGGCTCACGCTCGCGCTCACGCCCGACGAGGAAGCGCTCTCGCTCGGGGCAGCAGCCCTGACGGGGCGGCTCCCGGGGACGGACGACCGGCTCGACGGCGACCTGTACCTCGTCGGGGAGCCGACCGGCCTCGACGCGTGCACCGCTGCGAAGGGTCGGTTTCAGGCGACCGTCGAACTGTCCGGGACGGCGGCGCACGCCGCGGAGTTCGCCGGGGCGAACGCGGTCGCGGCCGCGGAGGACGCGCTCGCGGCGATCCGGACGTTCGACGACGGGGTCGACGCGCACCCGCAGCTCGGCCCGCCAAAGCTCACTCCGACGGTCATCGAGGGCGGCGCGGCGACGAACCAGGTCCCGGCGGACTGCGCGATCACCGTCGACCGGCGGAGCGTCCCCCCGGAGACGGCCGAGGGGTTCCGGTCGTCGCTCGCGGCCGCAGTGCGGGAGTCGCTGGCGTCCGGCGCGGAGGGTGGCGACGCCGGCGCTCGCGCGACCGACCGCGACGTCGACGCCGCGGTGGCGCTGACCGACCGCGAGTCGCCGTTCCTGGAGGCGTTCGCAACGGATCCCGACCACGAACTCGTTCGAGCGGTCGCGGGAGCGGCGCGCGAGGCGGGCGACGCGGTCGGTCTCCCGAGCGAGCGCGGCGGCGACGCCCGGCCGTTCGGCGCCGCGACGGAGGCCTCCTACTTCGCGCCGGCGCCGACGGTCGTGTTCGGCCCCGGCGACCTCGCCGACGAGGCCGGCGCCGTCGCCCACGCCGAGCGGGAGTACGTTCGGGTTCGCGAGGTCCGGGCGGCCGCGGCGGCGGTCGAGCGAACCGTCGCCTCGCTGCTCGGCGACGTGTAGCGGAACGCCGCAGACGCGCGACCGACTACAGCAGGAAGGTGTCCTCCTTCTCCGCGAGGTCGACGAAGTCGTCGGCGGCCTCGATCAGCTCGTCGGCGGCGGAGTTGCCGAACCCCATCGCCTCGACGCGGACGCCCTCGTGGCGGAGGTGCGAGCAGAGCCGGGCGAAGTCGCCGTCGCCGGTGCAGAGGACCACGGTGTCGACGTGGCTCGCTAAGGAGACGGCGTCGAGGCTCATCCCGAGATCCCAGTCGGCCTTCTTCGAGCCGTCGGCGAACGTCTTGATCTCCTTGATCTTCGTCTCGAAGCCGATGTCGCGGAGCGCCTCGAAGAAGCTCTCCTCCTCGGGCGAGTCGGCGCGGATCACGTACGCGATGGCGCGGACGAGCGACCGGTCCGCGACGGCCTCGTCGAGCAGGCCGGAGTAGTCGATGTTCCGCGAGTAGACGCTCTGTGCGGAGTGATACAGGTTCTGTGAGTCCGCCAGCACGGCGACGCGCTGGTCCGGGTGAATATCGCTCATGCCTCCCCCTTCACAGCCCGCCGTTAGGGGCTTTGGGATCCGCGCGACCGCGATTACGGGGCCCGTCGCGGCCGCGGTAGCCGCAACGACCACCATGGTTTATGTCAAGCGCTGGCCACCGTGGCCCATGGACGAAAAGCGGTTCGTCGTCGCCCTCTTCGGCCTCGCGGTCGCGCTCGTCGCCGGCTACGTGGCCTATCGGTTCGTCGCCCCGCTCACCGTCGCGGTCTTCCTCTACTACTCGACGCGGCGCTTCTACCATCGGCTCGAGCGCTTCCGGCTCCCTTCCCGGGTGCGCGCGGTGGTGTCGCTGTCGGTCATCGGCGTCCCGCTCATCGGCCTGGTGAGCTACACGCTGGTGTTGCTGATCTTAGAGGCGCGCCGGTTCATCGAGACGTACCCGGTGGCCGACACCATCGGCACGGAGAACTCGGTGATCGGCGACCTCGCGGAGCTGTCCAACCCGACGATGGACGAGCTGCTCGCGGCGTACCGCTCCGGCCAGTTCGACCCGCTCATCGACCTCGTCTCCGAGCAGGCGTCGCTGCTGGCGAGCACGCTGTCGGGGCTCGCCCTGAACCTGCTCATCACCGTGATCGTCACGTACTACCTGCTCATCGACGGCTCCAAGCTCCACGACTGGCTGCTCCGCTTCGACGACGACGCGATCGTCCGCGAGTACCTCGAGACCGCCGACGACGAGCTGGAGGCCGTGCTGTACGGGAACCTGCTCAACGTCATCGCCATCTCGATCATCGCGGTCGTCACGTACCTGGCGTACAACGCGGTCGCCCCCGCCGCGGTCGAGATCCCGTACCCGACGCTCGCGGGCGCGCTCACCGGGGTCGCCAGCCTGATCCCCGTGATCGGGATGAAGATCGTCTACATCCCGATCGCGGCCGCGATGTCGATACCGATCGCGCTCGACGGCGACCTCGCGCTGCTCGCCTACGTCGCCGGGTTCCTCGCCGTCGTGGTCGTAGTCGTCGACACCATCCCCGACATCGTCCTCCGGCCGTACTTCAGCGGCGAGACCACCCACGTCGGCCTGCTCATGCTGGCGTACATCTTCGGTCCGGTCGTGTTCGGTTTCCACGGGCTGTTCCTCGCGCCGATCATCCTCGTGGTGGCGCTGACGTTCGCGGACACCGCGCTGTTGCGCCTGCTCGGCGTCGAGCCGGAGCCGGGGCCGGAGATCCCCGCGGATCAGCGCCGGCTCGAGGAGTTCTGAGCCGTCGCGGGCGCCCGGCGGTCCGGTCCTGGCGGCGGCGTTTGATCGCAGCGGGAGCGCCCGACCACGACGGGGGAACCCGACCGGACATGGCGCCCGACCGCTCGGCCGCAATTCGCGCCGAGCCGAAGTCATATATCCCCGGTCGACGACCGCCCCACGTATGCGACTACACGTCATCGGCCTCGGCGGAGCCGGGGGGCGGATCGCCGACCGCCTCGCCGCCGACCACGGCGACGACCCGTTCCTCGCGGGCGTCCACGCCTTCGACACCGACATGGACGCGCTCGGGACGCTCGACGCGCTCGGCGAGGAGCGCCGGTACCGGTTCGGCGACGCCGCGGGCGGGGACGGGCTCGAGGGGGACCTCCACGCCGGGCGCCGCCTCGGCGACGCGCACGCGAGCGAGCTCGGCCGGGCCATGGACGATCAACAGCCGTCCCTCGCGGAGGCGTTCCTGATCGTCGTCGGCCTCGGCGGCGCGGCCGGCGCGGGCGCGGCACCGGCGCTCGCCGCGGAGCTCTCGCGGCTCTACGACGCCCCGGTCTACGCCTTCGGGTTCCTCCCCACCCGCGACGAGACGGAGGAGCCGGACGACGACGGGCCGCGGAGCGCGTCCTCCGGAGGGGCGGGCGGCGCGGCGTCGGGCGCGGGAGCCGGCGGCGCGCCGTCCTCCGGAGACGAGCCGGCGCCGCCGACGACCCACCGCCCGCTGGCCGAGCGGAACGCGGCGCGGACCCTCGACGCGCTCTCGGACGAGTGCGCGGCGGTCTTCCCGTTCGACAACGCGGCGTGGCTCCGCCCGAGCGAGACGCTCGCCGGGGCCCGCGATCGGCTCAACGAGGTCGCCGCCGAGCGGATCGCGGCGCTGTTCGGCGCCGGCGAGACGCCCGAGGGGACGGCGACCCCCCAACAGGTGCTCGACGCGAGCGACGTCGCCCGTGCGGCGGGGGACGACGGCGAGATCGTGGCGATCGGCCACGCGACGCAGACGGTCGAGTCCCCGGAACAGAAATCGCGGTTCGGGCTCGGGCTCTTCGGCTCCTCGGAGCCGGCCGAAGTCGACACGAGCGCGGCCGTGTCGGCGATCGAGACGGTCATCCGGAAGGCGACCCGCGGCAAGAACACCGTCGAGGTCCCCGAGGGGCGCGCCGACCGCACCCTGCTCGTGGTCGGCGGCCCGCCCGCGTGGCTCAACCGGGAGGCGATCGCCGACGGGCGGCGCTGGCTCGCCGAGGAGACCGGCTCGGACGCCATCCTGAGCGGGGACGCGCCGGTCCCCGACGGCGACGCGGTCTCAGCGGTCGTGGTCCGCTCGGGGGTCGACGAGCCGGACCGGATCCGCGAGATCCGCGAGACGATCGAGTGACTTGCGCGTCCCCGCTGCGAACCGGGGATCGAGCGCCGCCGGCCGACCCGAACCGGTTAACCGGATGGCGCGCTCACTGAGACCGTGACGACGCAGGCAGACCTCGGGATCGACCTCGACGTGCGCGACGCCGCGGCCGTCGCGGAGCGCCGCGACGAGCTCGTCGCCGCGGTGCGCGACCACGCGGGGCAGATCGCCTACCAGCTCGCGCGGCTCCAGGGCGGCGACTACGGCCGCGAGACGCTGTCGACGCCGGGCGGCGAGTGGACGGTGAAACACGAGGCGGGCGAGCTGGAGTTCCTGCTGTTCTCGCCGAACTCGGGCTCGGACACGTACGTCATCTCGACGAAGCAGCCGCCGGAGCCGGCTGCGCTCGCGACCGCGCTCGACGACTACGCCGCGTTCGTGGCGGCGTGGAACGACCACGTCGACTCGCTGTCCGGCGTCCTCGACGGCGTGAGCGCCGAGTTCCCCGAGCCGGCGACCACCGAGGGCGTGGTGGCCGAGCGCGACCGCGTCCTCGATCAGATCCGCGACACCTGCGCGGTCATCGCCGGCGAGATCCACCGGTACGAGAGCGACGACTACGGGACGTTCACCGCGCGCGTCGAGGGCGACCGCTGGGAGCTGAAGTACGACGAGGGGGCGGTCTCGTACCTCCGGGTCGGCGGGTCGGGCGGGCTCTACCTCCTCTCGCAGTACGGCGCGCCCTCCGCGGCCGACGTCCGCGAGTACGCCGACCGGTTCCGCGGGTTCGTCGCGGCGTACAACGAGTTCGTCGAGGAGCTGGAGAGCGACCTCGAACGGATCTCGGTCTGACTCGGCGACGCGCTCGCCTGGCATATCGATCCGTATCTGTGCGTATTCGTCGGCTTGTTTGGCAATACTTATTCACTCTTGTCCAGTACCGACTCGCACATGTCGATCACTCTTCCGGGGCCGACGCTCGGCGTCGTCGGCGGCGGACAGCTGGGCCGAATGCTGGCGGAGGCCGCCGCGCCGCTCGGCGTCGACCTCGTCGTGTTGGACCCGACGCCCGACTGCCCGGCGGCGCCCGTCGCGAGCGACCAGATCGTCGGCGGCTTCGACGACGCGGACGCGATAGACGAGCTCGCGGCCCGCGTCGACGCCCTGACCTTCGAGATCGAGCTCGCGGACCCCGAGGTCCTCGCGGCCGCGAGCGAGGAGCACGGCGTGCCGGTCCACCCCGACCCGGGCACGCTGGAGACGATCCAGGACAAGCTGGTCCAGAAGGAGGCGCTCGCGGACGCCGGGATCCCCGTCCCCGAGTTCGTCGCGGTCGCGACCGCCGAGGGGCTCGAACGCGTCGTCGAGGAGTTCGGCGGCGTCATGCTGAAGGCCCGCGAGGGCGGCTACGACGGCCGCGGAAACGTCCCGGTCGAGGCGCCCGCCGAGGCCGCAGACGCGCTCGACGCGGTCGGCGGCGCCGCGATGGCCGAGGAGTTCCTCGACTTCGAGCGCGAGATCGCCGTGATGGGTCTGAAGGGCGCTGACGGCGAGACGCGGACCTACCCCGTCACGGAGACGGTCCACCGGGAGGAGATCCTCCGCGAGAGCGTCAGTCCCGCCCGCGCCGGCGACGCGGTCGTCGCCGAGGCCGAGTCGGTCGCGCGCGACGTGCTCGACGTCCTCGACGGCCGCGGCGTCTACGGGATCGAGCTGTTCGAGACGAAGGAGGGCGAGGTGCTGGTCAACGAGATCGCGCCGCGCCCGCACAATTCGGGCCACTGGACGATCGAGGGGGCGCGCACCTCGCAGTTCGAGAACCACGTCCGCGCCGTCCTCGGCTGGCCGCTCGGTCCGACCGACCTCGTCGCGCCCGCGGTCACCGCGAATATTCTCGGTGACGTGGACGAGCGAGCGGCCGCCACGCTCCGGAACGTCGAGTCGGTCCTCGACGCGCCCGACGCCGACCTCCACTGGTACGGCAAAGACGACGTGTACCCGCTCCGGAAGATGGGGCACCTGACGGTGACGGAGCGGGACGCGGCGCGGGCCGCGGCCGACGAAGTCGACCGCGACGCGCTGCTCTCGCGGGCTCGAGACCTCCGCGACGGGCTGACGTTTCGGGACGCGTAGCCGCGGGCCGATGTCTGACAACGCTCCCCGCGGCGTCGCGCCGGGCGCCCTTCGCGAGTCGCAGTCGATCCGGCTCCCGGAAGAGCGGATCGAGGCCCTTCGGGAGTGGGCGGAGGCGGGAACCGGCTTGACCGCCGCCGCCCGCGTCCGCGACCCCGACGGTCGGACCGCGTTCGTGAAGACCTCGTGGTCGGACGGCTGGGTCCTCCCGGGCGGAGCGGTCGAACCGAGCGAGTCGCCGGCGACCGCGGCGGCGCGAGAGGTGCGCGAGGAGACCGGACTGACCGCGCGGGTCGCCGACCCGGTCGTCGTCTTCGAGCAGTCGTACGTCGACGCCGAGCGCGACGCGGTCGCGTTCGAGGCCGAGTACGTCGTCTACGCGGCCCGCGCCGCGGGGCGTATTCCCGACGCCGCCGGTCTCGGAGTCGATCCGGACGAGATCCGCGCCGCGCGGTGGTTCGAGGCGGTTCCGGAGAACCTACACGACGGCGACCTCCTCCGCGCGTACCTCTCAGGAGAGGACCACTAACCGCCCGCTTCCGCTTTCCCCCGCCACCGTCGCGAACAGCGTCCCGTCGGCGGCGGTGACGTAGCTGGCACCGCCGTCGACCCCGTGCTCGAACCGTGTCTCGCCGACGCGGACGGATCGGACCCCGACGCCACCACCGACGTCGACCCCGTGGAGTCGTTCCCCGCCGACGTATATCGTGTCGCCCACGAGCGCCGGCGGCGTCGGTCGAGTGGCGTTTCCGATTCCGGTCCGCCACGCGTGATTTCCGCTCTCGGCATTCAGCGCGTACAGCCCTCCGCCGGAGACCGCGAACACTCCGCCGTGACCGGCCGCTATTCCCCCCTCGACGAACCCGCGAAGACCGGTGCGCCACCGGTGACCCCCGGTCGGGTCGAAACAGCGGACCGACCCGTCCCCATCGCCGACCACCACGTCCCCCGACCCCCGTATCGAATTGCCGTTCGGCCCGCGTGACCCGACGACGGTCGGCGCGGTACGGATCCCGGCGTTGACGGTCCGGTTCCAGCGTACGCGGCCGTCGTGGTCGACCGCGTACAGCTCTCCGCCGGTGGTCGCGGCGTAGACGGTGCCGTACACCGACGCCAGTGCGCGGGCGGCGGGTCCCCGGACGATGCCGTCCAACCGGCGCTCCCACCGCAGTTCCCCCGTCGCGCCGTCGAACGCCCGGAGGTACTCGCCGGCGCCGATCACCACTCGGTGGTCGTCCCCGCGGTCGATCACGAGGGGGGTCGTCTCCCTGAAGACGTACTCGAACCCCCGGCTCCACAGCCGCTCGCCGGTGTCGAGGTCGCGCGCGACCAGCGTGTCCCTCTCCGGGACGTACGCCACGCCGTCCGCGACGGCCGGCGCCCCGGTGTAGCTAAACGCGTCGTTGTCGTCGGGAGCGACGGACCAGCGCCGGCTCAGGTCCTCTCGATCGAACGCGATCACGTCCACGCCGGTGTTCAGGAGAACCGTCCCGGCCGTCACCACCGGATCGCCGGCGGGGATCCCGTCGAACTCGTGCGTGCGATCGACGGTCGGGTCGTCGCGCGGCGCAGTCCCGTTCGGAACCGCTCGCGAGTTCCAGTCGTTGCCGCCACCGCTCGGCCAGCCGTACGTCTCGTCGCTGCCGGGATCGGCGTCGAATCCGGCGAGACAGCCGGCGGTAGCCGTCAGTCCGGCCGCTCCGAGGCCGGAGAGAAACGCGCGTCTGGAGGGCATGTTCGTTCCACGGTTCCGCGGCCGAACCTTTCGGCCTTGCGGTCGTCGGGGCGTCTACCGTCGGCGTGCCGATCGGTCGCCGTACCGGCACGATTTACAACCCGCCTCGCGTCACCCACACCTATGACCGCGGTGGACGACCTGATCGACCGGCTGGAATCGGAGGCGGCGACCGACGCGGACCCGGCGACAACCCCCGACGTGGGGATCATCATGGGGTCGGACTCGGACCTCCCCGTCATGGCGGACGCCTACGAGGCGCTCGACGACCTCGGCTTCGCGGAGCAGACTGACTTTCACGACGCGCCGGACGCGCGGTTCACCTACGAGAGCTACGTCGTCTCCGCGCACCGCACCCCCGAGCTCATGTACGCGTACGGGGAGACGGCGACGGAGCGCGGGCTCGACGTCATCATCGCCGGCGCGGGCGGAAAGTCCGCGGACCTCCCGAACATGACCGCCTCGATCGCCTACCCGGTGCCCGTGATCGGCGTGCCGGTTCAGGAGAAGTCGGTCGACTCCGTCATCGGGATGCCGACCGGGGCGCCGATCGTCGCCGTCGACGCGGGGAAGTCGTACAACGCGGCGCTGTCGGCGGCGCAGGTGCTCGCACGCGAACACGACGAGATCGAGGAGCGCCTGGTCGACCTCCACGACGAGCAGAAGGCGGGCGTCGCGGACGTCTCCGCCGCCCTCCACGACCTTGGGATCGACGGGTTCCGAGATCGGTGAGGAGTGACCGGCGTGGTGGCCGCGCCCGAATACCCGCCCGTTTGTTTATAAATAGTGCCGCGGGGATTCGGCAGACTCGTATAAACCCTCAGTCGCTCAGCGCTACGCCGGTGACGGCAGATCGGTCAAGAACCTCTCCAAGGCCTCTGGCGTTTATTTATAAATGGTAAACCGGAGGTCAACGGCGAACACCGCTAAAGCCCCAGTCGCGAGGCGGACGCACGCTCGCTGCGCTCTTCAGTCGCTCGCGTTGCTCGCTCCTTCCAGTGCTTACTTCGCCTGCGTCCGCCTCGCGACTGCCCCGTTGAGTCCCGCCCCGCACCGCACAGCACCACCGGAAGACGGTCCTGCTCGCTCGCTCCGCTCGCTGCGCGGGCTGCGACTTCCGTGCTCCCGCTCGCTCCCTCCGGTCGCTCGCGGGACCGCAGCCTCACGCCTCCCCAGCCTCGTCGGGCGCGTCCTGCGGGCTCCCTCCGGTCGCCCTCGGAGCGCCCGACTCCCTCGCGCGTGCGACATCGCGCCCTGCGGGCGCTCGTCGGCACGCGCCGACCGCACCGGCGCTCATTTATAAATGAACATCGTTCCGCGCGCCCCAAAATCGGTGCGCTTCCGTCGACTCGCCCTCCGATCCGGATCGAGTGTTCTCACTCACTTCGCCGGCGCTTCGACCGCGAACGGGCAATACCGGCCCGCACGCACGCGGACGCACAAGACTCAACGCTTATGAGGGGGCGGTCCAAACGCCAGCACGTTACGGAGACCTATATGAGCGATTGGATAGCGATTGGCGCCTTGGCGGTCGTCGGCCTGCTCATCCCGATAGCGATGATGACAGTGTCGGCGTTGCTCCGTCCGAGCGTGCCTGAGACCGGTAAAAGTACCACCTACGAGTCCGGCGAGACCCCGACGGGCGGGACGCGGATCCGGTTCAACATCCAGTACTACATGGTCGCGTTGTTGTTCGTCGTGTTCGACATCGAGACCGTGTTGCTGTTCCCGTGGGCGGTCATCTATCGCCCGGCCGTTCAGGCCGGCGTGCCGATGGCCGACCTGCTGTGGCCGATGTTGGCGTTCGTCGGAATCCTCGCGGTCGGACTCGTCTGGGCGTGGCGGTCGGGGGCGATCAGCTGGGCTCGCAGCCCCCGCGCGACCAGCAGAAAGACGACGGAGGACATCAACTAATGAGCAGCGATCAACCGTTTATCACCGACGATTCGCAAGTCGTAACCGAGACTCGAGACGCCCGGATGACCGGGCAGGGGGACCGGTTCAACTCCCGCCTGCGTGAGGCGTTCGGCTCCTCGCCGTTCATCCTCACCAAGTTCGACAAGTTCCTGAACTGGTGTCGGGGCTCCTCGATGTTCATGCTGCAGTTCGGCATCGCCTGCTGCAGCATCGAGATGATGCACACCTACGCGGTGAAACACGACCTCGACCGCTTCGGGTCGGGCGTCCCCCGCGCCTCGCCGCGGCAGGCCGACGTGATGATCGTCCCCGGGACGATCGTCTCGAAGTTCGCCCCGCGGATGAAGCGCGTCTACGACCAGATGCCCGAGCCGAAGTTCGTCGTCGGCATGGGCTCGTGTACCATCTCCGGCGGCCCGTTCCAGGAGGGATACAACGTGATCAAGGGCGCCGAGGAGGTCATCCCGATCGACATCCACGTCCCCGGCTGCCCGCCCCGCCCCGAGGCGCTCGTGTACGGCGTCGTGAAGCTCCAGGAGCGCGTCGCCAACGGCGAGGCCGCGCCCGTCACCGTCAAGCCGTACGAGCTGGAGGAGTTCTCGGACCTCGAACGCGACGAACTCGTCGAGAAGCTGACCGACCAGATCGACGACGACGAGCTCGTCATGCGGTACAACTTCGCTGATTCGCCATGAGCCTCGAACGACCGGACACCGTCGACGACGACGCCGTCGAGCGCACGCCCGACGAGCTGGAGGCGCTGCTCGGCGACCTCGTCGTCGACCGCGACGACCACCTGAACGCGCCCGGCTTCGTCATCCGCCCGGACACCGTTCAGGAGACGCTTCGGACCCTGAAAGAGCAGGCGGGGTACGACCACCTCTCGGTCGTCTCCGCACAGGAGTACGAGAACCGCTACGAGTCGATCTACCACCTGAAGAAGTACGACGATCCGACCCAGGAGGTCAGTATCGTCGTCCCCGCGGACAAGGACGACCCCGTCTCCGAGTCCGCCGAGCCCGTCTTCCGCACGGCCGACTGGCACGAGCGGGAGGCGTACGACCTGATCGGGATCGAGTACGACGACCACCCCGACCTGCGCCGGATCCTGCTGCCGGAGACCTGGCAGGGCCACCCCCTGTCGATGGACTACGACAAGGACCGGCCGCAGATCGCCACGCTGCCGGAGCACGCGAACCCGCTCGAGGACCACCACAAGGACGCCGAGTCCGACACGATGTTCCTCAACATCGGGCCGCACCACCCGGCGACCCACGGCGTCCTCCACCTGAAGACGGTCCTCGACGGCGAACAGGTCGCCGACGTCGAGCCCGACATCGGCTACCTCCACCGCAGCGAGGAGCAGATGGCACAGTCCGGCACGTACCGCCACCAGATCATGCCGTACCCGGACCGCTGGGACTACATCTCGGCGGGGCTGCTCAACGAATGGGCGTACGCCCGCGCGGCGGAGGACCTCGCGGACATCGAGGTGCCCGAATACGCGCAGGTCATCCGGACGATGGGCGCGGAGATGTGCCGGATCGCCGCGCACATGCTCGCGCTCGCCACGTTCGCGCTCGACATCAACGGCGACTTCACGGCGACGTTCATGTACGCCATCAACGACCGCGAGCGCGTCCAGAACCTCCTCGAGGATCTGACGGGCCAGCGGCTGATGTTCAACTACTTCCGGCTCGGCGGGGTCGTTTGGGACCTGCCCGAGCCCCGCGAGGAGTTCTTCTCGGACACCCGCGACTTCCTCGACCAGCTCCCGGAGTCGATCGAGGAGTACCACAACCTGATCACCTCGAACGAGATATTCCAGATGCGGACGATCGACACCGGCATCCTCCCGCCGGAGGTCGCGAAGAACTACGGCGCGACGGGGCCCGTCGCCCGCGGCTCCGGGGTCGACTACGACCTGCGCCGCGACGACCCGTACGGCTACTACGACGAGCTCGATTGGGACGTCGTCACCGAGGACGGCTGCGACAACTTCAGCCGCCTTCTCGTCCGGATGCGCGAGGTCGAGGAGTCCGCGAAGATCATCGAGCAGTGCGTCGACCTGCTCGAAGACTGGCCCGAAGACGAGCGGAACATCCAGGCGAACGTGCCGCGCACGCTCCGCCCGGACGACGACACGGAGATCTACCGCGCCGTCGAGGGCGCCAAGGGCGAACTCGGCATCTACATCCGCGCGGACGGGACGGACAAGCCGGCCCGGTTCAAGATCCGATCGCCGTGCTTCTCGAACCTCCAGACGCTGCCGGAGATGGCGAACGGGGAGTACATTCCCGACGTCATCGCCGCGCTCGGTAGCCTCGACGTCGTTCTCGGGGAGGTGGACCGCTGATGGGCACGGCGCCCGCGCAGCTGTTCCCCGAGTTCATCGTCGATACCCTCGGGCTCGACAGCGTCATCGGCGAGGTCGCGGCATCGCTCGTCGCCGCGTTCGTCGTCGGGAACATCATCCTCGCGTTCACGGGCGTCGCTGGCCCGTGGGCGAAACGGAAGATCACGGCCGCGTTCACCGACCGGATCGCGGTCGACCGGATCGGCCCCTACGGACTGTTAATCATCCCGGCGGCCGCGGTCCAGCTCCTCGCGAAGGAGCTCATCATCCCCGAGGGCGTCGACCGCCCATCGTGGGACATCGCGCCGATCCTCCTGCCGGCGTCGGCGCTGCTCGGCTTCTCCGTCATCCCGATGGGGCAGCTCGGGCCGATCAACCTCCAGCTCGCGGACCCCGAGGTCGGGTTCGCGTTGGTGTTCGCGTTCGCGTCGATCGCGTCCGTCTCGCTGGTGATGGCCGGCTACGCGTCGAACAACAAGTACTCGCTGCTCGGCGGGCTCCGCGCGGTCGCGCAGAACCTCGCGTACGAGATCCCGCTCATCGTCACGGCGATGTCGGTCGTGATCTTCGCCGGCACCCTCCAGATGAGCGGCATCGTCGGCGCGCAGACGGAGACGCTGGTGGCGGTCGCCGGGGTCTCGATCCCGTCGTGGTACGCGTTCGTGAACCCGTTCGCGTTCGTGCTGTTCCTCACGGCGAACATGGCCGAGATCGGGCGGAACCCGTTCGACATCCCCGAGGCGCCGACGGAGATCGTCGGCGGGTACCAGACGGAGTACTCCTCGGCGTACTTCGTCCTCTTCTACCTCGGGGAGTTCGTCCACATCTTCCTCGGCGGGGCGATCCTCGCCGTGACGTTCCTCGGCGGCGCCTCCGGGCCCGGCCCGGAGAGCATCGGCTTCATCTGGTTCGTGGTGAAGATCTGGGGCTTCTTCCTGTTCACGCAGTGGGCCCGCGCGGCGCTGCCCCGCGTCCGTATCGACCAGCTGATCGAGATCGGCTGGAAGGGAATGCTGGTGCTGTCGTTCGCGAACCTGGTGCTCACGGCCGTAATCGTGGGGGTGATCGCGTAACATGATCGGACTCATGAAATCCATGGCGACGACGATGAAACACGCGCTGGACGGGTCGACGTTCACGGTGGAATACCCGGAGGACGCGCCCGAGGTGAGCCCGCGGTTCCGCGGGGTCCACAAGTTCAGCCAAGAGCGGTGTATCTGGTGCCGCCAGTGCGAGAACGTCTGTCCGAACGACACGATCCAGATCGTTCAGGACGACCAGCGAAACGGCGAGCAGTACAACCTCCACATCGGGCAGTGCATCTACTGCCGGCTCTGCGAGGAGGTCTGCCCCGTCGACGCCATCCTGCTGACGCAGAACTTCGAGTTCACCGCCGACACGAAGGACGACTTCGTGTTCAACAAAGAACAGCTCAAGAACGTCCCGTGGTACAAGGGAATCGACCCGCTGGAGTCCCGCAACCCCGATCGCGGCGCGTGGATCGGGGAGGGCGACGGCGAGGTCGACTACCAGTAGCGGGCACGTCTCGAAATCTTCAAAGGGGTTCTCATAGGAGACAAACACAATGGTTTATCCTACCATCGCGTTCGGGCTGTTCGCCGCGGTCACGCTGGCGTTCGCCCTCGGGGTCGTCCTGGCGCGCGACGTGTTCCACGCCGCGCTGCTTCTGGGCGGAGCCCTCACGAGCGTCGCGGTGCACTACGTGATGCTGCGGGCGGAGTTCATTGCCGCCATGCAGATCCTCGTCTACGTGGGCGGGGTCCTCATCCTAGTCACGTTCGCCGTGATGCTCACGCGATCGGACACAGAAACGGAGGTGAGTAGCGCGTGAGCAACGACGAGAGCCGCGGCTCCCGGATCGCACCCGCGATCGCCGTGGGCGGGCTGTTCGCGGTGTTGGCCGCGACGGTCAACGGGGCGACGTTCGGCTTCGGGGAGGTCGGCTTCCCGGCGGACGCGTCGGTCGTCCACAACATCGGGTACGCCCTCTTCAACCTCGCCGAGTACGAGCTCGGCGCGGTGCCGTCCGAGGGGTTCCTCGCGGCCTTCCTGATCGCCGCGGTCGCGCTCGACGTCGCGGTCGACGGCGCCGTCTACCTGGCGAAGCGCGAGGAGGACGACACGGTCGTCTCCGCGCTCGGGCAGGCGTTGACCGACGGCGGACGCGACGGGGGTGACCGCCGGTGACCGCCGTCGCCGCCTCGATCCCGCCGTCGTGGTACCTGCTGCTGGCGTCGGCCGTGTTCTGTATCGGACTGTTCGGCGTCCTGACGCGGCGGAGCGCGCTCTACTTCCTCATGAGCGTCGAGCTCATGATGAACGCGGCCAACATCAACTTCGTCGCGTTCGCGCTGTACTACGGCGACCTCACGGGGCAGGTGTTCGCGCTGTTCGTCATCGCGCTCGCCGCCGCGGAGGTCGCCATCGGCATCGGCATCATACTCGTGTTATACCGCAACTTCGGCACGACAGACGTGACTGTTCCCGCGGAGATGAGGTGGTAAGATGGTGAACGCATTCGCATACGTTCCGGCGATCGTACTCTTACCGTTCTTCTCGTTCCTGGTCGCGCTCGGCGCGGGCAGGTACCTCCCGAAGGGGGGCGCCTTCGGCGGCATCGCGGCGACGGCCGGCTCGTTCCTGCTATCGATCTGGGTCGCCGCGACCGTCGCGGGCGGGCGGGCGTACAACGAGACGCTGTACTACTGGGCGAGCGAGGGCGGCGCCGGGATCGGCCCGACCGACATCGAGCTCACGTTCGGCGTCCTGATCGACCCGCTGTCGGCGCTCATGCTCGTCATCGTGACGCTCGTCGCCTTGCTCGTCCACGTGTTCTCGCTCGGCTACATGAACGACGAGGGCGAGACAGGCCTGCCGCGCTACTACGCCGGGCTCGGCCTGTTCACGGCGTCGATGCTCGGCTTCGTCGTCGCCGATAACCTGCTCATGGCGTTCATGTTCTTCGAGCTGGTCGGGCTCTGCTCGTACCTGCTCATCGGCTTCCACTTCCGGGAGCCGGGCCCGCCGTCGGCCGCGAAGAAGGCGTTCCTCGTCACCCGCTTCGGGGACTACTTCTTCCTCGTCGGCGTCGTCGCGGTGTTCGCCACCTTCGGCACGGCGCAGTTCGCCGGCCCCGAGTCGTTCCCGGCGCTCGCTGAGGCGGCGCTCGACGGCTCCGGCTCCGTCGCGTGGACGCCCGGCGGCCTCGACCTCGGGACGTGGCTGACGGTCGTCGGCCTGCTCGTCCTGGGCGGCGTCGTCGGCAAGTCCGCGCAGTTCCCGCTTCACACGTGGCTCCCCGACGCGATGGAGGGCCCGACGCCCGTCTCCGCGCTCATCCACGCCGCGACGATGGTCGCGGCCGGCGTCTACCTCGTCGCGCGGATGTACGGCTTCTACGTGCTGACGCCGACGACGATGGCGGTCATCGCCTTCGTCGGCGGCTTCACGGCCCTCTTCGCGGCGACGATGGGCGTGGTGAAAGACGAGCTGAAGCAGGTGCTCGCGTACTCCACCATCTCGCAGTACGGCTACATGATGCTCGCGCTCGGCGCGGGCGGATACGTGGCCGCGGTCTTCCACCTCACAACCCACGCGTTCTTCAAGGCGCTGCTGTTCCTCGGCGCCGGGTCGGTCATCATCGCGATGCACCACAACGAGGACATGTGGGACATGGGCGGGCTCAAGTCGCGGATGCCCGTCACCTACTACACCTTCCTCGCCGGCTCGCTGGCGCTCGCGGGCGTCTTCCCGTTCGCCGGCTTCTGGTCGAAAGACGAGATCCTCTACGAGGCGCTCGTCCACGGCCTCAACGACCCGCTGCTGCTCGGCGGCTACCTGATGGGGCTGCTCGCGGTGCCGGTCACCGCGTTCTACACCTTCCGGATGGTGTTCCTGACCTTCCACGGCGAGCCACGGAGCGACACCGCCCGCGACCCCGAACCCGTCGGCTGGAACGTGAAGGGTCCGCTGACGGTCCTCGGTTCGCTGGCCGTCGTCACCGGGCTCATCAACATGGTTCCGGTCAAGAAGGTACTCGGGATCAAGGGGATCGACGTGCTACACCGCTGGCTCGACAACGAGTGGGGCGGCATCGAGGGGCTCTCCTCGCACCACTACGCGGACATCGGTCCGTACAGCAGCGCGTACCTCGTCGGCGGTGAGGTCGGAACCGTCCTCGTCGGCGCGGCCGTCTCGCTCGGCCTCGCGCTGCTCGGACTCGGACTCGCCTGGCGGCTCTACGACGTGGCGTCGCCGACGGAACACACCGCCAAACTCGGCGGGGTCAAAGACGTGCTGTACAACAACTACTACCTCGACGAACTGCAGGTCTGGCTCGCGTATCGAACGGAAGACGTCGCGGGCGGCGCGAACACCTTCGACCAGGGGATCATCGACGGCGTCGTGAACGGCGTCTCGTCGGTGAGCCTGACCGGCGGCGGCCGGATCCGGAAGCTCCAGTCGGGGGTCGTCTCCCAGTACGCCGCGCTGCTGACCTTCGGACTGGTCGCGCTGTTGCTCGTGCTCGGCGCGACCGGGGGGTGGTTCCTGTGATACTCGAAGCGCTCATGGCGGCCGCGTTCGTTGGCGCGCTGACGGTGTTCCTCGCGCCCGACGAGTGGGCCGGCCGGCTGGCGTTCGCGATCAGCCTGATTCCGTTCGTCGGCAGCCTCTACCTCTGGTCCGGCTTCGAGGCCGGCGGCAACGCGCTGCTCGGCGGCGAGATCGCGTACGCGACGCAGATAGAGTGGCTCGAAGTGGGCGGCCGCAGCGTCTCGTGGTTCGTCGGGCTCGACGGCATCAGCCTCCCGCTGTTCGTGCTCACGACGTTCCTCGTGCCGCTGGCGATCCTCAGCGCGTGGACGCCCGTCGACACGCGACAGAGCCAGTTCTACGGGCTCATGCTGTTCATGGAGGCGAACCTGCTCGGCGTGTTCGCCGCGCTCGACTTCTTCCTCTGGTTCGTCTTCTGGGAGGCCGTGCTGGTCCCGATGTACTTCCTCATCGGGATCTGGGGCGGTCCGCGCCGCAAGTACGCCGCGATCAAGTTCTTCGTCTACACGAACGCGGCGTCGCTGCTGATGTTCATCGGGTTCATGAGCCTCGTGTTCGCGCTCGGCGGCTCGGTGTCGTCGTTCGCGCTGCCCGAGATCGCACAGGCGATCGCCGCCGGCGGCCTGGGGACGTGGTTCGGCATCCCGCCGGACCGGATCGCGATGGTGGCGTTCCTCGCGATGTTCCTCGGGTTCGCGGTGAAGGTCCCGATCGTGCCGTTCCACACGTGGCTCCCGGACGCCCACGTTCAGGCGCCGACGCCCGCGTCGGTGCTCCTGGCCGGCGTCCTCCTGAAGATGGGGACGTACGCGCTGCTGCGGTTCAACTTCACGATGCTGCCCGAACAGGCGTCGATGCTCGCGGTCCCGATCGCCGCCATCGCCGTCATCAGCGTCATCTACGGCGCGATGTTGGCGCTGGCACAGAAGGACCTCAAGCGGATCGTCGCCTACTCCTCCGTCTCGTCGATGGGATACGTCATCCTCGGGCTGGTCGTCTTCACCGAGTACGGGATCGGCGGCGCGACGTTCCAGATGGTCGCGCACGGCCTCATCTCGGGGCTGATGTTCATGGCGGTCGGCGTCATCTACAACGCGACCCACACCCGGATGGTCGGCGACATGGCCGGGATGGCCGACCGGATGCCGGTCACCGTCGGCATCCTCGTCGCCGGCGCCTTCGGCTACATGGGGCTGCCCCTGATGGCCGGCTTCGCCGGCGAGTTCTTCATCTTCGTCGGCTCGCTGTCCGCGCCGGCGCTCCCGTACGCCCCGGTGTTCACGGCGCTCGCGATGTTCGGTATCGTCATCGTCGCCGGCTACCTGCTGTCGGCGATGCAGAGCACGCTGTTCGGGCCGTTCGAACTGGAAACCGACTACGAGGTCGGCCCCGCGGCGTTCCACGACGTCGCCCCGCTCGCGGTGCTGCTCGTGGCGATCATCGTGCTGGGCGTCGCGCCCGACATCTTCTTCGAGATGATCCGTGACGCTGCCCTGCCGGTCGTCGAGGGGGTGACCGTCGATGGTTAACGGACTTCCCGCCGTGACGGCGCTGCTGCCGGCGCTGCTCCTGGCGTTCACCGGCCTCGCGCTGCTGTTGGTCGACACGATCCGTCCGGACGCGCGGTCGAACACGTCGATGGCTGTCGTCGGCACGCTCGGCTCGCTCGCCGCGCTGGCGGCCACCGTCTGGCTCACCGCGAGCGGCGGGGTGAGCCCGGACGGCGGCGCGGTGCTCCTGTTCGCCGACGCGATCAAGGTGGACACATTGGCGTTATTCTTCACCGCCATCTTCGCGTCGGTGACCGCGCTGGTGCTGGTCGCGGCGCACGACTACTTCCACGACCACGCCAACCCGGCGGCGTTCTACTCGCTCGTGACGTTCGCCGCGACCGGGATGGCGCTGCTCGCGGCCGCGAACTCGCTCGCGGTCGTGTTCGTCGCCCTGGAGATGGTGTCGCTGCCGTCGTACGTGCTCGTCGCGTACCTCAAGCAGAACCGCGGGAGCGTCGAGGCGGGGCTGAAGTACTTCCTCGTCGGCGCGCTCTCGTCCGCCATCTTCCTGTTCGGCATCTCGCTCGTGTACGCCGCGACCGGCTCGCTCATCCTCGCCGACATCGCGTCGGCGTCGGTCGAGGGGGTCACCGGCGTCCTCGGCGTCGGCGTCGTGATGATGATCGGCGGCGTGGCGTTCAAGACGGCCTCCGTCCCGTTCCACTTCTGGGCGCCGGAGGCGTACGAGGGCGCGCCCGCACCGGTGAGCGCCTTCCTCTCGTCGGCCTCGAAGGCCGCCGGGTTCGTCGTCGCGTTCCGCGTGTTCACCGAGGCGTTCCCGCTGGAGCTGGCGGTCTCGGCGAACGTCGACTGGATGCTCGCGTTCGCGGTCCTCGCGGCCGTCACGATGACGCTCGGTAACTTCGCGGCCGCGGTCCAAGAGGAGGTCAAGCGGATGCTCGCGTACTCCTCCATCGGGCACGCCGGGTACGCGCTCATCGGCGTCGCCGCGCTCACGGTCGACGGGCCCGCGAACGGCACCGTCATGGGCGCCGCGATGGCGCACCTGCTCGTCTACGGGTTCATGAACACCGGCGCGTTCCTCTTCGTCGCGATGGCGGAGCGGTGGGGCGTCGGCCGGACCTTCGCGGACTACGCGGGGCTCTGGCGGCGCGCGCCGGTCGCCTCCGTCGCGATGGCCGTGTTCATGTTCTCGCTCGCGGGGCTCCCGCCGTTCGCCGGGTTCTTCTCGAAGTACTTCCTGTTCCAGGCGGCCATCGACAACGGCTTCCTGTGGCTCGCCGGCCTCGGCGCGATAAACAGCGTCGTCTCGCTGTACTACTACAGCCGGGTCGTGAAGGCGCTGTTCTTGGACGACCCCGAGTCGCCGAGCGCGCTCGACGCGATCGACGTGCGGCCGACGGCGCTGTACGCCGCGGTCGTCTTCGCGGCGGTCGCGACGGTGCTGCTCTTGCCCGGCTTCGGTCCCGTCATCGAGACGGCCGAGGCGGCGGCGTCCGCGCTGTTCTGAGCGTCCGGTCTTTCTTTCTCTTTCGGCGCGTTCGACGCCTACAGCGGCGACTCCCGGCGTGACGGCTCTCGACGCGACGGGGTTCGCTCGGCGAGCCGCGCGCCGCCGACCACAGATACTCATGCGTTCGGCCCCTCCGTGTACTCGTGTCTCGGACCCACACCTATCGGTGTCTGAGCTGTCTCGACGAGGTCGTCACGCGATCGTTCGACACGTCGCACCTCTCGCGGACCTGCCCGAACTGCGGCTCGTTCGAGCGGTTCGCCAACCAGTCGGTCGTCGACCGGTTCGAGTCGTTGGAGGCGTCGCCGCCGGCCGAACTCGACTGGGAGCGGCTGGAGCGACGGGAGAAGCTGGTCGTCGCCGAGCGGCTCGCGCGCACGGAGAGGACGCTCGACGACTTCGACGTGACCGACGCCACCGACGCGGTCGCGGCGGAGTGACCGAGGAGAGCGTTACCGCGCGTACAGCTTGCCGCCGACGAGGTCGGCGAGTCCGACGCCGTCGCCGGGCGTGACGGCCACGTACGGCTGGTCGACCGGCCCGAACACGTCGACGACGCGCCCGACCGTCGAGAGCGACTCGTCGACGACGCTCGCGCCGATCCGGGGGGGCTCGGCGTCGGGGTCGCCGCGGGCGATCGCGAGCCCCCCGGCGGTCCGGACGACAGTGCCGACGCGCCGCACGGTTACTCCCGGAGCACGCCGAGGTACGCGGCGATCGCCTGAACGAGGTCGTTCTTCGCGGTGTCCTCGGTGCCCTTGACCACGACGGATCCGCGGGGTTCGAACTCCCGGGAGTACGTCGCGTCGCGCTCGACGACCGCGTCGTAGCCGACCTGCTGGACGGCCTTCGCGATCTCGTCGACGGTCGGCGCTTCGACCGCCAGGTCCGTCGGGACGCGGCGGCCCTCCGAGCGCGACAGCTCTGCGTCGAAGTAGGCGGGGTAGACGACGTTCTCGACCATACCTGATACCTTCGCGCGCGGCGTAAGGTCGTTTCGGACCGGCGCGCGTCCGACGGCCGCTCAGCCGGTTCGGAACTCGAAGCGGGCCCCGCCGTCCGCGCCGGCGAGCGCGTGGGCGGTCCACCCGTGCGCCTCGGCGATGCGCTCGCTGATGGCGAGCCCGAGCCCCGTGCCCGACTCCTCGGTCGTGAACCCGCTGTCGAACACTCGGTCCGCGTCGTCGGGGAGTCCGGTCCCGTCGTCTTCGACGTAGAACCCCGGGACTTCCTCGCCGTCCTCGTCGCAGAGCGTCCCCGCCCCGACGCGGACCGAGAGCGGGTCCTCGGGGGAGTCGCGGCCGTGTTCGGCGCTGTTGCGGAAGACGTTCTCGAGGAGTTCGCGCAGCCGCGTCCGGTTCGCTTCCAGCGTTCCGTCGGCCTCGACGGTCAGCGTCGCCCCGCCCGTGTCGACGCTGCTCCACGCCTCGCGCGCGACCGCCGCCAGCGAGACGGGGTCCGTCTCGCCCACCGACCGCCCTTCCCTGGCCAGCGACAGAAGATCCTCGACCAGCTCGTCCATCCGGTCGATGGCGTCGGCCGCCCTGTCGAGGTGGTCCACGTCGCCCGTCTCGCGCGCGAGGTCGACGTATCCCTCCGCGACCGACAGCGGGTTCCGGAGGTCGTGGGAGACGATGGAGGCGAACTCGTCGAGCCGCTCGTTCTGCCGCCGGAGCGTCTCCTCGCGCTCGCGTCGGTCGGTGACGTCGGTGTAGATGGCGTAGCCCGCCGCGTTCGCGGCGTCGAGGTGGATCGGGATGACGTGAAGGATGAAGTGACGCGGCCCGTCGGCGGTAATCCGCGTCACCTCCCTGCGGACGTTCTCGCCGCGCTGGAGCTGCTCGTTGAGGTCGTTGGCCTCCGATTCGGCGTCCGGAGGGACGATGTAGTCGTCGACGGACTCGCCGATGACCGCCTCCGGCTCGTACCCGAACGTCGCCTCGAACGCGTCGTTCACCTGGCGGACGATCGGGTCGCCGTCGACGTAGTCGTAGGCGATGGCGGGGTCGGGAACGTTCGTGAACAGCGCGAGCAGCCGGTCCCGTTCGGCCCTGAGCGTCTCGGTGACGTCGATCCGGTCGAGGGTCTCCTCGAGATGGGAGGCGAGCAGCTCCGCCAACCGGCGGTCGGCGTCGTCGAACTCGGCGCCGCTGCCGGTGTCGTCGCTCGCGAGCTGGAAGACGACGTCGTCGCCCACGGGAACGGTGAGCACCGTGTCGAACCGGCTCTCCGGGTTCGGGTTCGGCGCGATCGAGGCGTCGCCGGTCTGAACGGCCCTGCCGGCCACGCCGCTCCCGACGCGGACCCGGTTACAGTCCTCGACGGGCGTCCCGCTGGAGGCGACCACGGGTTCGACCCACTCGCCGTCGCGGACCGCAACCACTCCCTGATATCCGGGAAACACCTGCTCGGCGACCGCGATGGTCGCCCGGTACGCCTCGTCGACCGACCTGACGGCGGCGAGCTCGGTCATCCCGGCGTTGAGCTGTTCGATCCGAGAGGGGGTCCGCGTCGGCGCCGACCGCACGACGGAGCGCCGGTCCCGTGCGAGCAGCCACGACGCCGTCTCTGAAAGCGCCTCGCGCGACCCGGCGACCGCGTCCACGAGCGGGTCGGTCGCGACGCGGCCCGTCGGGTCGTCGACGTACGCGACCACGGCGCCGACGCGGTCGACCGGCCGGACCCGTTCGAGCCCCGCCTCGTCGACGACGACCGTCACGTCGGCCCCGGCGAGGCGGTCGTCGTCGACGCCGTCAGGGGCGGCGGCGAACGTCTCGACCGCACCGCCGTCGTCGGAGTCGCGGCGCTCGGCGCCGAGGTGGGACCCGAGCTCCTCGGCGAGTTCGGGGTCGTCGTTGAGCACGAGGACCGACGCGTGCTCGCCCAACGCGGAGGTCACAATTGTACGTGATAGGCGCCGCGGAGCGTATAAATCCTCGTACCGGTCGGCGAAGCCCGGTGCCGTCGTCCGGTTCCGATCGATCGCGACGTTCGTCGTGTGCCGCGTTCCTGTTTCCCAGGTCCCCCGGCGACCGGTCGCCGTCGCTCCGCCCGAGAATCCCCGTCGAGCCCGTCTCGCGGTGGCGAGCGGCGCCGTCGCGGGCGACGAGCGACCCCGGAACCCTTTTGGAGCAACACGGGCCACGTTCGTGTAATGAGCGATCTCGAAGCGGAGTACCGTCTCGACTACTTCGAGGAGGAGGGGTTCGAGCGCAAGGAGTGCACCTCCTGTGGCGCGCACTTCTGGACCCGCGACGCGGACCGAGAGCTGTGCGGCGAGCCGCCCTGCGAGGACTACAGCTTCATCGACGACCCCGGGTTCCCGGAGGCCCGCTCGCTGTCGGAGATGCGCGAGGCGTTCCTCTCCTTCTTCGAGGAGCACGGCCACGAGCGGATCGACCCGTACCCGGTCGCCGCGAACCGCTGGCGCGACGACGTCCTCCTGACGCAGGCGTCCATCTACGACTTCCAGCCGCTCGTCACGTCGGGGCAGACGCCGCCGCCCGCGAACCCGCTGACCATCTCACAGCCCTGTATTCGGATGCAGGACATCGACAACGTCGGCAAGACGGGTCGCCACACGATGGCGTTCGAGATGATGGCCCACCACGCGTTCAACACGCGCGAGGAGGTCGAGGAGGACGAGTACGCCTACCACGGCGAGGTGTACTGGAAAGACGAGACGGTCCGGTACTGCGACGAGCTGTTCGAGAGCCTCGGGGCGGACCTCGAGGAGATAACCTACATCGAGGACCCGTGGGTCGGCGGCGGCAACGCCGGCCCGGCCATCGAGGTCATTTATAAAGGCGCCGAGCTGGCGACGCTCGTCTTCATGTGTATGGAGCAGGACCCGGACGGCGACTACGAGATGAAGGACGGGAACACGTACTCGTTCATGGACACGTACATCGTCGACACCGGGTACGGGCTCGAACGGTGGACGTGGATGAGCCAGGGGACCGCGACGGTGTACGAGGCCGTCTACCCCGACGCGATCGACTTCCTGAAGGACAACGCCGGGATCGAACACACCGAGGCGGAACGCGAGATCGTCCACCGCGCCGCGAAGCTCTCCGGGCGGCTCGACATCGACGACGTCGACGACGTGGAGGCCGCCCGCGGCGAGATCGCCGACCGGCTCGACGTCGACGTCGACCGGCTGCGCGAGCTGGTCGAACCCTTGGAGTCTATCTACGCGATCGCCGACCACTCGCGGACGCTCGCGTACATGTTCGGCGACGAGATCGTCCCGTCGAACGTCGGCACGGGCTACCTCGCCCGGATGGTGTTACGGCGGATGAAGCGGCTCGTCGACGAGGTCGGCGTCGACGCCCCCCTCGACGAGCTCGTCGACATGCAGGCCGATCGGCTCGGCTACGAGAACCGCGACACGATCCGCGAGATCGTCCGCAGCGAAGAGCGGAAGTACGAGCGGACGCTGGAGCGGGGCGCCCGCAAGGTCGAACAGCTCGCCGACGAGTACGCCGGTACCGGCGAACCGATCCCGACCGAAGAGCTGCTGGAGCTGTACGACTCCCACGGGATCCAGCCCGATATGGTCGCCGACATCGCCGACGACCGCGGCGCGAGCGTCGACGTGCCCGACGACTTCTACGCGCTCGTCGCCGACCGCCACGAGGAGGGCGACGCCGTGGCGGCGGCCGACGAGCGCGACGAGCGGCTCGCCGACCTCCCCGAGACGGAGAAGCTGTTCTACGACGACCAGGGGCGCACGGAGTTCGAGGCGGTCGTCCTCGACGTGGTCGACGCCGAGGAGGGGTACGACGTCGTGTTGGACCAGACCATGTTCTACCCCGAAGGCGGCGGCCAACCGGCCGACAGGGGCCAGCTCACGGTCGGCGAGACCACCGTCGACGTCACCGACGTTCAGGAGGCAGACGGCGTCGTCCTCCACCGCACGGACGCGGACCCCGGGAAAGGCGAGTTCGTCCGCGGGCAGGTCGACGGCGACCGCCGCGAGCGGCTCCGCGCGCACCACACCGCGACCCACCTGATCGGTCACGCCGCCCGCGAGGTCCTCGGCGACCACGTCCGGCAGGCGGGTGCCCAGAAGGGGACCGACTCCGCGCGGCTCGACGTGCGTCACTTCGAGCGCATCACCCGCGAGGACGTGAAGACGATCGAGCGCGTCGCCAACGAGTTGGTCCGCGACGACGTGCCGGTGCGTCAGGAGTGGCCCGACCGCAACGAGGCGGAGGCGGAACACGGCTTCGACCTGTATCAGGGCGGCGTCCCGCCGGGAACGAACGTCCGGCTGATCCACGTCGGCGACGCGGACGTCCAGGCCTGCGCGGGCACCCACGTCGACCGGACCGGCGAGATCGGCGCCGTGAAGGTGCTGAAGACGGAGCCGGTTCAGGACGGGGTCGAGCGGATCGTATTCGCCGCGGGCGCCGCGGCGGTCGAGTCGACCCAGCGCACCGAGGACGCGTTATACGACGCCGCCGACGTGTTGGACGTCGACCCGCTCGACGTGCCCGAGACGGCGGAGCGCTTCTTCGAGGAGTGGAAGGCGCGGGGCAAGGAGATCGAGTCGCTCAAGGAGGAGCTCGCGACCGCGCGCGCCTCCGGCGGCGCCGACGCGGAAGAGGTCGAGGTCGCCGGAACCGCCGCGGTGATCCAGCGGCTCGACGGGGACGCCGACGAGCTCCGCGCGACCGCGAACGCCCACGTCGACGACGGGAAGGTCGCCGTGATCGGCAGCGGCGCCGACGGCTCCGCGAGCTTCGTCGTCGGCGTCCCCGACGGCGTCGACGTGAACGCCGGGCAGGTCGTCTCGGAGCTCGCCGGGCGCGTCGGCGGCGGCGGCGGCGGCCCGCCGGACTTCGCGCAGGGAGGCGGCCCGGACGCGGACGCGCTCGACGACGCGCTCGCGGCGGCGCCGGACGTCCTTCGCAGCCTCCAGGAGGCATAGTCCCTTCCCCGCGAGCTCGAGATGCCCTACGCGACCAACGCCGGCACCGAGATCCGGTACGAGGTGGACGCCCCCGACGCGGGCGACCCCGACGAGGCGGTCGTCTTCTGCGGCGACGTCGGGCTCGGCGCCTGGCAGTTCGGCTGGCAGCACGCCGCGCTTGCGGGGCCGCACACGGTGATCACGCCCGAGACGCGCGGCGTCGGCCGGTCGGACGCCCCGCCCGGTCCCTACCGGATCGAGTCGCTCGCCGCCGACCTCGACGCGGTCTGCGCGGCCGAGGGGATCCGGAACGCCCACCTCGTCGGCTACGGCCTCGGCGGGATGGTCGCCCTCACCGCCGCGCGGACCGCCTCCCGGCCGGCGAGCGTCGCCGTGGTGGGAACGCCCCCCGCGGGCGACGCGTTCAACCCCGACGGCGTCTGGGCCGACCCGGCCGACCCGGCCGCGGTCGAGGGGTCGCTCTCCGGGCTGCTCTCGCCCGACTTCCGCGAGGCGCATCCGGACGCGCTCTCGCGGATCGCGGAGTGGCGCCTCGCGGAGGACGCCGACCGCGAGGCGTACGAGGCGCATCGCGCCGCGGTCGAGGGGTTCGACCTGACCGACGGGCTGTTCGAGGTCACCACGCCGACCCTCGTCGTCCACGGGAGCGACGACACGGTCTGTCCGGTCACGGCCGGCGAGACGCTCGCCGAGGGGCTCCCGCGCGGCGAGTTCCACGCGGTCGAGGGCGCCCGGCACCTCGTCGGCGTCGAGGCGTCGGCGGCGGTCAACGACCTGCTCTCGGGCTGGCTCGCCGAGCACGCGGCCGACCGGTTCGAGTAGCGCCGGCGTACCCCGGCGGGCGGACGCCGCGGTTCGAGCGGCGCCCACGCGTCCGCGTCGTCGGCCGGCACGTCCGACGCCGCAACCGTTTTGTGACTCTCGCGTCTCCGTTCGGTCGATGACTCGCCTCCGGTTCGCACTCTTGAACGCCGCCCACGACGGCGCGAACACCCGTCGGAACTTCCGCCGGGAGCTCGACGCCGACCTCGTCGAGTTCGACGCGGTCGACGGCGACCTCCCCGACCACACCGAGTTCGACGGCGTCGTGGTGACGGGGTCTCGCTCCTCTGTCTACTGGGACGAGGCGTGGATCCCGCCGCTCGTCGACTACGTCGCCGAGGCCGCCGACGCCGGCGTTCCGGTCCTCGGCGTCTGTTACGGCCACCAGGTGCTCGCGGAGGCGCTCGGCGGCCGCGTCGCGGGGATGGACGGGTTCGAGATCGGCTACAACGAGATCCGCCGCGTCCGCGACGACCCGCTGTTCGAGGGGATCGGCGAGTCGTTCACCGCCTTCACGACCCACGGCGACGCGGTCGTCGAGCTCCCGCCGTCCGCGACGCTGCTCGCCGAGAACGACCGCGGCGTCCACGCGTTCCGCGACGGCCACTGCTGGGGCGTCCAGTTCCACCCCGAGTACGACGCCGAGACCGCCCGCGAGGTGACGGACGGCAAGCGAGACCAGATCGGCGACGCCCGCGTGGACGGCGTCCTCGAATCGATCACCCCGGAGGCGTACGACGCCGCCTGCGAGGCGAAGGCGCTGTTCGAGAACTTCACCGCCTACGCCGAGCGGCTGGCGGCCGAGCGGGCGGAGCGGGCGGCCGCGGACGACTGAGCGGTTTCTCTCGCTGTAGACGACCAGAGCGCCCCCGGTCGAACACCCTTATACGGTTCCCGGACCGAACTTCGGTATGAACGTAGTACCGGACACGAGCGCGGTCGTCGACGGCCGCGTGTCCGAACGCGTCGCGGACGGGACCTACGAGTCGGTCACCGTGTTCGTCCCCGAGGCGGTCGTGGGCGAGCTGGAGTCGCAGGCGAACGACGGGCTCGAATCGGGCTGGGACGGGCTGAGCGAGCTGAAGCGGCTCGCGGACTACGCCGACGACGGGGAAATCGAGCTGCGGTACGTCGGCGAGCGCGCCAGCGGCGACGCCCGCTCGAACGCCCACGAGGGCGACGTGGACGCGCTGATCCGCGACCTGGCCGCCGACCACGACGCGACGCTCCTGTCGAGCGACGTGGTCCAGGCAGAGGTCGCCCGCGCGAAGGGGCTGGACGTCGAGTACGTCGAGCCCGTCGCCCGCGGCGTCGTCGACGACCTTCCGATTCAGCAGTTCTTCACCGAGGAGACGATGTCCGTCCACCTCAAGACGGGGACCGTCCCGAAGGCGAAGCGCGGGACGCTGGGCGAGATGCGGTACGTCGAGATCGACGACGAGCCGACCGAAGAGGGCCAGATGCGCGAGTGGGCCAACTCGATCGTCGACCTGGCCCGCCAGTCGAGCGACGGGTTCATCGAGCTCTCCGACGACGGGATGGACATCGTCCAGTTCCGCGACTACCGGATCGCGGTCGCGCGGCCGCCCTTCGCGGACGGGATCGAGATCACCGCGGTCAGACCGATCGCGAAGACGACGCTCGACGACTACGAGTTCGCCGACGAGCTGCGCGACCGGTTCACGGAGCGCAAGCGCGGCGTGCTCATCTCGGGGTCGCCCGGCGCCGGGAAGTCGACGTTCGCGCAGGCGGTCGCTGAGTTCTTAAACGACAGCGACTACGCGGTGAAGACGATGGAGAAGCCGCGCGACCTCCAGGTCGGTCCGGAGATCACCCAGTACGGCGCGCTCGGCGGCGAGATGGAGAACACCGCCGACTCCCTCCTCCTCGTCCGGCCGGACTACACCATCTACGACGAGGTCCGGAAGACGAACGACTTCGAGGTGTTCTCCGACATGCGGATGGCCGGCGTCGGGATGGTCGGCGTCGTCCACGCCTCCCGCGCGATCGACGCGCTCCAGCGGCTCGTCGGCCGCGTCGAGCTCGGCATGATCCCGCAGATCGTCGACACCGTCGTCTACATCGAGGCCGGCGAGGTCCACACGGTCTACGACGTGACCACCGAGGTGAAGGTGCCCGCCGGGCTCACCGCCGAGGACCTCGCCCGTCCGGTCATCCAGGTGTCGAACTTCGAGACCGGCCGGCCGGAGTACGAGATCTACACGTTCAACCGGCAGGTCGTCACGGTGCCGCTCGACGAGAACGGCGGCGAGGCCGAAAGCGAGTCCGGCGTCGGCCGCATCGCGAAAAAGGAGATCGAACGCGAGATCAAGTCCGTCGCGCACGGCCGCGTCGACGTGACGCTCAACGGCGACGACGAGGCCGTCGTCTACGTCACCGAGGGCGACATCGGCACGGTGATCGGGAAGGGCGGCGGCCGTATCGCCGACATCGAGAACCGGCTCGGGATCGACATCGACGTCCGCACGCACGACGAGAAGCCGGGCGGGTCGGGGTCGGATGCCTCGGGCGCCGCCGCCGAGAACGGCCGCGGCGACGGGCAGGTCGGCGCCGAGCGCGGCACGGTGGTCGCCCCGGAGATCACCTCGCGGCACGTCGTCATCGACGTCGACGACGGCGTCGGCGAGACGGTCGAGGTGCGCGCAGACGGCGAGTACCTCTTCACCGCTACGGTCGGTCGCGGCGGCGAAGTCCAGGTCTCTCGCGGCTCCGCCATCGCCGAGGAGCTGGAGGACGCGATCGACCGGAACCGGACGGTGACGGTCGTCCCGGCGCGCTGAGGCGGGAGGCGCCCGGCGGCGGCGCGCCGAGCCCACGGCCGTCCGGTCCGCCCGCGACCGGACGCGGACGTTTCCGAACCCTGTCACGTCGTCGTCCGACGCGGTGGCGTACCACGATCGACGTATCGTATTCCTCCTGAAAGATAACGCTTTTTTGCCGTTGGTCGGAACGACGTGGTATGGCCGATGAGTTAAAACGCGGGCTCGAGGGCGTCCTCGTCGCGGAGTCGGATCTGAGCTACGTCGACGGCGAGGTCGGGAAGCTCGTGTATCGCGGGTACGACATCGAGGACCTCGCGCGGGGTGCGAGCTACGAGGAGGTGCTGTACCTGCTGTGGCACGGTTCCCTGCCCACCGCCGCGGAGCTCGACTCGTTCGCCGCCGACCTCGCGGCGGAGCGCGAGGTGAACGACGACGTCATCGAGACGGTCCGCGCGCTCGCGGACGCCGACGAGCGGCCGATGGCCGCGCTCCGGACCGCGACGTCGATGCTGTCCGCGTACGATCCCGACGGCGAGAGCGACGACGGCGAGTCAGCCCTCCGCCAGGGCCGACGGATCACGGCGAAGATCCCGACGGTCCTCGCCGCGTTCGAGCGCGTCCGGCAGGGCGAAGAGCCGGTCGCCCCCGACCCGGACCTGTCGCACGCCGGGAACTTCCTCTACATGCTAACCGGGACCGAGCCGGACGCCGTGAGCGAGGAGACGTTCGACATGGCGCTCACGCTCCACGCCGACCACGGACTCAACGCCTCCACGTTCACCGCGATGGTGATCGGTTCGACGATGGCCGACGTCTACTCCGGCGTCACGGGCGGTATCGGCGCGCTCTCGGGGCCGCTCCACGGCGGCGCCAATCAGGACGTGATGGAGGTGCTCCACGAGATCGACGCCTCCTCGAAGGACCCGGTCCAGTGGGTGAAAGACGTCCGCGCCGACGGCGGACGCATCCCCGGGTTCGGCCACCGCGTCTACAAGGTGAAAGACCCCCGCGCGAAGATCCTCGAAGAGAAGCTCCGCGACCTCTCGGAGTCGTCCGGCGACACGAAGTGGCTCGACTACACCACTGCGATCGAGGAGTACCTCACCGACCAGGGGCTCGTCGAGAAGGGGATCGCCCCGAACGTCGACTTCTACTCCGGCTCCGTCTACGACTCGCTCGGCATCCCGGTCGACATGTACACGCCCATCTTCGCGATGAGCCGCGTCGGCGGGTGGATCGCCCACGTCGCCGAGTACCAAGAAGACAACCGCCTCATCCGCCCGCGCGCCCGGTACACCGGTCCCGAGGACGTCGAGTTCATCCCCCTCGACGAGCGGTAGCGGACGTCGCGTCCCTCGACGCGTTCCGCTTTCCCTCCCGTCCTCGTCTCCTTCCTCACTCGAACGCGGCGACCGCCGTCAGGTCCTCGCCGGGCACCAGTGTGTGGATGTCGGTGCCATCGTAGGTGTAGACGGGTTCGAAGCTCGCCATGTGGCGCATCGGCGAGTAGTCGGCCGTAATCCCGTAGCGGGCCTGCGAGACACCACAGCGGGGCTCTTCATACCTCTCACGCCGGGAAGGACGTTCTCCCCGGGAACGAGACGTTCCGGAGGCTGATCTCGCCGGCGATCGACGCCCGCAGCGAGAGGATCGTTCGTGCGCGTCGCGTCGGCGAAGGGGTTCCCTCGACGTCGCCGCGACCGGAATCTGCGCCCGGCGTTGTCCGTCCCCCCTCTCAGGCCCCGAACCACTCGCTGGCGAACTTCGCGAGCAGCGGGGCGTCGTCGAGGTGGAGAAGCTTCGCCATCGCGCTCTTGTCGCCCTGGTTCGCCTTTTCGAGGGTGTTGTCGTCGGTTCGACGGAGGTCGCGCATGAACCGGTCGTACCGCTCGTTGGGCGCGAGGTACAACAGCCGCGTGAGCATCAGCCGCGCCTTCATCCGCGGGGCCACGTCCCGGTGCCAGAGCCGCTCGTACACCTCGAGGCTCTCCGCGTCGAGGCGACGCTTCGAATCGGTGAGACACCGGTCGACGGTGGCGGCCGCGGCGCGGGCCGACTTCATCCCCTTGTGGATCCCCTCGCCCCACAGCGGGTCGATGGAGGGAACCGTGTCGCCGATCGCGAGGAAGCGGTCGGTGTGCATCTCGTCGGGCATCTGGATGTGCGCGGAGCCGCGGTGGACCTTCCCGTCGATCTTCTCGGCGTCGGCGAAGCGGGGGTCGCGGCTCACCCAGTCGTCGAGGTAGCCGTCGACGGTCTTCCCCGCCTCGGCGAACTCGCGGTGGCGGTCGTTCTGGATGTAACAGATCCCGACCTTGGCGGTGTCCTCGCCGGTCGCGAAGATCCACGAGTAGCCGCCGGGCGCGATGTCGTGGTCCAAGCGCAGCATCATCGCGCGCCGGAGGTCCGCGTACTCGGGGTGGTTCATCTCGACGCCCTCCATCTCGTACTCGATCCCGATCGCCTGGTTCTCGCGTTCGAGGTCGACGACGTCGAGCGCGCTCGCGAGCGGCGCGGCCGGGCCGGTCGCGTCGATCACGACGTCGGCGTACACCTCCTCGTCGCCGTTGTACCGGACGCCCTCGATGACGCCGTCGTCGTCGAGGATCGGCCGCGAGACGCGCGCGTCGAAGCGGTACTCCGCGCCGTTGTCGCGGCCGTCCTCGACGAGGAACCGCTTGAACTCCGCGAACTCCAACACCGCCCCCGGCTGGTAGCTCTCGTAGTACTCGTTGGGCGACTCCAACACGACGTCGTCGGTGTACGACATCACGACGTCGTCGGGGATGCCGAACGAGGACATCATCGACGGGAAGGTGCCCGCCGTCGACTTGTTGCTCTGTCGCGGGAACTCGTCTTCAGACTCCGTCTCCAAGACGACGACGTCGTAGTCGCGCGTCGCCAGGTCGCGGGCGCACTGGGCGCCCGCCGGCCCCGCACCGGCGACAGCGACGTCGTAGCGATCAACCATACACGGGAGTTACGGACCCTCCTAATTAGGCTTGCTGAAACTTGCCGAAAAATCCGCTCGAACCCGCCCGTTCGGCCGGTTTTGCCCGTCGAGAGAGGTCGGAATCCCCCCGGCCACGTCCGGCGGTCTCAGTAGAACTCGCGGACGAGGTCGGTCGCGCCCTCGGGGGCGCCGTCCGGGATGACGGACATGTCCTCGTCGACGCCGTGCTGCTCGTGGTACGGCACCGACGACTCGTCTTTGTAGATGACGCCCTGGTGTTCCTTCTCGTTGTCGAGGATGACGTCCTTCGCGTCCTCGCGGGAGGTCGGGTCGTGGTCCGCCTCCTTCAGGTCGACGAGCGAGTCGCGGAAGTAGTCGTACGTGTCGACGTCGTTGAAGGTGACGCAGGGGGAGTAGACGTTGACGAAGCCGAACCCGTCGTGCTCGATGGCCTCCTGGATAATCTCCTGATGGCGGAGCGCGTCCGAGGAGAACGACTGCGCGATGAACGTCGCTCCCGAGGCGAGCGCCAGCGCGTGCGGGTTCACCGGGGGCTGTTTCGGGCCCTCGGGGCTCGTCGAGGTCTCGAAGTCCTCGCGGGAGGTCGGGGAGGCCTGCCCCTTCGTCAGCCCGTAGATGCGGTTGTCCATCACGACGTACGTCATGTCGACGTTGCGCCGGACGGCGTGGACGAAGTGGCCCGCGCCGATGGAGTAGCCGTCGCCGTCGCCGCCGGCGACCATCACTTCGATGTCGGGCCGCGCCATCTTGACGCCGGTCCCGACGGGGAGCGCGCGCCCGTGAACGCCGTGGAGCGCGTAGCTGTGCATGTACGTGCCGATCTTCCCGGAGCAGCCGATACCGGCGACGACGAAGGTGTTGTCGGGGTCGTTCCCCGTCTCCGCGAGCGCCTTCATCATCCCGTTCATCGTCCCGAAGTCGCCGCATCCCGGGCACCACGTCGGCTGCTTGTCGGACTTGAAGTCGGTGAATCGAATGTCTGAGCTCATTGGTTACGCCTCCGCCCCCGCTTCGAGGGTCGACTTGATCTCCGCTGCGAGTTCGTCGGCCTTGTACCGCACGCCGTTGTACTTGTTCACGCGATCGACCCGTTCGAGCACGTCGTGCTCGACGAGGTCCGCGAACTGCCCCTGCTCGTTACACTCGACGACGACCGTCGTCTCGGCCGCCTCGACGTCCGCCGAGAGGTCCGGTCGCGGGAAGATGTACGGGACCGAGAGGACCCGCACGTCCTGTCCCTCGTCGTCGAGGATGTCGACCGCCTCGGCGAGCGCGCCCTCGTTCGACCCCCACGTGATGACGAGGTCGTCGGCGTCCTCGTCGCCGAACTCGCGCGGGCTCCAGTCCTCGCGCTCGCGGGCCGTCTCCACCTTCCGGTTGCGCTTGTCGACCTGCGCGACGCGCATCTCCGTGTCCTCCGTCCGGCGGCCCTGCTCGTCGTGTTCGAGGCCGGTGGACATGTGCGCGCCGTCGGCCGTGCCGGGGAACGCGCGGGGCGAGATCCCGTCGTCGGTGATCTCGTGGGGCTGGAAGCCGCCCGACTCGCTCATGTGGTCGTCGATCGTCGCCTCGTCGACGACGTTGCCGCGGTCGACCTCCACCTCGTCCATGTCGAAGGTCTCCGGGGAGAACGTCTGCTCCGTGACCGCCATCGAGAGGTCGGCGGTGAGGTAGACCGGGAGCTGGTACTTCTCGGCGAGGTTGAACGCCTCGACCGTCTTCCAGAAGCACTCGTCGATGGTGGTCGGCGCGAGGACGAAGCGCGGCACCTCGCCGTGGCCGCCGTACAGCATCTGGTTTAAGTCGCCCTGCTCCTGTTTCGTCGGCATCCCCGTCGAGGGGCCCGAGCGCATCACGTTACAGATGACGAGCGGCGTCTCCGAGGTGGCGATGAGCCCGAACGTCTCGGTCATCAGGTCGATCCCCGGCCCGGAGGTCGCCGTCATCGCGCGGGCGCCGCCGCGGGCCGCGCCGAGCGCCATGTTGATCGCGGAGAGCTCGTCTTCCGCCTGGACGACGTGGCCGCCGTACCGCTCGATGCGGCCGGTGAGGTACGTCATCACGTCGGTCGCGGGCGTGATCGGGTAGCCGGCGTAGAAGCGGCAGCCGGCCGCGATGGCGCCCATGCCGATCGCCTCGTCGCCGTTGAGGAGGACGTAGTCCTCGTCGGTGGTCTCGAGGTCGTAGTCGAACTCGTGGTCGTACTCGTCGGCGACGTACGACTGACCGGCGCGCGCGGCCTCCTTGTTGTTGTCGACGAGCTTCTGCCCCTTGTCCTTGAACCGCTTTTCGAGGGCGGAGTCGAGGTTCTCGATGGGGAACTCGGCGACCTCGCAGGCGGCGCCGAGCGCGACGACGTTCCGCATGATGGCCCCCCCGGCCTCCTCGGCCAGGCTCTTGAGCGGCACGTCGAGCCCGATCATCCCCTCCGGGATCTCGACGTCCTGCATCGTGGTCCGCTCGCCGTCGTAGATGATCACCGACCCCTCGTGGAGCTCGTCGAGGTTCTCCTCGATCGTCCGGGGAGTCAACGCGATGAGCACGTCGAGTCGGTCAACGACGCTCTGTACCTTGTCGACGGAGGTCCGCACCTTGTAGGCGGTGTACCCGCCTCGGATCCGCGATGCGAAGTCCTTCGACGTGAACACGTGTCGACCCGCGCGGGAAAGCGCCTGTGCGAAGATCTTCCCCGTCGAGTCGATGCCGTCGCCGGCCTCTCCGCCGACAGCCCAGTTGAAATCCGCGGCCATGTGCTATGGGCAAGGTTCCGGCGGACTCATCAAAAGGCTTCTGGAAGGAGCCACCGAAGCGTTTCTGGACGAACGTATTCGCTCTCGCGAATATTGTCGCCTCTGGGTGCTGTATCAGACCGTAATAGGAGCATAATTGAACATACATCCACCAGATTCATCACGATCGACCCCTCGCGTCGGACCCGTTTTCGACGATCATCGAATATTCTCGGCCGGGAACGGCCCTCCAAGACGCGTCGGCGAGGGCGGGCGTGTGACGAGGGTGCGTGCGTCTCCGAGAGCGCGCGTCGGCGAGAGTCGAGCGTGTGACGACGAGGCGCGCATCGACCAGAGCGTGCGTTCAGAGTCGGGGCGCGCCGCGGGACCGGTTTCGACACGGGCAGGACCGACGCCGACGGGAAGGGGTTTGTGTCTCCCCCGCCGATCCGACGTATGGACACAACAGCGACGGTCGAGGCGGTCGAGGCGGTCGGCCCCGACACGTACGCCCTCCGCTTCCGCGCGCCCGACGGGTTCGCGGCCGAACCCGGACAGTTCGTGAAGCTCGGCACCGAGATCGACGGCGAGTCGGTCGCGCGCTTCTACACCCTCTCGTCGCCCCGCGTCGGCGAGACGTTCGAGGTCACGGTCGGCATCGACCCCGACGAGGGCGGCGACTTCTCGGCGTTCCTCTCGGACGCCGAGGCCGGCACCGAAATGACCCTCTCCGGCCCGTTCGGCGACCAGCACTACGACGGCGAGCCCCGCGCGGTCGTGATCGCGGGCGGTCCCGGGGTCGGCCCCGCGGTCGCCATCGCGGAGCGCGCGCTCGACGAGGGCGCCGAGGCCGCGGTCGTCTACCGCGACGGCGACGTCGCCCACGCCGACCGGATCGATACCCTCCGCGAGCGCGGCGCCGCCGTCCGACTGCTCGACGCGGACGAGCCCCTCACTGACGCCGTCACTGAGGTCCTCACCGGCGCGGACGGCGAGACCGTGTTCGTCTACGGGTTCGCCGACCTCGTCGCCGACGCCGAGACCGCCGTGGAGGCGGCCGGCGGCGACGCGGACGCCGCGAAGGTCGAGAACTTCGGATAGGCTCGCTCGCCGAGAGTCCCGCTCTCCCGCCGGCCTCGCCCGCCGGTGCCGCCACGCTTTACGTACTCCCCCGAGAGGTGTGGATATGGACTACCGGCGACTGGGAGACACGGGGCTCAGCGTCTCGGAGCTCTGCTTCGGGACGTGGCGGTTCGGGCGCGAGACGAACGGCGTCGTGGAGACGGGCCGCGAGGAGGCACACGAGCTCCTCGACGCGGCCGCGGACCGCGGGATCAACTTCATCGACACGGCCAACGTGTACGGGTCGCCGCACGGGACGAGCGAGGAGTACATCGGCGAGTGGCTCGCCGACCGCGACCGCGAGGACTACGTGATCGCCTCGAAGGTGTACTTCCCGTTCGACGGGCGCGGCGAGCCGGGGCCGAACGACTCCGGGCTCGGCCGGAAACACATCCGCGCGCAGGTCGAGGGCACGCTCGACCGGCTCGACACGGACTACCTCGACGTCTACTACATCCACCGCTGGGACGAGGAGACGCCGATCGAGGAGACGATGCGCGCGCTCGACGAGCTCGTCGCCGAGGGGAAAGTGCACCACCTCGGCGCGTCGACGATGGCGGCCTGGCAGCTGACGAAGGCGCAATGGACCGCCGACGTCAACGACTACGCGTCCTTCGACGTGGTCCAGCCGCTCCACCACGCTGGCTACTACGAGGACGTGAGCGAGTACCTCGACGTCTGTATCGACCAGGACCTCGCGGTCTGTCCGTACTCCCCGCTCGCGGGCGGGTTCCTCACCGGGAAGTACGAGCGCGCCGACCCGGACGACCCGGAGCAGGTGATCGCGCCGGACGGCTCGCGCGCGAGCTTCGACGACCGGTTCGAGCGCTTCTACCTCTCCGAGCGCGGGTGGAAGGTGCTCGACGCGGTCCGCGACGTGGCGGACGAGCTCAACGCGACGCCCGCGCAGGTCGCGCTCGCGTGGCTCACCGAGTGGGACGAGTTCACCTGTGTCCCCATCGTGGGCGCGCGCACGGTCGACCAGCTCGACGAGAACGTCGCGGCCGCCGACCTGGACCTCTCCGACGAGCAGTGGGACCGGATCATGGACGCGCGCTACGACCCGGACGGGAACCGCTGGGGCCACTGAGCCGTCGCCTTCCGTCCACAAGCGGCCGCTACTCGTCGAAGTCCGGCAGGTCGTCCGGCGCCTCGAAGTCGGCCTCCCAGTCGATGTACTCCTCCTTGAGCGTCTCGCAGACGATCTGTCCGAGTTCGGTCAGGCCGGCGTTGATCGCGGAGACGGTCCCCCACGAGTCGAGGTCCGGGTGGAGGTCGCGCTCCTTCCAGTCCTCGGGGAGCCCGGGGGCGTGGTAGCCGACGCGGTCGGCGAAGTCGTCCCAGAAGAAGTCGAACCGGGAGACGAGGCCCAGGTCGACCGCGATGGCCCAGTCGGACTCGTCCATGTCGGTGGCGTCGGCCCACTCCGAGAACGCGTCCTCCCACGCCCCCTCGCGGAGGAGCGCCTCCAGGTCGTCACGGCGGTACTCGCCGCCGGCGACCTCGGCGTCCTCGTACTCGTTGGGGTCGACCGCGGCGAGTTCGGGGGGCTCCGGCGTCTCGACGTCGAGTGACATACGACGGGATGGGCGCCGACGGGGCAAAACCCTACGGAAACGGCTCGTTCCGACGGCGTCGTCTCACGTCCGGCGGGGCCGCGCCCGATCCGGTCCTTTTACCGCGCCGCCGTCCCGAGGGCGGGTATGGACCTCCGCGCCGTCTCGCGTCGCGTCGGGATCGCCGCCGCCGTCGTCACCGTCGTCGCGCTCGTCGCGCCGTACGCGGTCATCACGGGGCCGGAGTACGCGAGCCAGCTGGCGACCTACTACGCCTCCGGTGTCGTCGGCTGGACCGGGATCGCGCTGTTCGCGCTGCTCTCCGCGGTCGTCATCGCATCGGTCGAGCGGGGGAACGTCGACCCCGGGACGCTCGCGGGAACAGCGGTCGTCCTCGGCGTCGCGACGACCGCGAGCGCGGCGACGTGGGCGCTGGCGGTCGAGCCGAGCCCGGTGTTCCGCGACCACCTCTGGCTGGTGTGGCACGCGCGCGTCGTCGTCGCGCTCTCCGTCCCCGTGCCGCTCGCCGCCGGGGTGTACGCTCGGGAGTTGTTGACGTAGGGGCCGACCGCCGAACGAAAGGCCCTTATGCCGCACCCGAATATCGTCGAACGGACTAGGTCGGGCGGTTAGGCCCCGCTCGTAACCCGTGAGGCAGTCTTTAGCGGGGACCGAACAGCGGGCACGTCCGGTCAGACCGGCGCGGGCCCCGAGAGCCAACGTGGAAGCCTCGTCCGCCGGGGACAGCGGTCCGCGGCGCCCGCTCGCAGGAGCGGTCCGTCGCGGTTCGTCGGCGACACTGGGTCAGGCGCGGAAGCGAGCAGCCCACCGCCGGACGCCCGTCGCTCGTCGGGTCGCGGGGTGGAGGAGGCAATCGGGATACCCCGTGCCGGAACGCCGGGCTACCCCGCCTGTCCGCCATTCATACCGATTCTCGTTCGCTGAGTGGTGACAATACGATGTTGTCGTCGCCGGCGTCAGCGTCGAAATTGCGAGCGTTTATTTATAAGTGGATGCTGCCTGCTCTGAGCTCTATTTATAAGTAACCGACACCGTCGCCGCGAACACCGCCGCAGCCCCAGCCGCCCGCTGATAAACACCTGCTGGCAGATCAGCGACGAACACCGCCGCAGCCCCAGCCGCGAGGACAGCGCACGCTCGCTGTGCTCCTCACTCGGTCGCTCACTCCGTTCGCTCCCTCGTTCCGGTGCTTACGTCGCTTGCGCTGTCCTCGCGGCTGCCCCTTCGAGTCCCGCCCCGCACCGCACGGCACCGCAGCCTCACGCCTCCCCAGCCTCGCCGCTCGCTTCGCTCGCGGCGTCCCTCGCGCGTGCTCCTCGCGGCCGCCCCCGGCGGCCGCTCGCAGGCACGCGCCGACCGCAACCGCGGAAAACAGGGGGTTGTCGCGACTCAGCGACCGGTGTCGTACTTGTAGGTCGCCGAGTCCGGGTCGATTCCGAAGTCCTCGGCGGACTCCTCCGGCTCGTCGTCGCCGGTCGGCTCGGCGTCTTTGAACGCCGTCCGGAGGCTGCTCGGCATCTCGAACGCGTCGACCGCGAGTTCGAGGCCGACGACCCCGCCGCCGAGGAACTCGCGCTTCTCGGTGAGGCGGTCCGAGAGCGCGGGCGGGAGGTCGTCGGTGTCGACGCGCTCGAAGCCGAACTGCGCGAGGTACTCGGGCTGGTCGGTGAGCACGTACACCGTCTCGAACCCGTCCGCGGCCGCGGTGTCGACGAGGCGCTCGACGACGTGCGCCCCGACTCCCCGGTGCCGCCACTCGGGGAGCACCCCGATCCCGGTGAGCTCGATCCGGTTCTCCTCGTCCCCGTCGCCGCGGTGGAGGCGGAGCCGGCCGAACCCCGCCCGGTCGCCCGACTCCTCGTCGACCGCGATCACGTAGTCCCGTGACCGGAAGGCGACGTCGTCGAGCCCGAGCTGCTCGATCGCGTCCAACAACCACGCCTCGTCACGGTTTTTGGCGTCGCGGACGTACATAGAGAGCCGTACGAGACCGGAGGTGAAAAGCGGTTCCCCGGCGACCCCTCCCGCGTCCCTCGACTGCGACGCCGGCTCGGACCGGCTCGCGCAGCCGAGGCGGGCCGCTTTTGACGGCCGCCCCCCGACCGGACGCGTATGGAGTTCGCCGCGCTGGCGGAACGGGCGGAACGGGTGGCCGCGAACGACGGCGACATCGAGACGACGCTCGCGGTCGCCGCTCTGCTCGCGGACGCCGGCGCCGCCGACGGCGGCGAGGACGACGGCGCCGAGCGCGACGGTTCCACCGACGATCTCCCCGTCGTCGTCCGGTTCCTCCTCGGCCGCGTCTTCCCCGCCCACGACACCCGGACCCTCGACGTCGGCCCCGCACTGTGTCGCGAGGCCATCGCCCGCGCCGCGGGTCAGAACGTCTCCGCGGCGGACGTCGAGGACCGCCTCGCCGAGCGCGGCGAGATCGGCGCCGTCGCGGCCGACTACGACTTCGGCGGCCAGCGGGGGCTCGCCGCGTTCGGGAGCGGCCGCGACGCGCTCACGGTGGCCGCGCTCGACGAGGAGCTGCGCGACCTCGCGGCCGAGAGCGGTGACGGGAGCGAGTCGCGCAAGCGGGACGCGCTGTTCGGGCTGTTCACGCGCTGCTCGCCGAGCGAGGCGGCGTTCCTCGCCAGGCTGGTCCTCGGCGAGATGCGGCTCGGCGTCGGCGAGGGGACCGTCCGGGACGCGATCGCGGAGGCGTTCCTCGCGCCGGACGAGACGCCCGACCCCGGCGACGACTCCGGCGGGGCGTCCGAGTCGGACGCCCCGGAGCTCGTTGCCTCCGAAGACGCCGTCGCGGCCGTCGAGCGCGCGCTCCAGGTGACCAACGACTACGGACGAGTCGCGGTCCGCGCCCGCGACGAGGGGATCGCGGGGCTCCGCGAGGAGTCCCTGCGCGTCGGCCGCCCGGTTCAGGCGATGCTGGCGCAGGCGGGCACCGCGACCGACGCGGTCGACGCCTTCGGCGAGGTCGCCGTCGAGACGAAGTTCGACGGGGCCCGCGTCCAGGTCCACTACGCGCCGGCCGACGCCGGGCCGGGAGGAACCGAAGCGCTCGGCCCGCGGCTCTACTCGCGGAACATGGACGACGTGACCGAGGCGCTCCCGGAGATCGTCGAGCACGTCGCCGAGCGCGTCGACGCCCCGGTCATCCTCGACGGCGAGGTCGTCGCGGTCGACGACGACGGCGACCCGCTCCCGTTCCAAGAGGTGCTGCGGCGGTTCCGTCGGAAGCACGACGTCGAGCGCATGCGCGAGGCCGTCTCGCTGCGGCTCCACGCCTTCGACTGCCTCCACGCCGACGGCGACGACCTGCTCGACGAGCCCCTCCGCGACCGCCACGACCGGCTCCGGGAGGTCCTCCCGGACGCGGCCGCCGACCTTACGCTCGCCGACGACGCGGAGGCGATCGCGGCCGCGGAGCGGGCGGCGCTCGACGCGGGCCACGAGGGCGTCATGCTGAAGAACCCCGCGGCGGCGTACACGCCCGGCGACCGCGGGCGCGACTGGCTGAAGCGCAAGCCGGACGTGGAGACGCTCGACGCCGTCGTCGTCGGCGCCGAGTGGGGCGAGGGGCGCCGCGCCGAGCTGTTCGGGACGTTCCTGCTCGCGGTTCGCGCGGAGAACGAGGCGAACGGTTCCCCCGACCGCGACGTCGACGGCCCCGCGCCCGCGGGGTACGCCACGGTCGGGAAGGTGGCCACGGGGATCACCGACGAGGCGCTCGCGGACCTCACTGAGCGGCTGGAGCCGCACGTCGTCGACGAGACGGGGACGACGGTCGCGTTCGATCCCGAACTGGTGGTCGAGGTCGGCTACGAGGAGATCCAGACCTCGCCGACGTACTCGGCCGGCTACGCGCTCCGGTTCCCCCGTTTCGTCGGCGTCCGCGAGGACAAGGGCGTCGACGACGCCGACTCGCTCGCCCGCGTCCGTCGGCTCGCCGGCGACGACTGACGTGCCGCCACGCGAAGCCCCTTGACCCTCGGGCCCGTGGGATCGAGTATGCCAGGTCCGCTCGGCGACGCGACGCGGCGCGACCTCACCGACGCGGCGGCCGTCCAACTCGCGGCCGAGGGGTTCGAGGTCACTCGCCCGGAGAGCGGCGCCGAGCCGCCGGCGGTCGCGGCCCGCGGNCGCCCGGGGGGCGGGGCCGAGCCGCCGGCGGTCGCGGCCCGCGGCGACGACCGGGTCGCGGTCGAGCCGCTCGCGGCAGACGACGCGACGCCGACCGTGATCGTCTCGCGGCTGGGCCACGCGCTCGACCGCGACCGCCGGGTCCTGTTCGTCGCCCGCGACGCCGACACCGCGGCGGCCGTGCGCGACCTCCTCGCCGACCCGCCGCTGCTCGCCGCGCGGCGCGACGGCCGGCGGACGTTCCACCTCGGTCCGGACCGGATCCCCGTCTCCGGAGGCGGCTACGCCTGCGTCCGCGCCGAGGGGCTCGGCGCCCCGACGTTCGCGTGGCGCGAGACGGACACCCCAGTCGGCCCCGTCCCGGCCCATCCCGACGTCGACGCCGCCGCGGTCGACGACGACGGTCGGCCCGCGGTCCCGCGGCTCGTCTGCGAGGTCGACGGAGAGCCGGTCACCGTCCTCGCCGGCGTCGATAGCCTCCAGACCCCGCCGGACGAGGCGTTCCCGTTCGCGTACCGCCGCGATCCGGACGACAAGCGGTTCCGCGTCCGGCGAGGGGAGGACGGGGCCGTCGTCGAGACGGTCGGGGGGTTCGCCGCGCTGCGCGAGGCCGGGTACGTCCCGGTTCCGATGCCGCTCGTCCCGGAGCACGCGCTGGGGCGGTCGATCGGCGACGACGCGCTCGCGGCGGCGTGGAACCTGCTCGTGATCGGTGAGGGCGAATCGGTCGACGACGGCTCGGTCGACGACGGGGCGACCGGCGACACGGCCCTCGACGCCGAGCGCGACCGCGACCGATAGCCACCCTCAAGGCGCCCGCGGCCGCAGTCGCCGACATGACGGTCCGCTACGAGGAGCTCGCGGTGGAGTGGCTCGGCTACGCGACGGCGCGGCTGGAGACGGACGCGGGGCCGGTCGCCTACACCGACCCCGGCCGGTACGGCGTCCTCGACGACTACTGGGCGCGCGACGGCGACCTCGTCGTCGTCACGCACGACCACCACTACGACAGCGACGGGATCCGGTCGGTCGCGAGCGATGACGCGACGCTCGTGATCTACGAGGCGGTCGACCCCGCCGGCATCGACCGCGACGTGGAGCCGATCGACGCGCTCGCGGCCGACTACGACGTGGTCCGCGTCGGCGAGGAGGAGCGCGTCGACGTCGAGACGCCCGCCGGCGAGGTACGGGTGTGGTCGGTCCCGGCCCACAACGACCCCGAGGGACCGAACGCGGACGCCGACGGCTCGGTGGCGCATCCGCCCGGCTTCGGCTGCGGCTTCCTGTTGTCGCTCGGCGGCCGCACCGTCTTCTGGCCCGGCGACGCCGACGCGCTCGACGGGTTCGCGGAGCTCGACGTCTCCGTCTTCCTCGCGAACATCGGCGGGGGCGGCATCGTCGCCGACCAGCGCGAGGCGGCCGACCTGGCCGAGGCGATGGCCCCCGACCTCGTCGTCCCGATCCACTACGACACCTTCGACCTGCTCGAAGCGGACGGCGAGGCGTTCGCCGGCGACGTCGCGAGCCGGTCGATCCCCGTCGCGCTCGACGCGCGCTCGGCGAACCAGTAGGGCGAGGACCCGGCGAGCCGGGGGAGAGAGCCCCTCGGAGACGTCGTGGGAACCCGCCCCGAACGCTCTCGCGGCCGGTGACCTTTTTAATCCGCCGCGTCCTTGCTCGGTCGCATGACCACCGAGTCCGCGCTCGCCGACGGGGTCCGGGAGGCGCTTTCGGTCGACGCCGAGGCGTTCGCCGAGCGCGCGGCCGAGGAGGCCGAGATCGTCAAACAGGAGCTGCGCGACGGCTCCTTCGACAACCACCAGTCGATCGTCGGCTTCGAGTACGAGTTCTACGCGGTCGGCGACGGGCGGTGGAGCGAGGAGTCGCGGGCTGGCGAGTACGCGCTGATGCGCGTCCCCCGCCGGATGCTGGAGCTGATGGGGTTCGAGAAGGAGTTGGGCCTCCACAACGCCGAGATGTGTACGAGCCCGCAGCCGCTCTCCGACCACGGGCTCCGCGCGCAGCTCGCCGAGGTCCGCGCGCGGTTGGAGGCCGCCGAGAACACCGCGGGCGTCGAGGGGATGCGCCTGGTCTCCGACGGACTCTGGACGATCCCGCCGGCGGGCGAGACCGCCCGCGAGTACCTCACCGACAGCGTCGAGGTCGACGGGGTAACCGTGGCGGTCAACATGAGCGACTCCGTCCGGTACCACGCGATGGCGAACGCGGCCGGCGGCGAGGGAGCCGACGGCGCGGAGCCGGACGGCGGGGACGGGACTCCGGCCGAGCCGTCCGGGGGCGCCGAGGTCGAGCTCTCCGCCCCGGGCGTGTCGCTGGCGGCGGACACGGTGATGCCCGAGAGCCTCATCACCTCGATCCAGCCGCACTACCAGGTCGCGCACGCCGAGACGCTGCCGCGGCACTTCCGGTACGCGCTCCGGATCGCCGGGCCGCTGCTGGCGCTCGGCGTCAACTCTCCCTTTTTCCCGCCGGACCTGTACGACGACGGCTGGGACGGCGAGCGGGTTCTCGCCGAGGGGGCGACCGAGAACCGCGTCCACGTGTTCGAGTCCGTCCTCAACGCGCGGACCGACGCGGACAAGGTGCGGTTCCCGCGCGACTTCCGCGACGTCGAGACCGCGGTCGACCGCGTCGCGGGCGACGAGACCCTGATCCCGATGCCAGACCCGGGCGGCAGCGACCGCTTCGACGACGACTTCGCGACCTTCCGGACGAAACACGGCAGCTACTGGCGGTGGGTCCGCCCCGTCTTCGAGGGGGCGAGCCGCTCGGCCGCCAACGCCCGGATCGAGTTCCGCCCGATCCCCGGCCAGCCCACGGTCCGCGACTCCATCGCGTTCCAGGCGGCGTTCGCGGGGCTGATGCAGGCGCTCGCCCAGCGGGAACACCCCGTCATCGGGCTCGACTGGGAGACCGCCCGCGACAACTTCTACGCCGCCGTCGCGGACGGGCTCGACGCCGACATGGAGTGGATCGGCCGCGACGGGGAGCGGACGACGGACGCGGACGCGCTGTACGACGACCTCCTCGACCACGCCGAGGCGGGGCTCCGGACCGCCGGCTGCGCCGACGACGAGGCCGCCAAGTGGGTGGCCCCGCTCCGCTGGCGCGTCGCGAACCGCACGACGCCGGCGAGCTGGAAGCGCGACCGCGTCCGCGCCCGCCTCGACGACGGCGACGACTTCGAGACCGCGGTCCACGACACCCAGCGCGAGTACATCCGCCAGCAGGCCGACACGCTCATCGACGGCGGCTTCTCGGCGTGGACGGACGACGCCTGACACCGGAGCCCCCACCGCTGTCACCCCGGACGCGGCCGCCCCGCGACCGCGACACAGTACAGTTATCGGCGCGCCGCGTCACCCAACCGTATGGACGAGCTGATCGCCGCGGCGCGCGAGGCCTTGGAGGCCGCCCACGTCCCGTACTCCGAGTACCGCGTCGGCGCCGCGCTCCGGACCGCCGACGGCACCGTCTACACCGGCTGTAACATCGAGAACGCGAACTACTCCAACAGCCTCCACGCCGAGGAGGTCGCGCTCGCGGAGGCGGTGAAGAACGGCCACCGCGAGTTCGACCGGATCGCGGTCTCGTCGGGCGTCCGAGACGGCGTCACCCCCTGCGGGATGTGCCGGCAGACGCTCGCGGAGTTCGCGGCCGACGACCTCGTCGTCGCCTGCGACGAGGGCGGCGACGCCGTGACGGAGTACACGCTCGGCGAACTCCTCCCGAACACCATCAACGAGGGGACCCTCGACGACGCCAGGGAGGACTGACGGCACGGCGGTCCGGAGGCGGCGCGGCGTCCCCGAGCGACCGAGACGGAACTACTTTTAAACGGCTCGCCGAAGGGCGGAGACATGACCGACGACAGCGAGGACCCCAACGACGAGGCGGGGTACCACGTCGAGGCCGCGCCCGAGGACGTCGCGGACGCGGTCCTCCTCCCGGGCAACCCCGAGCGGGTCGACAAGATCACGGCGCTGTGGGACGACCACGAGGAGGTCGCGCGCCACCGCGAGTACCGCACCGCGACCGGCACGTACGACGGCGCACCGATCTCGGTGACGTCGACCGGGATCGGCTCTCCCTCGGCCGCCATCGCCGTCGAGGAACTCGCGCGCGTGGGCGTCGACACGTTCATCCGGGTCGGCTCCTGCGGCGCGATCCAGCCCGAGATGGAGGTGGGCGACCTGGTGATCACGACCGGTGCCGTCCGCCAGGAGGGGACGAGCGACGAGTACGTCCGCGAGGACTACCCCGCGGCCGCGGACGGCGAGGTGGTCTCCGCGCTGGTCGCCGCCGCCGAGCGGCTGGGCCACGACTACCACACCGGCGTCACGATGAGCGCCGACTCATTCTACGCGGGCCAGGGCCGCCCCGGCTTCGAGGGGTTCGAGGCCGCGGGCTCCGACGAGCTCGTCCGGGAACTTCAGGACGCGAACGTGAAGAACATCGAGATGGAGGCGTCGTCGATCCTCACGATCGCGAGCGTGTACGGGCTCCGCGCGGGCGCGGTCTGTTCGGTGTACGCCAACCGCGTGACCGGCGAGTTCCGGACGGAGGGCGAGTCGCGCGCGGCCGAGACCGCGAGCCTCGCGGTGAAGCTGCTCGCGCGGATGGACGAGGTCAAGCGGGAGGCGGGCGCCGACCGCTGGCACGCCGGGCTCTCGCTGTAGCGGCCGCGCGGTCCCGTCGCGGCGGACCGCGCCCGCCGCGTCGGCGATTCTCGCCTGCGAGCGTTCCAAAGCGACTTTATCTGCGCACCGTGGAGGTACTGGCATGAGTACACAGGTCGTCGTCGTCGGTTCCGGGTACGCCGGCGCAGGGGCGGTGAAGGCGTTCGAAGACGAGGTCGGCGAGGGCGAGGCCGAGCTCACGTGGATCTCGGAGCACGACTACCACCTCGTCTTACACGAGGTCCACCGCGCGATCCGCAACCCCGCCGTCGAGGACAAGATCACGATCCCCGTCGACGAGATCAAGTCGCCCGAGTCCGACTTCGTCCAGGGCCGGGTCGTCGACGTCGACACCGACGAGCGCGTCGTCGAGACCGACGACGGGACGACCGTCGACTACGACTACCTCCTCCTCGGCATCGGCTCCACGACCGCCTTCTTCGGCATCGAGGGGCTGAAGGAGCACGCCCACCAGCTGAAGGGGCTCGACGACGCGAAGGCGATCCACGAGGACGTGCGCGAGGCGGCCGCGGACGCGACCCGCTCGGACCCCGCGCAGGTGATCGTCGGCGGCGCCGGCCTCTCCGGCATCCAGACGGCCGGCGAGATCGCCGAGTACCGCGACAAACACCGCGCGCCGCTCGACATCAAGCTGGTCGAGGGGCTCGACGAGGTGTTCCCCGGCAACGACCCGCAGATCCAGGGCGCGCTCCGCCAGCGGCTGGAGGACGCCGACGTCGAGATCCTCACCGGCGACTTCATCTCGGAGGCCGACGAGGACGCCGTCTACCTCGGCGGCGGCGAGGACGAAGAGCCCGAGGAGCTCGGCTACGACGTGCTGATCTGGACCGGCGGCATCACGGGTCAGCCCGAGCTCGAGGACGTCGAGGTCGAGAAGGACGACCGCTCGAACCGCGTCCACGCCGGCTCCGACTTCGCCACCAGCGACGACCGCGTGTTCGCCATCGGCGACACCGCGCTCGTCGAGCAGGGCGACGACGACGTCGCGCCGCCGACCGCGCAGGCCGCCTGGCAGGCCGCCGAGGTCGCGGGCGCGAACCTCGCGCGGGCCGCCCGCGGCGCGCCGCTCCGCTCGTGGACCCACGAGGACAAGGGAACGGTCATCTCCGTCGGCGAGGAGGCGGTCGCCCACGACGTGATGGGCATGCCGATCAAGACGTTCGGCGGCAAGCCCGCGAAGCTGCTGAAGAAGGCCATCGCCACGCGCTGGATCGCCAAGGTCTCCTCCGCGAGCCGCGGCGTCAGCGCGTTCGGCGACATGTGAGCGCGGGCGACCCACGGCGAGGACGACGCCGTTCGCGGCTCCGGAGTTCCGACTCTTCTCAGTGACGAACCGGTCCGTTATCTCCGGCAGAAAAGCTCTCGAAGCGGTCGGAGAATCCCCCTCTCGCAGTCAGTGCTCGGCCGGCTCGTCGGGCGCCCGCATGTCGTCGATCCGCAGGATGAGAATGTTGGCGGTGTCGTCTTTCCCGTCGACGGTGCCGTCGATGACGAGCTTCGAAAGCGGCGTCGGCCCGACGGTGACGCTGTCGCCCTCGTGGAAGTCGCGGACCGAGCCCTGAACGTGGATCTCGGCGCGGCACAGCTCGGGGTGGTGGACGCTGGAGAGGTCGATCCCGTCGACGTTGATCCCCTCTACCTGCCCGCCCTCGTGGTAGATCGGGACGTCGGCCGGCTCGTCCATGCGCTGGATGTCGAGCGCCTCGTAGGCGTTCGAGGTGGGCTTGTAGCCGCCCTTCGGACCGGGTACCCCCTCGACCAGCTGGAGGGCCTTGAGGCTCTGCATCTGGTTGCGGATCGTCCCGGGGTTGCGGTCGACTTCCTCGGCGATCGCCTCGCCTTTCACGGCGTCCTCCTGTTCCCCGTAGAGGTTGATGAGGGCCGTGAGGATGCTCTTCTGGCTCGACGTGAGCTCGATCGATGACATGGTGCCAAATACAGAGCGCCCCCGCTTAAATGCGATGGAATTCACTTATAAATGATCGTGTGGGATCCGGTCGACGAGCGCGCTCCGGCGGCGCTGCGCGCGCCGGTCTACTCGCCGCGCAGCCGCTTCATCCGGACGTACGCGAGCGGGCTCGACAGCGCCACCACGACGCCGACGCCGACCAGCGCGACCCCGAAGTCGACGGCGACGAACGAGACCGCGGCGCCGACCAGGCCGATCGCCGCGCCGGTGAACGCGACCGCGATGGTCGCGCCGATCGGCTCGATGTCGGCGGGGTCGACCGAGTAGGGATCGGAGCTGTCCATGGTCTCCCGTGGCGGGCCGGGCGCAAAACGATGTCCGATCCGGCGAGGCGAGAGCGGGGGACCAGCGGCGTTCGAGCGCGGCGCGAGCGCGTCGACCCGCGGCGGGCGCGTCGATCCCCACCATTGAAGCGCCGGCGCGCCGCGTTGCCGATATGAACACGGTCAGGATCATCGGCGCGCCGACCGACTACGGGGCGAACCGACGCGGGGTCGACATGGGACCGTCGGCGATCCGGTACGGCGGGCTCGCCGACCAGCTCGCCGGCGCGGGCGTCGAGACCGTCGACGCGGGCGACCTCCTCGTCCCCCGGGCGGAGGAGCGCGACCCCGACGCGGACGCGCCCAGCGAGGGGAAAGCGAAGTTCCTCCGCGAGACGGCCGACGTCTGCCGGCGGCTCGGCGACGAGGTCGCCGCGACGCTCGATGCCGGCGAGGTGCCGCTGGCGCTCGGCGGCGACCACTCTATCGCCATCGGGAGCCTCTCCGGATCGGCACGCGACGCGGAGATCGGCGCCGTCTGGTTCGACGCGCACGCCGACCTCAACACCCCCGCGACGACGCCGTCCGGCAACGTCCACGGGATGCCGCTGGCTGCCGCGCTCGGGATCGACGAGTTCGCGGACACCGAGTGGGCGAACGCGGCGGGGCTCTCGCCGGAGAACGTCGCCCTCGTCGGGCTCCGGTCGGTCGACGGGGCGGAGGCGGAGCTAATCCGAGAGCGCGGCTTCGCCGCGTACACGATGTCCGACATCGACGAGCGGGGGATCACGGAGGTCACGGAGGAGGCGCTCGAAGTCGCCGCGGACGGCGTCGACGGGATCCACGTCAGCCTCGACCTGGACTTCCTCGACCCGAACGCCGCGCCCGGCGTCGGGACGCCGGTCCGCGGCGGCGCCACCTACCGCGAGGCGCACAGCGCGATGGAGATCGTCGACGAGACGGACGCGCTCCGCTCGATGGAGATCGTCGAGGTGAACCCGACGCTGGACCAGCACAACGAGACGGCCGAGCTGGCGACGGAGCTGGCGGCGAGCGCGTTCGGGAAGCGGGTCTTGTGAATCGCGGTCGGGGAGTCGAGGAGAGGTCGCGTTCGGGAGGTCGGGCTCGGGAGGTGGCTCAGAAGGTTGGGCTCAGGAGGTCAGGCTCGGGAGGTCGGGCTCGGGAGGTGGCTCAGAAGGTTGGGCTCAGGAGGTCAGGCTCGGGAGGTCGGGCTCGGGAGCTATGTCAGACGCCCCGGTCGAGCTCCTCGACGACCCGTTGGAGGTCGGCCGCCGACTCGATCTCGCCTTTGATCTCCTCGCGGCGGCGGACCGCCGCCGAGTCGGCGTCGTACGCGCGGACGAACTCCGCCCGGGTGTGCTCGTCGAACGCGTGGCGGATCGCGAAGTAGCCGTCCGGGACGATCGTGCCGCAGACCTTGCATTCGTGGCGCTGATGCTCGTTCGTCTGGTGGACGATCGCCGCCTCCACGTCGTCGAAGGCGGCGTCGCAGTCGCCGATGCCGCACGTCCAGCGAGGAGCCATACCCCAAACTCTCGCCCGAGGGGGATTAACGGTTTCCCAAGCCGTCGAGAGCTCCTCCCGGCGTCGGCCGGTGTTCGCCGCCGTGACCGTCCCCGCCCGCGGTCGCGGCACCGTCGTCGTCGAACGATACGTCTTTGCGCCGCCGCGACGACCGTCCGACCGTGACCCGACCGCAAACGCGCGTCGACGCCCACGTCAAGGTGCTCGACGACGAGGTCGTCGCCCGCGCGAAAGATCGCGGGATCGACGCGCTCGTGTACGCGCCCCACTTCACGCGCCTCCCGACGATCCGCGAGCGCGCGGCGCGGTACACCGACGACGAGCTGACCGTCGTCCCCGCCCGCGAGGTGTTCACCGGCGACTGGGGGAACCGGCGCCACCTCCTCGTGCTCGGGCTCTCCGACCCGGTCCCAGACTACATCACCTTCGAGGGCGCGATGGCCGAGTTCGAGCGGCAGGACGCGGCGGTCCTCGTCCCGCATCCCGGCTTCGCCACCATCTCGCTCACGCGCCCCGAGGTCGACGCGCACGCCGCACGGCTCGACGCGATCGAGACGTACAACACGAAGCTGCTCCCTCATCAGAACTCCCGGGCGCGCCGGACCGCGGAAGAGACCGGCTGCGCCGGGTTCGGCTCGTCGTACGCCCACCTCACGGGCACGGTCGGCGAGGCGTGGACCGCCTTCGAGGGCGACCTCGACGACGCCGAGGCGGTCGCGCGGGCGTTCCGCGAACGGCGTCCCCGGACGGTGATCCACCGCGGCGGCGCCGGCCACCAGCTCCGCGGGTTCGTGGAGTTCGCGCACCTCGCTTACGAGAACACGTGGGCGAAGCTCGACCGGATGTTCCTCTCGGGCAACGAGCCGACGCTCCCGTCGAACGTCGCCTACGAAGGGCGGTTCGACGACGTGAGCGTCTACGAGTAGGCGGGGATCGGAATCCGGCGGTTCGCTCCCCGGTCGACGGGTGACACGCGTGTCCCCGCCCACGTTATACGGACGGAGGCCCACGTGAGAGACATGAATCAGCTCGTGAACGGCGAGTGGCGGACGGACACCTACGAGGCGACCGACGAGGACGGCTCGTTCCAGCGCGGCGAGACGACCTTCCGGAACTGGATCGCGGGCAGCGACGTGCCCGGCCACGTCGACGCGGAGCCCGACGAGCGCTTCCAGCCGGAGGCCGGCCGGTACCACCTGTACGTCTCGTACGCCTGCCCGTGGGCGCACCGCACGCTGCTCGCGCGGTCCCTCTTGGGCCTCGAGGACGCGATCAGCGTCTCGGTCGTCGACCCCTACCGCGGCGAGGACGGCTGGCAGTTCACTCCCGAGAAGGACGGCTGTACGCCCGACCACCTCCACGACAGCGACTACCTCCGGGAGCTGTACGTCGAGGCCGACCCCGACGCCACCTGTCGAGTGACCGTCCCCGTGCTGTGGGACACCGAGGAGGAGACGATCGTCAACAACGAGTCGCGCGAGATCCTCCGCACCCTCTCGACGGCGTTCGCCGACCTCGGGAACGGCGTCTCGCTGCTGCCCGACGCGGACGACGACGCGACCGTCGCGGACGTCGACGAGGTCATCACCGACATCTACGAGCCGATCAACAACGGCGTCTACCGCGCCGGGTTCGCGACCTCGCAGGCGGCCTACGACGAGGCGATCGACGACCTGTTCGGCGCGCTCGACCGCTACGACGAGCGGCTCGCCGACCGGCGGTACCTCGTCGGCGACTCCCTGACGGAGGCGGACATCTGCATGTTCACCACGCTGGTCCGCTTCGATCAGGTGTACCACACCCACTTCATGTGCAACCGGAAGTTCGTCCACCAGTACGACAACCTCTGGCCGTACCTGCGCGATCTCTACCAGACGCCGGGCGTCGCGGAGACAGTAAACATGGCCCACATCAAGGAGCACTACTACACCACGCACCCGGACGTGACTCCCTCGGGCATCATCGCGCGCGGCCCCGACCTCGACTTCGAGGCCGACCACGACCGCGAGCGACTCGGTGGCGAGGCGCCGACGCCGACCGCCGACGACTGAGCGGAGGCGGTTCGGGCCGACTGCGGCTCTTTTCGGACCGGTTTCGCGGTGGCGCGTGCCGACGAGCGCCCACTGGGCGCGAGTCGCACGCGCGAGGGAGCGGTGAGCGCTCGGAGAGCGCGAACCGCGAGGCTGGGGAGGCGTGAGGTGCCGTGCGGAGCGGGACGGTGTCGACGATCGACCGCGGGCCGGATCGATCAGGGGAAAAGACTGCGCGAAAACGAGAACCGCGAAAACGAGAGACGAGAACCGCAGATCGGCCGAAGGCGGACCGCGCTCGGTCCGTTATCCTTCCATCCCGCCGAACGAGAGGCCGTCCTCGACGGAGCGCTGGGCCGCGAAGTAGACGATCGCGACCGGCAGCGCGAACAGGTTCGCGAACGCCGCGAACCGCGTCCACGGCGTCGAGAACCGGCCCTCGGTCGCGATGTTGTACAGCTCCACCGACAGCGGGTAGTTCTCGGGGCGGAGCAGCGTCTGCGCGATGATGAACTCGTTCCAGCCGGCGAGCCAGACGAAGATGAGCACGACGGCGAGCCCCGGCTTCGTCAGCGGGAGGATCACCTCCCGGATCGTGTCGAGGAAGCTCGCGCCGTCGACCATCGCCGCCTCCTCGTAGGAGACGGGGATGTTGTCCATGTACGTCTTCAGCAGCCACGTGTTGAACGGGATCGCCCCCGCGGCGTAGAACAGCCCGAGGACGAACAGGTTGTTCGTGAGCCCGTAGGTGCTGAACAGCGAGTACAGCGCCACGAGCGTCGCGATCGATAGGCCGGCGCCGATCTGGGTGAAGAGGACGTAGCCGTAGAGGATGCGCTTTCGGCCGACGAACTGCCGGCGCGAGAACGCGTACGCCGCCGGGACGATCATCCCGAACCCGGCCGCGAGCGTCACGCTGACGATGTAGAGGCTGTTGAACACGGCCCCGGGACCGGTCTCCGTGCCGGCCCACCGGAAGCTCACGAGCCCCTCCGCGCCGCCGAGGACGAGCTGCGGATACCCCCAGTCGCCGTCGACGAAGAAGAAGTCGGACTCGAATATCACCCACCGGTACGCGCCGAGGTTGTACGTCGACGGGTCCGGGAAGATGCCGCTCGTGTTGAACAGCCGTGACCCCTCCGCGAGCGACGCGGTCGTGATCCAGAACAGCGGGAACAGCAGCACGAGCACCATCGCGAGGCCGAACAGCGTCATCAGGACGCTTTTCGCAACGTCCCACGTGCTGCGTTTCCCCGTGCGGACGTCGTATATCGCCCGCTGGACCATCACGACGAACCGCTTGGGCGCGGTGACGAGCGCGACGAGCTTCGCGCGGACCATGCCGACCACGGAGGCGACCAGCGCGGTCGCGGACGCGGCCAGCCCGGCCGCGGAGTCTCGGGAGCTCATTCGTCACCCACCCCCTCGGCGAGGCCGCCGTAGCGCACGGCGGCGTACATGAACAGCCCGACGAACCCGATCCCGACGATCAAGATTGCGGCCGACAGGCCGAACTGGTTGAACGTGATCGCCTCGCGGTAGCCGTACACGATGATCAGCTCGTTCTGTCTCGACGGCCCTCCCTGGTTGAACACCCACGGGATCAGGAACTGCTGGAACGACGTCGCGGCCGTGAGGATCGACGCGAACAGCACCGGCCCCTTGATCGCGGGCAGCGTCACGGTGCGGAACCGCTGGAGCGCGCCCGCCCCGTCGACCATTGCCGCCTCGTGGAGCGACTTGGGCACGTCCTGAAGCGCGCTCACGATGATGATCACCATGAACGGGTACGCCAGCCACACCTCCGTGGTGACGTACGCGAAGAACGCCTCCCAGCGGCCGCTGAGGAACCCGATCGGCACGTCGAACAGCAGGGCCTGCGGGGCCGACAGCGACGACATGAACTCGTTGTACCGGCCAAGGATGGTGTTGAACACGCCGTAGCGCGCGTCGCTGAACATCCCGCGCCAGACGGTGATCGTGAAGATGCCGGGGAACCCCAGCGGGACGATCACCGCCGCGCGCATGTAGCGCTTGCCGGCGACCCGAACGTGGTTCAGCAGGAGGGCGATCCCCACGGCGAGGAACACCTTGACGACGAGCGAGACGGCGACGAACAGCCACGTCACACCCATCGACGTGCGGAACTGCGGGTCGCTGATCAGTTGGGCGTAGTTCGCCAGCCCGATCAGCTCGGCGCCGCCGCCGATCACCGACCCGGCGAACGTGGCGTCGGTGAGCGAGATATAGAAGAGATAGAAGATGGGGTACAGCATGAAACTCGAGAAGAGGATGACGCCGGGCGCGACGAGGAGCAGCCCCCAGTCGCGACTGGAGAACGGCAGCGCCGACCGGAGGCGCGCCAGTCCGCTCACGCCGGTTCCGGGTTGCGAAGAGGCCATCGCTCCGAGGAGTGCCTACAGCGCCTCCCGGATCTCGGAGGCGGCCTGATCGAGCGCGGCGTCGCTGTCCTGCTCGTCGTTGAAGACGCGCTCCAGCGCCTCCGTCACGGGCGTCCAGACGCTGTCCATGTCCGGATGCGTCGGGATCGGGACGCCGTGGTCGACCTGCCGGGCGAACGCCTGGACCTCCGAGGAGAGGTCGCCGTTGCCCACGACGTCGGCCAACACCGGGATGTACCCCTGTTCCTCGGCGTTGGTCTGGATGATCTCCTCGTTGGTGGTGTACCACTCGGCGAGGCCGGTCGCGGCGTCGACCGTGGACTGGTCCGCGTCGGCCAGCATCGACGAGAAGTAGAACAGCTGGATGCCCGAGTAGGTGCGCGGGTTGTTCCCGTCGACTGTCGGCAGCGTCGTGACGCCGAGGTTCTCGATCGAGTCTTGGAGGTTCCCGAGCTCCCACGGCCCGTTGATCGCGAACGGCGCGAGGCCGTCCGCGAACGCGACGATCTGCGACTCGTAGCCCGGGTCGGCCGGGACGTACTGCGACACCGTTTCGAGGGCGTCCATCCCGCGCTTACACGCGTCGCTGTCGACGCCGACTTCGAGGTTCTGCTCGTCGAAGATGTTCCCGCCGTACGCCTGGAGGAACCCGCTGACGAAGTACGGGTCGGTCACGGGGTACGAGAGGCCGTACTGGCCGTTCTCGGGGTCGTGGTGCTCCTCCATGACCGAGACCATCTCCTCTAAGGTCTCCGGCGGCTCGTCGACCATATCCTCGTTGTAGAACAGCGTGACGGTCTCGGAGGCGAACGGGAGCCCGTAGAGGCCGTCGTTGAACTGTGCCGCCTCGCGCGCGGCCTGCGTGTAGCTGTCGAGCGAGACGTCGACGTCGTCGCTCGCGTCGTAGAGGAACGGCGGGTCCTCGCGGACCGCGAACCGGCCGACCCAGTCGTGCGCCCAGATCCACGAGTCGGGGCCGTCGCCGGCCGGGATCGCGGTTTCGAGCTGCTGATCGAGCTCGCCGCCGGGCGCCTCCTTGTTGATCGTGTTGCCCGTCTCCGACTCGTACTGGTCGATGTAGTCGGTAATGGCCTCGTCCTCGGCGTCGGAGAGGTCCGTCCACAGCCGCGCGGAGCCGGAGTTCCCGCCGTCGGAGCCGTCGCTTCCGTCCGACCCGTCGGACCCGTCCGACCCGTCACTGCCGTCGCCGCCGTCGCCGCCGGTGCTGATACAGCCCGCGAGGCCCGCGAGCGCAGTCGTTCCCCCCATCGCCTTGAGCAGCGTTCTACGTTTCTCGTTCATGTGTCCAGAACAAATGATGAATTATATTTTCATACATTTAGTGTTTGGGGTACGTCCCGATCGATCCGGATCGATCCCTGTCGACTGTGACGATCGACGATCGACTCGATCGCCGGGAATGGCCAATATTTGAGAAGAGATTGTTCACCATATATCAGAAAAACAGCAAAGAACTCATATGCCAGCGGACCGGTCTTCAGGGAAATGGCACGCGTCACGCTCGACACGCTCCGGAAGGAGTTCGACCGAGGAACGATCGTCGCCGTCGACGACCTCGACTTGGAGATCGACGACGGCGAGTTCGTGACCGTGGTCGGGCCGTCGGGCTGCGGGAAGACGACCACGCTCCGGATGGTCGCGGGGCTCGAAGAGCCGACGTCCGGCACCGTCAGCTTCGACGACGAGGACGTCACCGACATCCACGCGAAGGAGCGTCCCGTCGCGATGGTGTTCCAGAACTACGCCTTATACCCGCACAAGACGGTCCGCGAGAACATGGCGTTCGGGCTCAAGATGAGCACCGACATGACGACCGAGGAGCGCCACGAGCGCGTCCGCGAGATGGCGGAGATGATGGGCATCGCGGACCTCCTCGACGACAAGCCCGACGAGCTCTCCGGCGGGCAGAAGCAGCGCGTCGCGCTCGGCCGCGCCATCGCGCGCGAGCCCGAGGTGTTCCTCTTCGACGAGCCGCTCTCGAACCTCGACGCGAAGCTCCGCACGGAGATGCGCGCGGAGATCCAGAAGCTCCAGAAGGAGTTCGGCGTCACCGCGATGTACGTCACCCACGACCAGGAGGAGGCGATGACGATGGGCGACCGCCTCGCCATCCTGAACGACGGCGAGCTCCAGCAGGTCGGCGCGCCCACCGAGGTGTACCAGAACCCCGTGAACAAGTTCGTCGCCGGCTTCATCGGCTCGCCGTCGATGAACTTCCTCGACGTCGACGTGGAGACGGACGGGACCTCGGCGACGATCCGCGACGAGTCCTCGGGGCTCGCGTTCACACTCAGCCGCGACTACGTCGCGGGCCACGACCTCGAAAGCGGTCCGTACACGCTCGGGATCCGCCCCGAGAACATCGGGATCGTCGAGGATCCGACCGGCGAGGAGACGCTGACCGCGACCGTCGAAGTCGTCGAGCCGATCGGCTCCGACAACTACGTCCACCTCGACGTGAACGACGACTTCCTCGCGCGGGCGCCCGCGAACGTCCAGCCCGAGGCGGGCGACGAGGTCGGCGTCGTCTTCGAGGAGACGGACCTCCACCTGTTCGACGTGGAGACCGGCGAGGACGTGTTCCTCACCGACGAGGAGATCGCGGCCGCGGTCGCTTAAGAAGAGTCGATTTTCGGAGCGGGCGTTGGCGTGTGAACCGATTGTTCGTACTTTCTCTCTGATTCGGAGAGTGCGAACGCTGCTACTCGATCGGAAACCGCTGTTACCGCGGAGAACGCCCCCAAATCCCAGTCGCTCACTTATAAATGGTTGCTGGCGGATCGGCGGCTGACACCGCCAAAGCCCCAGCCGCTCGCTTATAAATGACTGACCGCTGAACGGCGGCAAACTACTCCAAAGCCCCAGCCGCGAGGACTCGCGCGGCTCGCTGCGCTCCTCGCTCAGTCGCTGGCGCTCCTTCGCTGCGGTGCTTGCGTCGCCGTGCTTCGTCCTCGCAGCTGCCCCTTTGAGTCCCACCCGACCGCGACCGCACCTCTCACCTCCCCAGCCTCGTCGGGCGCGTCCATCGGGCTCCCTTCGGTCGCCCTCGGCGCGCCCGACTCCCTCGCGCGTGCTCCTCGCGCCCGCTGGGCGCTCGGAGGCACGCGCCACCGCAGTTTGGTTTATAAATGGCGTATTCGTTGGGCTAGTCCGTCTCGCGTCGCCGCGGTCGACAACGGCTTGAAGTGCGCGCTCGTCAGACGGAGCGTACGAATGGAGCCGCCAGACATCGAGCGGTTGGACGAGCGGACCGTCCAGCGGATCGCGGCCGGCGAGGTCGTCGAGCGGCCCGCGAGCGTCGTGAAGGAGCTGGTCGAGAACAGCCTCGACGCGGGCGCGAGCCGCGTGGCGGTGTCGGTCGAGTCGGGCGGCACCGAGGGGATCCGCGTCCGCGACGACGGCGTCGGGATCCCCGAAGACCAGCTGGAGGCGGCCGTCGCGGAGCACGCCACCTCGAAGATCGGCGACATCGAGGACCTCGACCGCGGCGTCGCCACGCTCGGCTTCCGCGGCGAGGCGCTGTACACCGTCGGCGCCGTCTCGCGACTGACGGTGCGCTCGCGCCCCCCGGACGCCGAGGCGGGCGCGGAGATCACCGTCGAGGGCGGCGAGGTCGGTGAGGTCCGCCCCGCCGGCTGTCCGGCGGGCACGACCGTCGAGGTCGACGACCTCTTTTATAACACGCCCGCTCGCGAGAAGTTCCTCAAGCGGACCGCCACCGAGTTCGACCACGTGAACACCGTGGTGACGAGCTACGCGCTGGCGAACCCCGACGTCGCGGTCTCGCTGGAACACGACGGCCGCGAGACGTTCGCCACCGAGGGGAACGGCGACCTCCGCTCGGCCGTCCTCGCCGTCTACGGCCGCGAGGTGGCCGAGTCGATGATCGACGTGGAGTGGACGCCCGAAGATGGACTGGGAGGCGAAGAGACCGACGCCCCCGTCAGGCGGGTCTCCGGGCTCGTCTCGCACCCCGAGACGGCGCGCTCGACCCGCGACTACCTCTCGACGTACGTCAACGGCCGGTACGTCACCGCGAGCGCGCTCCGCGAGGCGACGCTCGACGCCTACGGCGGCCAGCTGGCGCCCGACCGCTACCCGTTCGCCGTCCTCTTCGTCGAGGTCCCGGCCGGCGACGTCGACGTGAACGTCCACCCGCGCAAGCTGGAGGTCCGCTTCGACGAGGAGCCGGCGGTCCGCTCGGCCGTCGAGGACGCGGTCGAGTCGGCCCTGCTCGACCACGGCCTGATCCGCTCGACGGCGCCCCGCGGCCAGTCGGCGCCCGACGAGACCGCGGTCGACCCCGAGACCCCCGACGTCGAGGCCGTCGGGGGCGCGAACACCGGCCACGAGCGCGCCGCGCGCGAGGGGCGCGAGCACGCGAGCGCAGACGCCGAGGCCGACACTAACGCGGCCCAGACCGACCCCGACACCGACGACCCCGCGGCGCCGACCGAACTGGACCCCTCGGACGACGCGGCGTGGGCGGTCGACGACGTGGGCGGCGAGGACGGAACTGCGAACGGATCGACCGCCGGACAGACGGAGCGGGGACTCGGCGACGCGGCCGACGACGCCCGCCCCTCGCCGCGGAGCTGGCAGGACGACGCCGCGGGACGAGACCTCGAGCCGCCGACGGGGGGCGACGAGGCCCCGAGCGGAGCCGACGAGGCCGCGGAGACGGTGGCCGACGCGGTCGACCGCGACGCCGACGCCTCGGACGCGGACACGCCACCCCGAACGCCCGCAGTCGACGAAGGACCGGACCGCGGCGACGGGTCCGTCGAGGAGGACGCGTCGGTCGCGAGCGAGGACGCCACGCGCCCGACCGCCCGAACGCGCCCCGCGACCCGGCAGCGAACCCTCGACGGCGACGGGACGGAGAGCGAGCGCGGGTTCGACTCGCTGCCCTCGCTGCGGGTGCTCGGACAGCTCCACGAGACGTACGTGGTCGCGGAGGCGCCCGACGGACTCGTGCTGATCGACCAGCACGCGGCCGACGAGCGGGTGAACTACGAGCGGCTGAAGGCGGCGTTCGCGGACGGCGCGGACGCGCAGGCGCTCGCGGAGCCGGTCCGCATCGAGCTGACCGCGCGCGAGGCGGCGCTGTTCGAGGAGTTCGTCGACGACCTGTCTGAGATCGGGTTCCGGGCCGAGCGCGCGGGCGACCGCGAGGTCGCGGTGACGGCGGTCCCCGCGGTCTTCGACGCCGCGCTCGACCCCGACCTCCTGCGCGACGTGCTCTCCGCGCTGGTCGACGACGCCGCCGCGGGCGACGAGCCGGTCGCGGACGTCGTCGACGAGCTGCTCGCCGACCTCGCGTGTTACCCCTCCGTCACCGGGAACACCTCGCTGACCGAGGGGCGGGTCGTCGACCTCCTCGACCGGCTCGACGCCTGCGAGAACCCCTACGCCTGCCCACACGGGCGCCCGGTCGTCATTCGGCTCGACCGCGACGAGATCGGATCGCGGTTCGAGCGCGACTACCCCGGTCACGGGGGCCGGCGAGCGGAGTGAGTCGGCGGGGAAGGCCTCCCTCTCCGTCGACCGCAGAGAGGTACGTTTTAGGCGACTCCGGTGGACCCACGCGTATGGAACGCGTAGCGATCGTCGGCGCGTCGATGACCCAATTCGGGCAGCGCGACGCCTGGGTGCGGGAGCTGCTGGCGGAGGCGGGCGCGGCCGCGCTCGACGACGCCGGCGTCGACGGCGACGACCTCGATCACCTGTACGTCTCGAACATGGCCAGCGGCGAGTTCGAGGGCCAGACCGGCGTCCCGAACGCGCTCGCCCACGACCTCGCGGCCCAGCCGGCCTACACGGCCCGTATCGACCAGACCTCCTCGTCGGGCGGCGCCGGCGTGTACGCCGCGTGGCAGTCGGTCGCCTCCGGCGCGAGCGACCTCACGATGCTCGTCGGCGGCGAGAAGATGACCCACCGGACGACGTCGGAGGCGACCGACGTGATCGCGTCGCTCACGCACCCGGTCGAGTACAAGCAGGGCGTGACGCTCCCCTCGTTCGCGGGGCTCACCGCGCGGCTGTACCTCGACGAGTACGACGCGCCCCGCGAGAGCCTCGGGAAGGTCGCGGTGAAGAACCACAAGAACGGCGTGGACAACCCCCACGCGCAGTTCCAAAAAGAGGTGGACCTGGACACCGTCCTCGACTCGCCGATCGTCGCCGACCCGCTCCGGCTGTACGACTTCTGTCCGATCACGGACGGCTCCGCCGCGCTCGTGTTCTGCCCGGAGTCCGTCGCCGAGGAGTACGCGCCCGACGGCAGCTACGCCGTGATATCGGGCATCGGCGGCGCGACCGACACCCACGTCGTCCACGAGCGCGCGGACCCGACGACGATGGGCGGGGTCGTCGACTCCTCCGATATCGCCTACGAGATGGCCGGCATCGGCCCGGACGACGTCGACGTGGCGGAGCTCCACGACATGTTCACCATCCTCGAGTTCCTCCAGAGCGAGGACCTCGGCTTCTTCGAGAAGGGCGAGGGGTGGAAGGCGGTCGAGGAGGGCGTCACCGACCGCGACGGCGAGCTCCCGATCAACACCTCCGGCGGCCTCAAGTCGAAGGGCCACCCGCTCGGGGCGAGCGGCGTCGCGCAGGTGTACGAGATATTCAAGCAGGTCACCGGCGACGCCGGGCCGCGACAGGTCGAGGCCGACACGGGGCTCGCCTGCAACGTCGGCGGGTTCGGGAACTGCGTGACAACGGCGATTCTGGAGGGCAACCAATGAGCGAGAACACTCAGACGGACGAACCGACCTTCGAAGCGGCGGAGTACGCGGACGGGGCCGTCACGTACCCGCCCCACACCGTGAGCCCGAACGGCGCCGAGCGCGTCGGGACGGTCGACCTCCGGGAGTACGAAGGGGAGATCCTCACGTGGACGACCTCGACGGCGACGCCGCCGGGCGTCCGCGAGCCGAACACCCTCGCGATCGTCGAGTTCGACCTGGGCGACGAGTACGACGGCCCCGCGGTCCGCGCGCTCGGACAGATCGCCGAGCGCGAGGACGGCACCGGGGAGACCTTCGATGTCGACATCGGCGACCGCGTCGAACCGGTCTACGCCGACGAGCTCCGCGAGCCGGGCGCCGGGATCCGCGAACCGGAGAGCCAGGAGTGGGACGGGTTCCGGTTCCGGCCGCTCTGAGAGGCCGGCGAGGCCGAGCGCTCAGGCTGTCGCGGGCTGCTCTTCCAACGGGACCTCGGCGCACTCGATCTCGAACCTCGCGCCGCCCTCGTCGCTTTCCGAGACCGTGATCTGCCACCCGTGCGCCCTGACGATGTCCCTGACGATCGCGAGCCCGAACCCGGTCCCCTCGCGGTTGGTCGTGTACCCCTGTTCGAGCACTTGGCCGCGCTTGTCCTCGGGGATCCCCGTGCCGGTGTCCTCGACGTAGAACCCGAACGTCTCGGACAGCGGCCCGACCCGAACGGTCAGACCCGTCGTCTCGTTGTGTTCGACGCTGTTTCGATACAGGTTCTCGAAAACGTTGAGCAGCCGGTCTTTGTCTGCGTCGAGGGTGAGCGACGTGTCGCCGACGAGGTCGGCCTCGGCGGTGTCGACGTTCTGCCATGCCGTGCGAGAGATGTCCTCGAGCCGCACCTCGGTGGTCTCGGTGATCACCTCGCCCGACCGAGCCAGCGTGAGGGCGTCGCTGATGATCGCCTCCATCCGTTCGAGCTGCCGCTGAACCGTCTCGATGGAGTCTTCCTGCTCGCTTCCGGCGTCCGATGCGAGCATGTCGACATGACCGGTCGCGACGTTCAGCGGGTTTCGGAGGTCGTGCGAGACGATGCTGGCGAACTGATCGAGCCGCTCGTTCTGCCGCTCAAGCTTTCGCCTCTGCCGCTCTTTTTCGGTGACGTCGCGGGAGTTCAGCACGATGCCCTCCACGAATTGGTCTTTGAGCAGGTTCCGCGCCCGTACTTCGAGGACCCGCCACTCTCCGTCGGCGTGCCGGAACCGAACCCTGTAGGAGCTGGTGTAGCCGTACTCGGTGGCGTGGGCGGAGAGTTCGGCGCGGAGCTCGTCTTGGTCGTTGGGATGGACGTTCTCGATGACGTTCGCACCGATCAACGCCGTCGGGCCGTAGCCGAGAATCTCTTCAACCGACTGGCTGACGTGCGTGATGTCTCCGCTCTTGTCGATCACCGCGATGATGTCCGAAGACTGTTGGATGAGTCGTTCGAACCGCTTTTCGGTGATGTGTCGCGCTGTGACGTCGCGGTAGATCAACAGCGACCCGATCGTCGCTCCGCTCCGGTCGGTCAGCGTCGTTCGGTTGATGTCGAAGAATCGAAGCGACCCGTCGCGCTCGACGGTCACGTCCGAGTCGGCGTCGTCGGTGCTCTCGTGGAACGAGTCGTACAGCGGAACCACCTCGGCCGCCGGTCGGCCGACTGGCTCACCCACTCCCTCGCCGAGAAGTTCCATACCGGCCACGTTCACGTCGACGACGCGATCGTCGACGTCGACGACGTACACCGGGTCGACCATCTCGTCGACGAGGGTATGCCTCGCGACGGGAGCCAGGTCGAGGAAGCCGAATCCGAAGAGCGCGACGGCGAACACGACGCCGGTAACCGTGTTGGCGAACGCCGTCGGGTCGAAGGCCGACGACAGGTTACCGCTGTACAAGAGGAGGAAACTGCCGATAACCGGAATGATTCCGCCGGAGAGCATCAGCAGGACCTGCGTGCGGTATTGCCCGCCGCGCCTGATCCCGAAAACGAGCAGCAACGAGTACGTGGTGAGTATCAGGGTGTAGGTGTACGCCAGCGTCAACCAAAACAGCGGCCCGTTTGCCCGGTCGACGGCGGCCAGCGGAGCGGCGCTGCTGAACCCGCGAACGGTCCAGAGCAGGTCGTGTGCCGGTGCGGTCGCGACGAGTGCGAAGACGGCGGCCGGCCACGCGAGCAGGAGTGCCCAGCGGCGGCGAGTGAGGAGTGACTCCCGGCCGGTGTATATCAGTCCGAATCGGAGTTGGGTCGGCCCGAGTCCGAGGATCCCGGCGAATTTGACGACCGTCCCGACCTGATACAGCGAGAGCGTCGTGCTCCCGGCGCGGATTCCGGTGCCCAGCGAGTAGAGAGACACGCAGATCATCACCAGCGAGAACGCGACCGCGCCGCGCACCTCTCTGCGTCGGACCGCGACGGCGGCGATACCGAGGTTCAGCCCAGAGATGCCGAACAGGGCCCAAGAGACGATACCGGGTGATAACCACATACGAGGACGAATCCACACTCGACAGATAAACCTATGGACATATTTTCAGGCGTGGTAATAGGACTCGATCTGATGTGCGTTCGACTACCTCCGCAGGTCGAAATAATCGCCACACACAGCCAAGAACGGTGTTTCACCGCACACTCTCGCGGCTGTCGAAATCCGATTCGACGTTCTTGCCTCGTGAGAATCACCAAGATTCCCGGTGAAAGTACCGCCTATGCGCCTGTCGACGACGAGCGGGAGAGCGGGCCGAGGCAGCGCGTGCGAGCGACGAACGCGCACGTTATCGATCCGCCGCGGGCTAAGCGGGCCGTGGCCGACGGCGACGCCTCACACTCGTCGGTAGTCCCCGAGCCGCGTTCCGTCGAGCAGGTACGCGTCCCCGGACGGGAGCGCCGCCGGGAGGAACGGCGCGAGGAACGACTGCCCCTCGACGTTTACCCACGTCCCGCCGGAGCGTTCGTTGAACGCGGGGAAGACGACGAGTTCGGACGGATCTGGACCGTCCCCCTCGTTTCCGCCGTCCTCCACGAACGCCGCGGGATCGAGTACCCCACGGAGCCACGCGCGCTCGACGCGCGAGCCGCCGACCGCGTCCTCAAGTCGTACTTGGGGGTGCTCGTGGCCCATACACACCACGTCGGCGTCGAGGAGTGCGGGATCCGGCCACGTGTGGCCGTGGCAGACGGCGACGGAATCCCCGAGCACGCCGCCGCCCGCTCCGATCACGTCGAGGTCGTCCGCGAACGTCTCCGCGACGCCCGCGTCGTGGTTCCCCTCGACGAGCGTCATCGGGACGCGGTCGGTGACGGCGCGGATCAGCGTTTCCAGCTCCTCGCGCTCGTCGCCGTCGGGGGCGCCGATCCGGTGCGCGAGGTCGCCGAGGACGACGAGCCGGTCGGCGTCGGTCTCGGCAATCAGCCGGCAGAGGCGTTCGCGCCGCGCGTCGGCCCGGGAGTCCAGTTCGACGCCGCGCTCGTAGCGCAGGCCGACCTCGATGCCGGCGTGGACGTCCGCGACGAGCAGCGCGTGCTCGGCGCCGAGGTCCGCCACGGCCGCCGGCTCGCCGACGACCGGCTCGACGGTGACCGGCTCGCCCCGCGCCATCAGATCGGCTTGAGCAGCCCGTCGCCGGGCTCGTAACACTGCCCGCTCATCAGCGCGTCCTGGATGGCGTCCTCGACCGCGCCCGGCTCGACGCCGTGCTCGTCCGCGACGCGCTCGACGACCGCCTCGCGGGGCGCGCCGTCGCCGTCGTCGAGGTCGTCCATCGCCGCGACCGCCGCGGCCTCGAGGTCGACGTCCTCGGCGTCGGTGTCGGTATCGGTCTCCCCATCGTCGGCGGTCATGGAGTCCGCCTCGTCGCTTTCAGCACCGGGCGCGGCCGCCTCCTCCGCGGCCGCGGCGGGGTCCTCGGCCTCCTCGGCCAGCTCCTCCGGGTCGGGCACGTCGATGTCGGCCTCGCCGGGCTCGTCGACCTCGGTCCCGGTCGCGAAGTCGGTGCCGAACTCGGACTCGATCTCCTCGCGCTCCTCCTCGTCGAGCTGGTACATGTCGTCGGCGTCCGCGTCCGGATCGAGGTCCGCGGTCGCGTCCGCGTCGCCGTCGGCGTCGAACTCCGCGGATGCGTCTTCCCCGTCGCCGGCGTCGAAGTCACCGAGTCCGCCCTCGTCGGTCGCGGCGTCGCCCTCGTCGGTCGCGGCGTCGCCCTCGTCGGTCGCGGCGTTGCCCTCGTCGGTCGTCCCGGTGGAGTCGCTCGCATCGTCACCGAGCGGGTCTGAGTCGGCGGTCGGAGTCGACTCCGACTCGGTCGAGTCGTCGAGCGACGAGTCGGTATCGGTTGTCGACGGGTCGGAGCCCGTGGTCGAGTCGGAGCCCGTGGTCGGTTCCGACTCCGTGGTCGATTCCGACTCCGCGGTCGGTTCGGCATCGGTCTCCTCGGGGGACGCTTCCGGCTCGGAGCCGGCGTCCTCGCCCGCGACCTCCTTGCTTTCGGCCGTCGCGGACGGCTCGGCGATCGTCACGTCGGTTTCGGGGAGCGGCCCGATCGCGGTCGCGTCCCCCTCGTCGGGGGCGATCTCGAGGGCGCGGACCTCGTCGCGGTCGCCCGCGATCATCTCGAGGGCGTCGACCGCGAGCCGGCGGACCGCCTCGGCGTACGCCGCGGTCGTCCCGTAGTGGTCGAGCGCCTTCGGGATCCCGGCGGCCAGCGGGGCCGGGGCGCCCCCGGCCTCCAGCGCCGCGCGGAGGTCGTCGCCGCGCAGGTCGGCGTCGAGCGCCTTCGCGAACACCGCGAGCCGGTCGAGCGTCGCCTCCGCGGCGGAGACGACCCACCGGTCGCGGGTGTCGGCGTCGACCTCGTTGAGGCTCTCCGGGCGGACGGAGGTGAACACGCGGTCGGAGTCCTCGGGCTCGAAGGTGCGCGCCTTCCCGGTGAGCGCGACGAACGCCGGCGGCTCGGCGCGTTCGAGGAAGGTCTGCGCCTCCGGCTGGTACTGCCCGGCGTAGGTGACGAAGGCGCCCGAGGGATCGACGACGCGACCGCGGCGCGTCTCGTCGTTGACGCGCTCGACCTCGGTGAGCACGCCGGCGGTGAACAGGCGGTTCACGCGAGCGCCGGTCGGCGTGACGACGTAGTTCGGGGCGCGCTCCTCGTCGCTCTCGGAGTAGGAGAGGGACGCGTCGTCGAACTCGGCGGCGAACACCCGGTAGGCGACCTCCCGGGCGCCCGGCCCGTCGTCGCTCATTCGCCCACCTCCGCGAGCGCGGCGCGGGCGTGGTCGGCCGGGTCGTCGTCCGCGAGCTCGAACTCGACGGCGTCGAGGGTCGCGCCGTAGTCGTCGACCGAGAGGTTCCCGCGGACGCGGTAGGCGCGCCCGACGAGCGTGTCGGCGATGTCGTCGGCGACGACCTGCTTGTCCATCGCGTCCTTCGCGGCGGCGAGGGCGTCGTCGAGGCCGCCGCCGTACACCTCGGCGGTGAGCTCGTCGTCGAGGACGACCGTCACCGTGTCGGTACCGTCGTCGAGGATGGCCTTCACGCGCAGGTCGTCCTCGCCGTCCACGTCGCCGTGGCTCCGGCACTGGCCGTTCTGGACGACGCGGCCGCACTCCGGACAGCGCTCGATGAGCCCGGAGCCGTCCCGGACCTCCAGCACGTTCCCGACGACCTCGACGTCGAACATCCCGCCGGAGCCGACCGCGTCGGCGACCGAGAGGCGGGGGGCGTCCTCCGCGACCTCGACGGGGTCGGGGAGCGGCGTCACCGTCGAGAACTCGGTGAGGTTGATCGAGGGGACGCCGCGGAACTCCCGGACGTACACGTCCTCGATCCGGAGGTCTGCGCCGGCCTCGATCTCTGAGCGGGGCTGCCAGTCGGTGAAGGGGAGCTTCGCCGTCTCGTCGCCGACGACCCCTTCGAGGATCTCCGTCTCGCCGTCGCGCCCCGAGATGGTCTTCTCGTCGACCTCCAGCACGCGGACCTCCACGTTGCGGCCGCGGTCGCCGGCCGCGATGTCGACGAGGCTCCGGTCGCCGCCGACCTCGCGGTCGACCTCGACCTCCTCGTCGGCGATGGCGACCGTCGTCGAGTCGTTGAGGTTGAGCTCCGGCGCCCCCTCCCACTCGCGGACGCCGGCGTTGCCGATCGTCAGCGAGTCGCCCGGCTCGAAGCCGAAGTCCTGCCAGGCGGTGTAGGAGATGACGCCCGTCTCGTCGGCGATCTCTCCCTCGCGGATCGTCAGGTCGTCGCCCTGGTAGCGGATCGTGCGCGTCCCCTGCGTCAGCACGCGGACGGTGACCGTCACGCCGTCGTGGTCGGTCGTGATCTCGCCGACGTCGACCGCGTCGGGCGTGGGGGACGACCCGCCGCCACCGCCGCCGTGCTTCCGGCGGACGCTCTGTTTGGCCTCGTCGATCGGGACGCTGTACTCCAGTAGGTTCTCCAGGTCGGCTTTGACCTCCTCTTTGTCGACGCCGAGGTCGGAGGCGAGCTCCTCGGCATGGCTGTTGACGTCCATCGAAGCGAGGTTCGGCGCCGCCGCACAAAAGGATTCACCACCGACGGGGGGCCAGCGGCGAGATTCCCGTCGGCCCGCGGCGCAACTCCCGCCGCGCCGCCGGCACAGCTAAACCGCTCCCGGTCGCAGGGGCCCACATGGACGACACCGACATCGATGTCGACGCGCGGATCGCCGAGGACCGCACGGTCATCGACGTGACGGGCACGCGGGACGTCGCCGTCGTCGTGCGGTCGGAAGGCGGCGAGCGGATCTACCTCCCGCCCGAGGGGTTCGACGACCCGGTCTCCGGGTCGCCGTACACCTCGCCGTACCAGGGCGCCGGCGCGGGCGGCGAGGAGAGTCCGTACGGCGGCGCGACCGGCAGCACGCGCGGCGTGATGGAGACCGCGGACGGCTTCCGGGTCACGCACCCGGAGCCGGTGACGGAGTTCGACGTGTTCCGGGGCGCCGGGGACTGAACGGGGGAGAGGGAACGGCTGCGGGAGCTACGCGACGTCTTCGTACACGGCGAGCGTGTCCTCGGCGACGTCGCCCCACTCGCGGCGCTCGTACTGCGGCGGCTCCTCGCGGTCGAGCGCCTCGATGAGGCCGTCGACGATCGACTCGGAGTCCGTCTCGACCTCGACGAGGCAGCCGTCGGGGAGCACCTCGGCGACGCCGGACCGGGTCGCGACCACCTGCGTCCCCGCCTCGAGCGCCTCCGTGATCGTGATCCCGAACGGCTCCGCGTAGGAGGGCGAGACGAACGCGTCGGAGGCGGCGTAGTAGTCGCCCAGCTCGGCCTCGGGGACGTAGCCGGCGAACTCGACGCGGTCGTCGATGCCGAGCAGCTCCGCGAACCGCTTCAGCTGGTCGGTCTGGTGGCCCGACCCGCCGACGACGAGCGTCACGTCGCGGCCGCGCAGCTTCTTGGTCGCGTACAGGAGGTGGGAGATCCCCTTCTGGTCGGTGTGGCGGCCGACGAAGAACAGCATCTCGCCGTCGATGTCCAGGTCCGCGCGCACGTCCTTCCCGGAGAACTTCGGCGTCGAGAAGCCGTTGTACACGACCCGCGAGTCGGCGTCGTACAGCTCCCGGATGTCCTCGCGGACGATCTCGCTGACCGCGATGTTCGTGTCGGCGGCATTCGCGAGCCGGCGCTCGGTCTCGACCTCGCGGCTCGGCGGGTCGATGTTGCGGTCGCTCGCCAGCGAGTGGAACGAGGAGACCCACGTGGCGTCGGACTCGCGGGCGGCGGCGCGGCCGGGGCCGTACCCGAACCAGTCGTGCGTGTGGATCACGTCGTGGTCGGGCGCGAGTTCGACGAAGCGGTCGGAGAGCTGCCCGACGCGCGCCGCGACGTCGCCCTCCCCGGTCTCGACGGGTTCGAGCCCCGGCTCGTCGTCGGGCGCGAACTCCGCGGGCAACACCAGCGTCACGTCGACGCCGAGGTCGTCGCGCAGCCCGGTGAACAGTTCCCCTACGTGGACGTCGAGCCCGCCGGTGATGTTCGGCGGGAACCCCCACCCCAGCATGAGTACGCTCGGCGGCATACACCCCCGTTTCGGGAGTCGGCACTTAGGTATGCCCCTCGTGGCGTCCGGCGGAGCGAGGCGGAAGGGGGTGGAGGGGGTCGGAGAGAGTCGGGCGGAGAAGAGAGTGGAGGGGGTCGGAGAGAGTCGGGCGGAGAAGAGAGTGGAGGGGGTCGGAGAGAGCCGGGCGGAGAAGGGAGTGGAGGGGATCGGAGAGAGTCGGGCGGAGAAGGGAGTCGGACCGCGGTCGGACCGCGCCCGCGGTCAGGCCGCGCGGACCGCGTCGCGCAGCGCGTCGGTGCGCTCGGTGATGGAGCCGGCGGCGTCCGCGAGCACGTCGAGCGGGTCGCCCTCCTCGGCCTTGACGGTGAGGACGGGCTCGGTCTGGCCCCCGGACTGCTCGGGGTTCATGTCGTAGGTCGCGGCCGCGACGTCGTCCGACTCCAGCAGGGCGCCCTTCAGCACGTTCATGAACGTGTGGTCCTCGCCCGCGATCTCGATGTGGAGTTCCGTGTCGGTCTTCTCGATGACCCGCAGTTCCATACCCGAGAGGTCGGGCGAGCGGCGTTTCAAGCTTTCGTCTCCCGAATATCGACGGATGCGGACGGATCGCACGCGACCCGAAAGCGTATGTCGCCCGCTCCGGTGGCGGCCGTATGGAGATCCGACGGTTACCGACCGACGAGGACGCCCTCCGCCGCTACGCCGCCGAGCTGTGGCTTCCCTACCACCGCGACCTCGCGGCCGCTGTTGAGAGCCACGCGCCCGCCGACCGGCCCGACGAGGAGCTGATCGCCGCGGAGGCGGCGTTCCGGATCGACCTGCTCCGCGAGAACGCGGACCGCCGCCTGTGGGTCGTCGCGGTCGACCCGGAGGTCGGTCCGGGCGGCGTCGATTCCGAGACCGCCGATCCCGAGCGCCTCGACCCCGAGGAGCCCGCGCCCGCCGGCGCTCCCGACCCGGACCGCGACCTCGTCGCGTTCGTCTCGACGAGCGTCGACGAGTGTCCGGAGGTGTTCGATCGTCCGGACCGGCTCGTCGTCGGGGACATCTACGTGGACGAGTCGTACCGCGGGAGTGGGTTGGCGGACCGGTTGATCGAGCGCGCGGCGGCCGACGCGCGCGAGCAGGACTGCGGCGAACTCCGCCTCGACGTGGACGTCGACAACGAGCGCGCGGCGGCGTTCTACGAGAAACGGGGGTTCGAGCCGTACCGGGAGCAGCTGACGCGAGAGGTGGAGTGAGTGGACGGTTTATAAGTCGTTGTTCGCGGCTCGGCGTCGAACGCCTCCAACGTCTCAGCCGCTCGCCTATAAATGGATGCTGGCAGATCGACGACGAACACCGCCAAAGCCCCAGTCGCGAGGCGGGCCCACGCTCGCTGCGGTCCTCAGTCACTCGCTCCGCTCGTTCCTTGCGGTCCTTGCGTCGCCTGGGCCCGCCTCGCGACTGCCCCTTCGAGTCCCGCCCCGAACCGCACAGCACCGCAGCCTCACGCCTCCCCAGCCTCGTCGNCTCCCTCGCACGCGCTCCTCGCGCCTTTAAAAGGCGCTCGGAGGCGCGCGCCACCGCACAGCGGTCAGGAGTTGTACTTATAAATAGAGCCACCGACGGCGCCCCCGTTCACGACGACCTGCCCGCGCGCCGGCGCGGCCGCTACGCGGTCGATAAAACGCAAAACGGGCGCGTCGCTCGGACGAGTCGTTACTCGTCGGCGTCGACCGCGACTTCGTCGGCGTCGACGTCGACGGACGCCTCCTCCTCGGCGGCGACCTCGCGCGGCCTCGCTTCGAGGGTCAGCTTCTGGACCTCGACGCGGCGGAGCGGGTAGATCTCCTTCGCGTCGCCGTAGATGGCCGACGAGAGGTTCCCGTCGACGATCGCGTCGACGAACGCCTCGAAGGTCCGCTCCTCGGCGGCGGCGTGGACCTTGTCGATCATCACGCGGCGGATCGCCTTCTCCTGCGAGCGGTCCGCCTTCTTCGTCGTCAGCGCGACGGGCTGGACGCGGATCCGGTAGTCGTCCGTCGTCAGGACCGTGATCGACGCCTCGACCTTCGAGGCGCCGCGGCGGACGAGCGAGCGCAGGTAGTCCCGCGTCAGCTCGTACTTGATGAACTCGGTGTACGCCGAGTCGCTGCCGACGTCGGTGATCTTGAAGGTTAGCTTCGTGTTGTTCGCGTTGGAGTCGCCCGTCAGCTCGTCGAGCGTCGTCGTGATCGTACGGCCGACGACCTGCTGGGGCTCCTCGGCGAGGGTCTCGCCGAGCTCCTGTCGGTCGAACTGTTCGGGCGCCAGCACGGTGTACCAGCGCTTCTGTTCTCTGCTCTTGGATACGGATCGTTCGCTCATGTGTCGGGTTGTGTGTCGGTGTCGGTCGTCTGCGGTTCGTCTGTGGAGTCGAGGGTGTCGGTGGAGTCAGCGTCTGCGGCGAGATGCGACCGAGCGCGGTCGATCACGCGGTCGGCGACGCGCAGGTTCACGAGGTGGTCGTCCAGCGTCGACTGGAGTCCCCCCGTCGTCGGTCGCGCGACGGTACAGGCGACGACGTCGCCGTCGACGCGCGTGCGCATCGAGTCGGTCTCGTCCGGCCCGAGCGCGGCCGCGACTGTCGCGGCGTCGGCGTGCGTCGTCCGGACCGTCGCGGTCCGTTTCGCGTCGCCGGCGGTCGGCGCGGCGTCGTCGACCATCTCAGATCGCCTCCCTGAGCGCGGCCAGCGCCGCGGTGATGTCGCCGTCGTCGACCGAAACGTGACCTCGCATCGGCGTCCCCCAGCCGTCGCCGCCGACCTCGCCGGCGGCGGTCCGGCAGGCGTCGCCGAGTCCGACCGGGCCGGCGGCCGCGTCGCCCGCTGCGCGGCCACCGCCGGTCGCGGCGGCCACCAGCCGGCCCGCGCTCTCGTCGAGCGCGACCGCGACCGGCTCCGGCGACCGGAAGTCCCGGACGAGCCGGGCGACCGTCGGCAGGACCGCCTCCGAGGCGTCGACGCGGGCGACGACGCAGCCGTCGTACCGGCCGACGGTCGCGGCGTCGAGCGCGCGGTGAGCCGCCAGGCCGTGGCGGCGCCACGCGTCGAGCGCGGCCGTCCGGAGCGACGCGTCGGGGTCGCTCGCGAGCGCGAGCGCGACGCCCGTCCCGGGCGCCTCCCGGGCGAGCGCGTCGAGCACGTCGGCGTAGCCGCCGACCGTCTCGAACGGGCCGTCCGTCGCGTACGGGCGGAGCGCGCGCTCGACCGCCGAGGCCGCGCGCTCGCTCGCGTCGTCGCCGTCGACCGCGTCGACCGCGACCAGCGACGCGAGGCGTCGGTGATCGTCCGAGTCGGGGTCCGCCGGCAGTCCCAGCGGGGCGAGCGCGTCGCGCGCCGCCTCGGGGTCGCCGGAGTACCGCGTCGACGCGAGCGTCGAGGCCGCGAGGGCCTCGGCCCGCGAGGGCGCGGCCTCGGCGTCGTCGCCGCCCGAAACGGGAAGCGCGACGCCGGGGCGCCGCTCGACGCTGTCGGCCCGCTCCGCGGCGTCGAGCGCGTCCCCGGAGCCGTCGGCGCCCGGGATCGACCCGGCCGCGACGACGCCGGCGAGCGCGACCACGGGGTCGGGCTCGGCGCCGAGCGCGCGGGCGACCGCGAAGGCCGCCGTGCTGGCCGGCCGTCCCGTCCCGGGAATCGCGTGCGGGCCGCGGTCGACGCCGACGGCCACCGCGACGCCGTCGTCGACGTCGGCGGGGACCGGATCGGGGTCGACGCGCGCCTGGAACGGCGTGCCCGTCGCTCGGAGCGCTCGCGCGAGCAGCCCCGCGGCTGCCAGCGCGTCGCCGTCGTCGGTCGCGACGAGCCGGACGAACGGCGCGTCTGCGAGGACGCCGGCGAGCGCGTCGGGGGCGGGCGTGGCGGACGTCGCTTCGGTCATTGGTGGGGTCTCGTGGACCGCTGTCGCCGCGTCGGACGCTTACTCCTCGAGGTACTCGACGGCGTTCTCGTAGGTGTACGTGAACTCCTCGTCGATCTCGTCGCCGCGGTAGTAGTTCGCGAGGCGGCGGATCTTCGACTCCGTGTTCTGGAGCGCGCGCTTGTTCTGGTGGTCCTGCCCGTTCTCCTCCATGTGCTCGCGCAGGCGGATCGCCTGCGACATGAGGTTGCGGAGGTCTTCCGGGATGTCGGCGTCGGCGTCGTGTTCCTCGAGGATCTCGGTGATCTTCTTGTCGGTCGCCAGCTTCACGTCGGGGACCGGGACGCCCTTGACGCCCTCGTCGCGCAGCTTGAGGCCGATGACGCTGGGGTCGTGGCCCTGCTCCGCCAGTTCGACGACGCGGGACTCGATGTCCTCGGCGTCGACGTCGCTCCACTCCGGGGTCTCGTCCGTCGCCGGCTTGTCCGAACCGGACGAACCGCGACGGCGCGTGTGCATTCGTGCCATTGTCTGTCTGGTTGGAACGGCACAACCGCAACGTGACCGCGACTCCGCGCGGCGCGGCTACGAATCCCTCGCGGAGCGAGCGATCCGACCGGACGGGCCGCGCGAGCGGCCCGCCCGACCGCGACGCCGGAGGCGTCGGCGCACTGCTACATTCCCAAGCCGCGGGCGAAAGGGCCCCGGCGAGTCGGATCTGCAGCTGTGCTGTTCCCGTATTCGGAGTCGCCGTCCGGGTTCTTAAGCGTGTTCTTGTGGGTCGGAGCGGCGGAGGCGTCCTCGCTTCCGCCTCCGCTTCGTGCCGCTTGAGTGCGGATGTCGCTCCGCGCAAGCTCTCCGCGGAGGGGAGGTTTTACGTGGGTCGTCGGTATCGGGAGGGTTGTGAACGATCGATGACCGACACGACAGACGCGGCTCCGCCGGCGACCGACGGCGGGGACCCGCCCGACGGGAGCGAGTTCGGCGTCGGCGAGCAGAACAGCGACGGCCCGCGGATCGAGTTCCGCGGGGGGAAGTGGGCGAGCACGGTCCCGCTCGTCTTCTTCATCGCGTGGGCGATCTTCCAGAGCGGCGTCCTCGGCATCGGCGACACCAACGGGCTCGTTGTCGGCGCGCTGATCGGGACGACGCTCGGGATGTTCCTCGTGCGCGGCGACTGGAAGGCGTACGCCGACACCATCTTCGAGGGGATGACCCAGCGCGTGGCCGCGACCGCCATCGTCGCGTGGCTGTGGGCCGGGATGTTCGCCGAGACGCTCCAAGTCGGCGGCTTCGTCGAGGGGCTCATCTTCGCGGCCGACGCCCTGAACGTCGGCGCGGCGACGTTCCCCGCGGCCGCGTTCGTCCTCTGCGGCCTCCTCGCGACCGGCATCGGCACGGGCTACGGCGCGACCGTCGCGTTCGTCACCCTGTTCTTCCCGGCCGGCGTCCTCATCGGCGCGAACCCGGTGCTGCTGTTCGCCGCCATCCTGTCCGGCGCCGTGTTCGGCGACAACCTCGCGCCCGTCAGCGACACGACGATCGTGAGCGCGGTGACGCAGGACGCCGACATCGGCGGCGTCGTCGCCTCGCGGTTCAAGTACGCCATCGCGGCGGCGGTCCCGGCGCTCGCCGCGTACCTGATCGCCGGCTCCGTCATGTCCGGCGTGGAACTGGAGGGCGCCGTCGCGCTCCGCGAGTCCGCGAACGCGCTCGGCCTGGTCCACCTGCTCTCGATGGGGATCGTCATCCTCACCGCGGTCGCGGGCCGCCACATCGTCGAGGCGATCTCGTGGGGGCTGCTCGTGGCGGTCGTCTTCAACCTCCTCTTCGGGCTCTCGAGCGCGAGCGACATCGTCGTCTTCACCGTCACCGAGGCCGGGTCGCTCTCCGGGCTGCCGGTCGTCGAGGTCGGCGAGACCGCCGGCGTCGGCGGGAGCCTCTACTCCGGCGCGGTCGGCTTCTTCCCGCTGATCGTCCTCACGCTCCTGATCGTCGCGATGGCGCAGATCATGATCCGCGGCGGCGGCTTCGAGGCGATCCAGACGTTCCTCCTCGACCGCGTCGCGACGACGGTCCGCCGGGCGGAGCTGACGATGGTGCTCGGCACCGCGACAATCAACGGGATGATCACGATCAACACCGCGGCGGAGATCGCGATCGCCCCGTACGTCGCCCGCATCGGCGAGAAGTTCAACATCAACGGCTACCGTCGCGCGAACATTCTCGACGCCAACACCTCCGCGCTCGGCTACATCTTCCCGTGGGCGGGCGGCGTGCTCGTGGGGTACCAGGTGATGGTCGGCCCCGACGGGCTCGGCGCCGAGTACGGCCCCGAGATGGTCGTCAACCCGATCGAGGTCGTCCCGTACGTGTTCCACGGCTGGTTCCTCGTGGCGATATTCATCCTCGCCGCGGTCACCGGCTTCGGGCGGGAGTACATTCCCGACCGCGTCTCCGAGGAGGTGTCGCGCGCATGAGCGTTTTCGACAAGTTCCTCGCCGGCTGGTCGTTCCGGGGGTCGAGACCGGACTACGCGGCCGGCGACGTCCTCGAAGTGATGGTGACCGGCGAGGGGGACGGCGGCCACGTCGCCCGGATCGGCGACTCGACGCTGCGGATCGAGGGCGCGCCGGAAGACGCGATCAACACTCGGATCATCGTCGACGTGGAGTCGTGGGACGACTCGGCGCACACCGGCCGAGCGACCTACCGGAAGACGGTGGGCGAGAGCGCGTTCTGATCGGTACCCGAGGCGTCTTTTTTCGAGTTCGTCGATTCAGCCGCTCATTTATAAACAACCGCCGGTAGATCGGCGGCGAACACCGCCAAAGCCCCAGCCGTGAGGCGGGCGCACGCTCGTTGCGGTCCTCGGTCGGTCGCTCGTTTCACTCGCTCCCTCCCTGTGGTCCTTACGTCCCCTGCGCCCGCCTCACGGCTGCCCCTTTGAGTCCCACCCCGCCCCGCACAGCACCTCGCGCCTCCCCAGCCTCGCCGCTCGCGCTTAAAAGCGCTCGCGGCGTCCCTCGCGCGTGCTCCTCGCGGNGCGGCCGCCGATGGCGGCCGCTCGCAGGCACGCGCCACCGCAGTTATTGTTAAGCCCACGTCGCCACAGCGATGTTCAGCCGCCGGGAATCTCTTGGGACCCGCGCGGACCGGGGCGCTTTTTATGACCACGCTCGAAGCGGTGCGTGTGCTATCGGTCGAGCTACACGCGCACTCCGCGCTGTCGTACGACGGGCGCGACCCGGTCGAGCTCCTCTTGGAGCAGGCGGCCGCGGTCGGGCTCGACGCGCTCGCCGTCACCGACCACGACGAGATCGACGCCAGCATCGAGGCGGCCGAGAAGGCCCCCGACTACGGCCTCGTCGGCATCGTCGGCATGGAGGTGACCTCCGCGGTCGGCCACGTCCTCGCGTTCGGCATCGAGGAGCGTATCGAGAGCGGCCTCCCCTTCGACGAGACGCTCGACCGCATCCGCGATCAGGGCGGGATCGCGGTCGTCCCCCACCCCTTCCAGAAGTCCCGCCACGGCGTCGCCGCGCACATCAGCGACGAGCAGCTGGCGAGCGCCGACGCCCTCGAAGTGTACAACTCCCGGCTGTTCACCGGGCGCTCGAACCGCCAGGCCGAGAAGTTCGCCGTCCGCAACGGCCTCCCGATGACCGCCGGCAGCGACGCCCACATCTCCGAGATGGTCGGACAGGCGGTGACCGAGGTGGGCGCCGACGAGCGCTCCGCGGCCGCGATCCTCTCGGGCATCGCCGACGGCCGGACGAGCGTCGTCGGCAAGCGCACCCCGTGGCGGATCTCGCTCAAGCAGTTCGGCGGGGGGGCCAAGCGCCGCGCGCTCCGCACGCTCGACGCCCTCCGGTGAGCCCGATGGCGCCCGACGCCTCCTCCGAGGACCAGTCCTCCGACCTGCGCGGCGCCTCCCCGGACCGAGTCCGCGCCGCGCTCCGCGACGCCGACCCCCTCCCCGGCGGCCGCGGCTTCGCCGGCCTGCTGGCCGACCTGCCGAAGTGGAACTCGCCGGACCGCGACGCTCCGAACCGCGAGGGGGCGGCCCTCGTCCGCGGCGTCCTCGGCCGGCAGCCGCTGTTCGCCGAGGCCACCGCGCTCGACCCCGACACCGAGCGTCGGCCGACGGCCCCCGACGCGTGGGCCTTCGACCGGACCGACCTCAAGGATCCCGAACCGGTCCCGGCCGGAAGCGTCGTCTCGGCGACGGGGACCGAACGCGTCTGGCGCCTCCCCGATCCCGGTCCGGAACCGGACCGCGAGGCGGCGCTGTCGGCGGTCGACGACGCGGTGAGCGCAGCGCTCGACGACCTCGCGTCCTCACTCTCTCCGGCGAGTGCCGAGGGAACCGCTGACGGCGACCTCGCGGTCGCCTTCTCGGGCGGGGTCGACTCCGGGCTCGTCGCGGCCGCCGTCCCCGAGGCCCCCTGTTACGTCGCCGGCTTCGAGGGGAGTCACGACGTCGCCGCCGCGCGCGAGGCAGCGAGCGCGATGGAGCGCGACCTGCGGGTCGTCGAGATCACGCACGAGGACCTCAGGCGTGCCGTCCGCGCCGTCGCGGCCGCGACCGGTCGCCGGAACCCGATGGACGTCGCCATCGCGGTGCCGCTGTTCCTGACGGCCGAGGCGGCCGCCGCGGACGGGTTCGACCGGCTCGCGGTCGGGCAGGGCGCCGACGAGCTGTTCGGCGGGTACAGCAAGGTGGTCGACCCGGCGGCGGACCCTCGCGTCGAGGCCGACACCGTCCGCGGGGCGCGGACGGAGACCGTCCGCACGCTACCCGGTCAACTGGAGCGGGACGTCCTCGCGCTCCGCGCCGCCGGCGTCGAGCCCGCGACGCCGCTGCTCGACGACCGAGTCGTCGCCGCCGCGCTGGCGCTCCCCGACGACCTGCTCGTCGACGGCGACGAGCGGAAGGTCGCGCTCCGCCGGGTCGCGGCCGGGCGCGTGCCGGAATCGGTTCACGGCGCGGACAAGAAGGCGGTCCAGTACGGCACGTACGTCTCCCGCGAGCTCGACCGACTCGCGCGGCAGGCGGGCTACAAGCGGCGGATGGACGACCACGTCGGGAAGTACGTCGAGGCGCTGTGTAGCGAGGAAAAACCGGCCGGTGAGGGCCGGATCTGACCAAGTCGCCGCGCGGAGTACCAGTCCTGCGGCCGACGCCCGTTCGAGCGGGCGTCTACTGAAATATCGGCAGGAGAGGTATAAAATCCGGGCAGTAGCGACAAATATGACTCGATCGCGGCCGGGCAGAAAACGATCGTCCGCGGATGCGAGCGATTACTGCCGAATCTCCGCATCGGGAACCCGCTTTGCCGGAGAAATTTCACGTCTATCCGGGCGAAAACCGACGAGTTCGCGGGCTCGCGGGCGGTCGCTGCGTCAGCGGACCAGGTACGGCTCGTTGCCGGCGACGAACCGTCCGAGGTCGCTCTCGCGCCGGAAGTCGGTCGAGCGCAGCTCCCCGAGCGAGTCGACGAGCCGGTCGGCGTCGCCGTCGGTCCAGTCGGCGGGGTCCTTGATCGGAACGACGAGCCAGCCGGCGCCGAGCAGCTCCTCGCCGTGGAGCGCGTCCATGTCGATCTCGGTCTTCCGGGCCCGCGCGGTGTAGGTCTCGAGGACGTGTTCGGTCGCCCGCGCGCCCACCGGGAGCAGCACGTGGGCCGCGATGGCGCGGAGCTCGGCGTCGAAGAACCNATGTCGTCGTAGGCGCCCTCGTCCGGCGCCCCCTCGCTCTCGCACATGTGGAGATACGAGAGGAACGTCCGGTCGGTCCGGACGGGGTCGATCGCCGTCGGGTCGCCGTCGATCGCGACGCCGTCGGGCGCGACGCCGTCGGCGAGTCCCGCGATCAGTCCGGCCGCCGCGAGCGCCGACAGGAACGCGGGCGACCACGCCTCTCCGGTGAAGGGAACGCCCGACTCGGTCCCGCCGTGGACGCCGGGGTAGTCGCCGACGACGTGGAAGTCGGCGTTGGCGTCGCCGTAGCCGGGGACGAACGATGGGCAGTCGGGACGCATCCCGAAGGGGTTCCGGATCCGGTCCGTGACGTTCTTCACGCGACCGGGTAGGCGCTCACTCGGTTAAATCCCGTTCGGTCCGGCGCGGTGCGACCCACGCGCGGTCGGAGCCGGCGGGACAGTGCCGGGCGCGAAGCGCCGATGCGAGGCGCACGAACCGCCGTGAATTCTCATAAGTTACGGAGATAAACGGGGTCAAACCGGGCTGGGATACGCGTCGATCGGCGCGGGACGGGGGAAGTTTCAGGATCGTTAATTTATGACCGAAAACCGCAAGACTGCGACGGGGTAGACTCGGCGGCAGGCACGGAAGATATTTATATATCCCCGCGTTCGGGTGGAGCAGAAGTCCAATGTTCGACCGCATCCGAACCGCGGCCCTCTTCGGGCTGCACCAAGCGACCGTCGCCGTCGGGATCTCGCTGTTCCCGATGGCCGTCTTCGCGCGTCAGCGCCTCGGTATCAACGTCCCCGTCGGCCGGCTCGTCGAGACCACCACCGAGGCGTTCGAGACCGCCGCCGAGGAGTGACCGCGCCGCCGTAGCGACTCGTTTTGCCCAGCCGACCGAACGCCGAACCGACCCGGAGCGACAGTACCGTCGGTGACGCGGGCGCCCCGTCACCCGTCTTGGGCGCGCCCGTCCGGTCGCCGTCGACCGGTCGCGACCCGGCGACGGATAGGCCCGTCGGAACCGGTCGGCGGCCCCCGAAGGGTTGCCTTTATCAGCGCGCCGAGCCAACGAGCGTGTAATGCGAACACCGACTGGCGACCTCTCAGACGGCCCGGCGGCGGACCTCGGCCGCGACCAGCCCGTCTTCGGACCGGAGCTCGGCGAGTTCGAACACAGCGAGCGCCGCGCCGCGAAGGCGGAGGAGGACGGCGAGATGAAGACCGGCACCACGACCGTCGGCATCAAGGCCGACGACGGCGTCGTGATGGCGACCGACATGCGCGCCTCCCTCGGCGGCATGGTCTCCTCGAAGGACGTCCAGAAGGTCGAGGAGATCCACCCGCGCGGCGCCTTGACCATCGCGGGCTCCGTCTCGGCGGCCCAGAACCTCATCTCGACGCTCCGCGCCGAGACGAGCCTCTACGAGGCCCGCCGCGGAAAGGACATGTCGATGGAGGCGCTGTCGACCCTGACGGGGAACCTCCTCCGCTCCGGGGCGTTCTTCGTCGTCCAGCCGATCCTGGGCGGCGTCGACGACGAGGGCGCGCACATCTACTCCATCGACGCCCTCGGCGGCACGACCGAGGAGGAGTACACCGTCACCGGCTCCGGGTCGCAGTACGCGCTCGGTGTCCTCGAACAGGAGTACGACGACGACGTCACCATCGACGAGGCGAAGACCATCGCCGCGAAGGCGATCCAGTCCGCCGTCGAGCGCGACCTCGCCTCCGGCAACGGGATCAACGTCGCGGTCGTCACCGACGACGGCGTCGAGATCACCCGGTACAAGGAGTTCGACGACCTGCTGTAAGGCGGCCCGCCGACGAGGCGAGCTCGCCGACCGCTCTTCGCTGCGATTTTCGACGATAGTCCGCCCGCTACCGACGAGTCCGTTCGCCGGTCCGTTCCGAACGCTCGCCGCTCCGCTCCGAACTCACCGCCGAAGACCCGGCGGCGCGCGGATCCCGTCGCCCCAGTAGAACCGCGGGCCGAGCAGGAGGTAGCCGCACGAGAGGAACAGCAGCGCGAACGCGAACCCCTCGCCGATCCACGCCGGGAGCGCGCCCGTCGCCATGTGGCCCGCGGGGGTGAGGATCACGGCGGCCTGAACGACGCCCATCACGAGCGCGTCCTGCGCGTGGAGGTCGGGGTACGTGACCGTCGAGCCCATGAGCAGCGCGAACGCGGTCGTCGCTCCGACGAGGAGGAGGGGCGCGGTGTAGCCCGCGATGACGGCGGCCGCGAGCACCGTCGCCGCCAGCGTGGTCGGGACGCCCACCGTCTCGCGGGCGCCGTCCTCGTCGACCGTGTAGAGCCCGAGTCGGGCGACCGCGGCGGCGACGAACAGCGCGCCCGCGCCGACGCCGGCGCCGACGAGGACGGGGTCCGTCGCGAACGAGCGCCCGTCGCGGACGACGGCGGCCACGAGGAAGGCGGGCGCCACGCCGAACGAGGCGACGTCTGCCAGCGAGTCGAGGTAGGGGCCGGCGGGCGTCGACCCCCGGTGACGGGCGACGACGCCGTCGAGCCCGTCCGCGACCGCGGCGAGGAGCACGAGGCGGGCCGCGAGCGCGACGTCGACCGTCGCGGCGACGACGGCGAGGAAGCCGACGGCGGCGTTGGCCACGGTGACCGCGTCCGCGAGCCCGAGGCGCCGAGCGAACCGCAGAGGCATACCGTATCGGTCGACGAGCCGGGTTTTAGGGCTTGTTATCTCGTCGACGCGGGCGGGCGGTTCGCGTCGCGAGCGCGGTCTCGCCGGCGCGACCGGCCCCCGTCAGGGCACGTACCAGATGCCGCGTCCGAAGTCGAGCCACTCCCCGACCACGACGTGCGGCATCGCGATGACGCAGACGAAGATGGTGTAGAAGGCGACGGCGCCGGAGAGCAGCGACCCGCCGGCCAGCGGGTTCGGGGCGACGGTCCACAGGGCGGCCGCGACGGTCGCCGTCACCAGCGCGCCGACGACGAGGACGCCCCACGCGACGACGAGCGAGACCCCTTCCGTCCGGTCGGGCTGCTCCTGCTCGACCACCATGCTCCGCGCCGACTGGCGCAGCGAGTACCACAGCGGGAAGTAGAGCCCGATGGCGACGACGACGGGGACCAAGGCGAAGTAGGCGACGAGCAGCAGCGTCTCCGCGGCGTCGAGGAGCCACGACCGGCTCACGCCGCCGGTCGAGCGGAGGCTGGTGACGAGGCCGCCGCCGAGGTGCGTGACCACGCCGAGCCCGAAGACCGCGCCGAGCGCCGTGGTGAACGTCTCGGGGTTCGAGGCGGCCGGGCCGGCCAGCCGGCCGTCAAAGACGCCCAGCATGATGCCGGTGAAGCTGTAGTAGGTCTCGGTCCAGAAGACGGCGGGGATGATCATCACGGCCCCGCCGCGGATCAGGGCGGCGAGCGCCCGCTGCGGCTTGGTCGTGAGGTGCTCGGTGCCGACCAGCGCGTCCATCACGCGGAGGTCGCCGTGCCCGCCCTTCGCGACCGCCGTCCCGAACGCGAGCGCGAGCGCCGGCAGCGGCGCGACGACGAACAGCGCCACGAACGAGGCGACGAAGCCGAGGTATAAGCCGACGTACCGCGCGCCGAACGGGAGCCCCCGCCGGCGGAGGTTCGAGAAGTGTTCGTACCCCCCGTGCGGGAGGTTCAGCGCGACCATCCCGACGAGGTACGCGATCATCTGCGTCCGGAGCGACACGTCGGTGCCGGCCGCGGACAGGGCGCCGAACCCCACCGCGAGCAGGAGCAACGCCGCGCGGGACGCACCGATGGCCGTCCGTTCCGGTTCGCCGAGGAGTCGCCGCACCGGACTCGCCGTCGACGTCGACATGGGTGTCGTTAGGGGCGTTAGAGGGTTAGGGCCTCGTCGCCATTATTCGGTCTTTTATATCCTCGGCTCTGTCGGAACCCCCACTTTTCGGATAAATTTCGTCTGAAACGGTCGGTCACCGAAGAGTGTTTCCTGATCGGTTTCGGGAGTGAGTGTAGTACGTTGTGAGTGAGGCCATTTATAAGTGGAATTACGGTGTCCCTGTCGGCTGTTTATAAGTGAGACGCTACTGCGGCGAGTGCCTCCAAAGTCCCGCCTCGACGGCTGCCCATTTGAGTCCCGCCCCACCGGAAGACGTTCCTGCTCGCTCCCTTCGGTCGCCGTGCGGGCTGCGGCTTCCGTGCTCCCGCTCGCTTCGCTCGCGGGAACGCACAGCAACCGCACCTCACGCCTCCCCANGGTTCGCGCTCTCCGAGCGCTCACCGCGTCCCTCGCGGGCTGGCTCGCGGCCTCCGCTTCGCTCCGGCCGCTCGCAGGCGCGCCACCGCACCCCTTTTATAAGCGCTCGTCGCCGTCGCCCGTGGGTATTTAAATACCACATCGCGGCCGCCGATCTGCGATACTCACTCCCGCTATCGCTCGCCGGTACGTCTGCACTGACCAGCGCCAGTTCAGAACGCGTCACCTGTGAGGGTTCGACGGAGCCGCGTGTCCGTTCGGCGACGCGCTGAGCGGAGAGCGAGGGGTTCGGAACGGGCTCAGTACGTGTGGATCACTTCGCCGCAGCGCGTGCACTCGATCGTGTCCGACCGGAACAGCCGCTCCTTCTTTTCGGTGGGGCCGTTACACTCGGGGCAGACCCCGAGGTTCCGGCCGTCCGCGACCCGCGCGGACAGGTCGAGGAACTGGTTTTCGAGCTTGTCGATCTGTTCGGACTGCTCCTCGACGACCGACCGGAGCTCCTCGATCGTCTCGTCGCGCTCCTCGACCGCGGTGGACAGCTCCTCGATGCGCTGCTCGTACTCGTCGATCGCCTCGACGTCGATGGTGACGTCGTCGACCGCCTCCGTTTCGTCCTCTCGCTCCGCGGTGGTTTCTGTCGTCGACTCCGCCTCCGCTTCGGTGTCGTCGTCGGCCATACAGCATCACTGGGGCCCCAGGTTGATTACTTTCGGGCCGACAACGTATCCCCCGACGGGCAACGCGACGGGGGCAGCGACCACCGAGGGACCCCGACGGTCGACCGCCCGCGGACGCCGATACCTGACTGGGTTGGCATCGATCTGAATAGAGTATACGGTATATCATGAGGTGGGTATGGACCCGATAGCGCTACAGGCGGGATACGACCTGCTCGGGGACGGACGTCCCGAGACGCTTTGGTTGGGTATAGGCACGCTACTAATGCTCATCGGGACCTTCTACTTCATCGTCAAAGGATGGGGGGTCACCGACAAGGAGGCCCGTGAGTACTACTCGATTACGATCCTCGTGCCGGGGATCGCGTCGGCGGCGTACCTGTCGATGTTCTTCGGAATCGGCCTGACGGAAGTCACGGTCGCCGGAGAAGTGCTCGACATCTACTACGCGCGGTACGCGGACTGGCTGTTCACCACGCCGCTGCTGCTGCTCGACCTCGCGCTGCTGGCGAAGGTCGACCGCGTGAGCATCGGGACGCTCGTCGGCGTCGACGCGCTGATGATCGTCACCGGCCTCATCGGCGCGCTCTCGCACACGCCGCTCGCGCGGTACTCCTGGTGGCTGTTCAGCACGATCTGCATGATCGTCGTGCTGTACTTCCTCGCCACGAGCCTGCGCGCCGCGGCGAAGGAGCGCGGCCCCGAAGTCGCGAGCACGTTCAACACGCTGACCGCGTTGGTGCTCGTCCTCTGGACCGCGTACCCGATCCTCTGGATCATCGGTACTGAGGGAGCCGGCGTCGTCGGCCTCGGCATCGAGACCCTCCTGTTCATGGTTCTCGACGTGACCGCCAAGGTCGGCTTCGGCTTCATCCTGCTCCGCAGCCGCGCGATCCTCGGCGACACCGAGGCCCCGGAGCCCTCCGCGGGCGCTGAGGCCTCCGCCGCGGACTGATCGGCCGGCGGACTCGACGCGACCGAACAGCACGGTTCAACCGTTTCCACCGTTCATTTTTCGACATGACTGACACTCCCACCGAACAGCCGCCAGTGATGAATACCCGGTCCGTGGTCGGGCTGGCCGCGTGCGCCGTGATCGCTCTCGTCGGTATCTTCCTGATCCCGACGCTACAGGAGCCGAGCGGCGGACTGAACGTCCGGTTCTGGACGATGGCGGCCCTGGAGCTACTCGCCATGGGCGGCGTTGTCTACTTCGTCCTGAACCTCCACGAAGAGCCGGAGTAAGGCGAGGTTCGTCGGCCGGGGTGTCCGGGTCCCTGCCGGCCGCTCACTCCGCCGGCGAGTCGCGTCCCACTCGCTCGGCGTCCGCGCGCCCGTCGCTCGTCGACGGCGACGTCTCGGCCAAGGCGCGCTCGAAGTGGTCGCGCCCGACGGTCGGGTCGGCGGGCGGCCCGTCGTCGACGATGGCGTCCTCGATGGCGAGCAGCCCGGCCTCGCGGACCAAGGCCGCGAGGTCGCCGCCGCTGTACCCGGCCGTGCGGTCGGCGAGGGAGTCGAGGTCGACGCCCGACGCCACCGGCATGTCCTGGGCGTGGATCCGCAGGATATCGCGACGCGCCTCGCGGTCCGGGAGCGGCGTCTCGACCGCCTTCTCGATGCGACCGGGGCGCAACAGCGCCTCGTCGATGTTGTCCGGGCGGTTCGTCGCCGCGATCACCACCACGTCGGTGAGCGGCTCCAGCCCGTCGAGCTCGGTCAGCAGCTGCGACACCACGCGCTCGCCGGCGCCGGTGTCGTCGCCCCGGCGCTTCGGCGAGATGGCGTCGACCTCGTCGAAGAAGATCACCGCCGGCGCGTTCTCGCGCGCCGTCGCGAACAGGTCGCGCACGGCCTGCTCGCTCGCGCCGACGTACTTGTCGAGCAGCTCGGGCCCGTTCACCGGGATGAAGTTCGCGTCGCTGAGGCTCGCCGCCGCGCGGGCGAGCAGCGTCTTCCCGGTGCCGGGCGGCCCGTACAGGAGCACGCCGGAGGGCGGGTCGATCCCCAGCGCCGCGAAGCGGTCGGCGTACTCCAGCGGCCAGTACACCGCGCGCACCAGCTCGCGCTTGGCGTCGTCGAGGCCGCCGACCTCGTCCCAGCCGACCGCGGGGAACTCGACGGTGACCTCGCGGAGCCCGGTGGGCTCGACGTCGTCGAGCGCGGCCTCGAAGTCGGCCATCCGGATCGCGGTCCGGCCGTCGCGGCGGACCGCCCGCTCCAGGGCCGCGTCCACGAGGACGGCTAGGTCGGCGAACACGTAGCCGTTGAGCCGCCCGGCGACGCCCTCGAAGTCGACGTCCATCGCGAGCGGTGCGCCCTCGCAGAGGGCTTCGAGCGCGTCGCGTCGCTCGGCGGTCGTCAGGGGCTCGACCGCCATCTCGCGGTCGAACCGCCCGCCGCGGCGCAGCGCCGACGGCACGGCGTTCGGGTCCGTCGCCACGCCTATCACGACCGTTCGGTCCCCATCGCGGAGCTCGTCGACGGTCGAGCGGAGGCGGTCGGCGAGCGCGGAGCCCCCGCCGTCGTCGGCCCCGAGCGCCTCGAGGTCGTCGAGGAGGACCACGGTCGGCTCTCCGGCCGGGACGGCCTCGACGACGCGGTCGAGCCCGTCCGACTGGTCGCTCGCGCGCTCGCCCCGGAGCCGGGCCGCGGAGGTGCGGACGAGCGACGCGTCGGTCGCGGCCGCGACGGCCTCGACGAGCGTCGTCTTCCCCGACCCGCGCGGGCCGTGGAGGAGCAGCCCCAGCGTCGACGAGCCCGCGGACTCGAACGTCTCGGCCGCGTCGAACCGGGTCGCGACCGCGTCCCGGAGGCGCTCGAACGTCGCCGTCGGGACGAAGCCGTCGCCGGCGCCGGTCCCGCCGGGGCGCTCGGCCTCGACCGCCGGCGCCCCGTCGTCGGCCGCGACGGTGATCTCGGTCTCGTCGCCGACGACCGCCGGCGAGGTGGGGGCCACGTCCCGCACGTCGAACCGGAGCGTGAGCGCGCCGCCGAGGCGGGTGACCTCGACCTCGTCGCCGACGGCGACCGCGCGCCGATCGAGCCGGCGGCGGATCGCGTCCTCGCTCCGCTCCAGGTCGACCGACTGGCGGAGCCGCAGCGTGACCGAGGAGGCGACCGGGAGTGACGACGCCGCCACGGTCGCGGCGTCGCCCGGCTCGACCCCGGCCGTCCGCCGGAGCCGCTCGGGGAGGAAGACGGCCCGGGCCCCGCCGTCGACCGCGACGACCGGGGCGGCGACGCGCCGCGCGCCCTCGACGGTCACCGAATCGCCGAGGCCGATCCCGAGATCGGCGAGGACGGCCTCGGGGAGCCCCACGCGGTCGCCGGGAACGGACGTGGGGGGCTCCCGGACGGGGACGCGCACGCTCATGGTTCGTGGGCCCGCTCGCGGGATGGCTCCTCGGCGGCGATAGTCGACACCATGCGTCGATCTCACGCCCAGCGACCTCAAAGTACCCGGGCCTAACTGGACAGTCGCGCCCCGACGGCCCCCGCGGTCGGCCGGTCGGACGCCGAGGCTTCGGCCCCTCGGAACGTAGGCAACCGTTAACCCGTATGGGTGCGAACGGATGCCCATGGCGAACGCTCGAGCGCTCCTCGTCCATCCTGAGGAGGGGAGCGATCGGATCGAGACGGCGCTCGGGGCCGCGGGGTTCGACGTGACCCGCACGGACACCGCGGCGTCCGCGGTCGCAAAGGCAACGACCGGGGAGTACGACTGCGTCGTCAGCGAGTACGCGCTGGACGGCGACGACGGGGTGGCCCTCGCGACCGCGATCGAAGAGTCCGACGCCGGCGTGCCCGTCGTGATGTTCACGGAGACGGACGAGGAGGGGGTGCCGGAGGCCGCCTTCGAGAACGGCGTCGACAGGTTCCTCCAGAAGAACGGGTCGGCGTCGATCGATAAGCTCGTCTCCGACGTCTCGACGGTCTGTTCGGGAGTCCCGACCTCCGAGCCGCGACGGGACATCTCCGACCACGAGCCGTCGGCGGCGGACGTGACGCGGGCCGTCGAGGACGCGCCGATCGGGATCAGCATCAGCGACCCGGACCTCCCGGACTATCCCCTCGTGTACGTCAACAACGCCTGGGAGGAACACACGGGCTACCCGGTCGAGGAGGCGCTCGGCCGCAACCCGCGGTTCCTCCAGGGACCGGGGACGGACCCGGAGACCGTCGAGGAGATCGGGGACGCGATCGCGAACGAGGAGGAGGCGACCGTCGAGATACGGAACTACCGGCGCGACGGAACGCCCTTCTGGAACGAGCTGACGGTCGCGCCGATATACGACGAGGACGGCGACCTGGCCCACTACGTCGGCTTCCAGAACGACATCAGCGACCGAAAGGAGGCGGAGCGGCTCGCCGAGGAGCGCGCCGAGAAGCTCGCGACCGAGCGGCGCTCGCTCGACAGGGTCCTCGGTCGGGTGAACGGGCTCTTCAGCGACATCAGTCGCATCCTCGTCGAGAACCGGGACCCGAACGTCATCCCCGAGCGCGTCTGCGAGGTCGTCGCCGGCGAGCCGGGGTACGCAGGCGGTTGGATCGGCGAGGTGTCGTCGGCGACCGGGCGGCTCGAGATCCGCGCCGCGAAGGGCGTGGCGGTCGAGCCGGGCGCGGCGTTCGACGTCAGCGAGACGCCGCAGGAGGTACAGGAGGCGATCGAGAGCGAGGAGCTCCGGACCGGGTCGATAGAGGACGCGTCCGACGGCCCGCTCGAACCGAAGTCCGCGGGCGGTCGGCGGCTCCTCGTCGTGCCGCTCACCTACGGCGACCGCCAGTACGGCCTGTTGGGGATCTACGGCAGCGGCGCGGACGTGCTCGACCGCCGCGAGCGACGGGTGTGCGAGTCGGTCGGGAAGATGATCGCGAACGGACTCCACTCCATCGAGACGACGGAGATGCTCACGACCGACCGCGTCGTGGAGCTCGTCGTCGAGATACGGGACTCGACGGGGCCGCTCGCCCGGATCGCCGACGCGGTCGGCGGGAAGGTAGACCACCTCGGGACGACGCGGCTCGACGACGACGCGTGCGAGCTGTACTTCCACGCCGACGGCGAGGACCCGGACCTCGACGAGCTCGCCGCCCTCCCGCTGGTCGAGTCGATGCGGACCGTCTCGGAGACGAACGACGGCGTCAGCTTCGCCGTCACCGCCACCGAGTCGCCGCCGCTCACGCAGCTGGCCGACCACGGCGGCGTCGTCGCCGAGGCGACCGCCACGCCGGAGGGAGCGACCCTGACGATCGAGGCGCCGCCCGAGCACGACGTCCGGTCGATCCTCGACGTGTTCCGCGGCGAGTACGAGGGCGTCGAACTCCGGTCGCGCGTCGAACGGGAGAGCCGCGACCGCACCGTCGCGGAGTTCGCGGCCGCGGTCGACGAGCGGCTCACCGAGCGCCAGCGCGCCGCCCTGAAGACCGCCGAGCTGAACGGCTACTTCGAGTGGCCGCGACCGGTCGACGGCTCGGAGATCGCGGAGCAGATGGGGATCACCCGGCAGACGTTCCACCAGCACCTCCGCGCGGCCGAGCGCAAGCTGGTCGAGGCGTACGTCGACCCCCGATCAGGCGAATGAGCCGGAAGCGCGCCGCGACCTCGTGGGACGACGCGTGAGCGACGAGGAGCCGGAGCCGGGCGACGAACCGTCCGTCGCGGGAGCGGACCCGTTCGCCGCGAGCGACGCCGTCGTCGTCGCGGCCGATCCGGAGTCCGTGTTCGCGTTCCTCGACGACCCCGCGAACCACGCGGCGATCACGCCCGGGCTCACGGACGTGAGAGACGTCGAGCCGCTGGCGAACGGCGGGAAGCGACTTTCGTACACCTACCGGATGGCCGGGATCGGGATCGACGGGGAGATCGTCCAGACGGTCCACGAGCCGCCCGAGCGCCACGCGTTCGAGCTCCGCGGCCGGCTCACCGGCACCATCGACCTCCGGCTCGACCCCGTCGACGGCGGGACGAAGCTGACGTACGCCGCGACGTACGACCTGCCGGAGAACGCGCTCACGCGGGTCGGCGCGCCCGTGATCCGTCGGTTCAACGAGCGGCAGCTCCGGGCGGCGCTGGAGAACGTCGCCGCGGAGCTCGACGCGGGCGGGTGAGGACGTTCGACAGATCCGTCCGCAGGGGTCGCCAGCGCGACGAGCCGACCGGGAGACGGCGCACCGATTCGGGGGCGGGCGAACTATTAAGCGTGCGATGGCCTAAACGGGAGGCATGGATCCGATCACCCTCCAAGCCGGGCTCGGTCTCGGGCTCGTAAGCGTCGGCCTGCTCGCGCTCCTGCTCGTGGTCGTCACGCTCTGGCAGTCGTTCGAGATCGTCGACGCCTACGAGAAGAAGACGCTCACCGTCTTCGGCGAGTACCGCAAGCTGCTCGAACCGGGAATCAACCTCATCCCGCCGTTCGTCTCCCGCACGTACCCGTTCGACATGCGGACCCAGACGCTGGACGTCCCCCGCCAGGAGGCGATCACGCGGGACAACTCTCCCGTGACCGCCGACGCCGTCGTCTACATCAAGGTGATGGACGCGAAGAAGGCGTTCCTCGAGGTCGACGACTACAAGAAGGCCGTCTCGAACCTCGCGCAGACCACCCTCCGGGCCGTCCTCGGCGACATGGAGCTCGACGACACGCTGAACAAGCGGCAGGAGATCAACGCGAAGATCCGCAAGGAGCTCGACGAGCCCACCGACGAGTGGGGGATCCGCGTCGAGAGCGTCGAGGTCCGCGAGGTCAACCCCTCGAAGGACGTCCAGCAGGCGATGGAGCAGCAGACCTCCGCAGAGCGCCGCCGCCGCGCGATGATCCTCGAAGCGCAGGGGGAACGCCGCTCCGCCGTCGAGCAGGCCGAGGGTGACAAGCAGTCCAACATCATCCGCGCGCAGGGCGAAAAGCAGTCGCAGATCCTCGAGGCGCAGGGGGACGCCATCTCCACGGTCCTCCGCGCGCGCTCCGCGGAGTCGATGGGCGAGCGCGCCATCATCGAGCGCGGCATGGAGACCCTCGAGGAGATCGGCAAAGGCGAGTCGACCACCTTCGTCCTCCCGCAGGAGCTCACNATGGGCGAGCGCGCCATCATCGAGCGCGGCATGGAGACCCTCGAGGAGATCGGCAAAGGCGAGTCGACCACCTTCGTCCTCCCGCAGGAGCTCACGAGCCTGGTGGGGCGCTACGGCAAGGCCCTCTCCGGCTCCGACGTCCAGGAGATGGAGGGGCTCGACGGCAAGGAGTTCGACGACGACACCCGGAAGATGCTCGGGCTCGACGACATCGACGAGATCCTCGGCCAGATCGAGGAGTCCGCGGAGATGAACGTCGAGGAACTCGAGAAGGAGGCCGAGGCCGTGAAAGCGGGCGACGCCGGCGCGAGCATCAGGTCCGCGGACGAGGTCATCCAGGAGATGGACGACGAGGAGGCGCCCGCGGAAGTCGAGAAAGAGGAGTAGCTCGGCGCGAAACGCGTCCGTAGCCGCATTTTCCGACACGATTCGGCCGCGAGCGAAGTGTTTTTGTCGAGGCGCCGACTAATACGGCCGTGACAGAGGGGTTCGACGGTCAAAAGCGCGAGACGCTCCGGCGGTTCGCAGCGGTCGGAGCCGCCGCGCCGTTCGTCGGGACCGCGAGCGCAGACGACGGGACCGACGAGAACGAGACGCGGGAGGCGATCCGCGGCTACGTGCCGACGACCCCCGGCGCGCACTTCTCGAAGCTCCGCGACGACCTCCGCCTCGGCACCGGCGAGGCGCAGTACCACCTCCGGAAGCTGGAGGAGGCGGGCGCGATCGAGTCGGTGAAGGACGCCGACTACCGGCGCTTCTTCCCCGCCGGCCGGTTCGACGAGACGGACAAGCGGGCGCTCGGCTACCTCCGCCGGGAGACGCCCCGCGGGATGATCCTCGCGCTGCTGCGTGACCCCGACGCGACCGGCGCCGACCTCGCGAGCGCGCTCGGCGTCTCCCGGCCGACGATAAGCGCCGCGGCCGCCGACCTCGAAGCCGCCGGCCTCCTCGACCGGACCGACGGCTACGCGCTGACCGAGCCGGAGCGGCTGCTCACGCTCGTCGTCCGCTACGCCGACTCCTTCGACGCCGAGGCCGTCGTGTTCGCCGACGAGGCGGCGTCGCTGGTCGCGTACGACCCCTGACTCGACTCAGAGCGCGACGGCGACCGTCAGGCCGTGACCATCCACGTCGTCCCCGACGAGTAGCCCCACTTCTCGACGTCGACATCGGTGGCCGCGTCGGCGACGGCGCTCATGTTCGCGCCGACCTCCTTCGCCGAGAGCCCGAGGTCGTCGGCGATCAGCCGCGACTTGAAGTAGGTGCGGTCGGCCGCGTTCTCGCGGAGGTAGCGGAGGATACGCGCCTGTTTCGCGGAGAGACCGGTCGATTCGGCCGCGACCGCGTCCGGGTGGGCAGTGCTCATACGCTCACCACGTCACCACGCCGCATAAGGCGGTTGGTAGACCGGGTTAACACGCCGCAGTCTTGCGATTTTACGTGTCATCGGGGCCGTGAGTACCATCCCACGACCGCGTTTGGGTACGGCCTTCGAACCGCGGCGGCGCCGCACCGGTGCCGCCGCGCCGGAGTCAGTACAGTTCGGTGACGAACGGCCCGAGCGCACCGCTCACCCCGGCCGCGAGCGCCTCGGCGCGGTCGACGCGGCCGTTCGTGAGCGCGCCGGCCGCGCCGCCGCGCTCCGCGATCCCGTCGGTGTCGAGGAGGTCGTCCATCACCGGACCCAGTTCCTCGCCGTCGTCGATGCGGGCGGCGACGTCGGCCGGCAGCGCGAGGCTCGGGCCGGCCGCGCGGCCGACCCGGTCGCCGTCGGTCACCGCCGCCCACATGATCAGGTAGCGGCCGTCGGCGCCGTCGAACCCCGCGACGCCGCCCTCGACGCCGACGCCGAGGTCGTACGTCGCGCCGTCGTCCGGCGCGCCGGCGCCGCCTCTCGGTTCCGCGTCGAGGACGGCCGCCGCCCGGTTCTCGGCGCCCGCGATCGTCTCCGCGTGGCCCGTTGGCTGTTCGCTCACGCCAGAGTCGACGGGGACGGATTCGACCGCGACGCCGGTCGGGTCGCTCGGGAGGTCGTCGTCCGCCGCCGCTCCGAGGGCCAGTTCGACCGCGCGCCGCTTCACCGGGTTCCCGCTGCCGACGCCGACTCGCAGGGTCGTCATGTCCGGTCGTCGGCGTCGGGGACTGAAAACGCGTCGGGATGGAACAGGCGCGCCAGCCGCTCGACCCCCTCGAGGAGCGCGGGACTCGGCTGGTTGAGGAGGGAGTCGTCGATCACGTGGACGGGCGCGTCGACCCAGTCGCGCTCGCCGACCGTCGCGGGGTCGACCCGGTCGCCGTGGCCGCAGACGTGGACGACGACGCGGTCGGGGTCGGCCCGCTCGACCGCGGCGGGCTCGACCTCGCGGGAGCGCTCGCCGGCGTCGACGAACGGGTAGCGCCCGCCCGCGGCGCGGACGGCGTCGGGGACCCAGTTGCCGGCCGCCATCGGCGGGTCGGACCACTCCTCGCAGTAGACGGTCGGTCGGGGGCGGTCGGCGACGGCGTCGGCGACCCGGTCGAGTCGGCCGCGCGCGTCGGCGGCGAGCCGCTCGCCGGCCTCGGGGCGACCGACGTCCCTTCCCCGGGCCGCGAACCCGTCGACCGCGTCGTCGAGGGTCGCGGGCTCGCGGTGCGCGACGTCGAGGCCGTGCTCCCGGCAGGCGTCGGCGAGGTCCGACTGGAGCGCGTCGCTCGTGAGGACGACGTCGGGGTCCAGCTCGGCGACTCGGTCGAGGTCGGGGTTCAGCCAGCCGCCGACGACGGTCGGGGACTCCTCGCCGTGCGCGGACCCGGCGTTCGGCTCGTCGGCGAGGTCGCAGTGGGCGGTGACGCCGACGAGGCGGTCGGCCCCGCCGAGCGCGGCGACCGTCGCGGTCGCGCTCGGCGCGAGGGAGACGACGCGTGGCGCGGACATGACGTCCGATCCGGCCGCGACCGTGTCAACGGTTTCGGTCCCGGCGGCGCGCCGGTGGGGCGGGACCCGGAGACCGGCGAAAACACGTGATAGATCGTGTCCTTTCGTCGGGTTTCGAGCGACACGTTCCGGTCGTTTTAAGTTGTGTTCCGCCGAGGGTAAACCAAGATCGCTTCGGGCGGTTTGAGTTTCCCGGGGCAACCGAGCTATGAGTGAACGACTACACACACGGGGGAGTCGCTCCCGAACGGAGACGAACGAGGAGGAATCGGAGAGCACCGACGAGACGCTCAGCTGCCCGGAGTGCGGGGGTCACGTCATCAACGACGAGGAGCACGGCGAGACGGTCTGTAGCGACTGCGGGCTCGTCGTCGAGGCGGACTCGGTCGACCGCGGGCCGGAGTGGCGCGCGTTCGACTCCCGCGAGAAGGACGAGAAGAGCCGCGTCGGCGCCCCGACCACGAACACGATGCACGACAAGGGGCTCTCGACGAACATCGACTGGCGCGACAAGGACGCGTACGGCCGCTCGCTCGGCGCCCGCCAGCGCCAGAAGATGCAGCGGCTCCGCAAGTGGAACGAGCGGTTCCGAACCCGCGACTCCAAGGAGCGCAACCTGAAGCAGGCGCTCGGCGAGATCGACCGGATGGCCTCGGCGCAGGGGCTCCCGGACAACGTCCGCGAGACGGCCTCCGTCATCTACCGCCGCGCGCTCGACGAGGACCTGCTCCCCGGTCGCTCCATCGAGGGCGTCTCCACCTCCTGCGTGTACGCCGCCGCCCGGATGGCCGGCGTCCCGCGCAGCCTCGACGAGATCGCCGACGTGTCGCGCGTCGAGAAGGCCGAGATCGCGCGGACGTACCGCTACGTCGTCCGCGAGCTGAAGCTCGAAGTGAAGCCGGCCGACCCCGAGCAGTACGTCCCCCGGTTCGCCTCCGACCTGGAGCTCTCCGAGGAGTCCGAGATGCGCGCGAAGAGCCTCCTCCGCAACGCGAAGGAGAAGGGCGTTCACTCCGGCAAGTCGCCGGTGGGCCTCGCCGCGGCCGCCGTCTACGCCGCCGCGCTCCTCACCAACGAGAAGACGACGCAGGCCGCGGTCTCGGAGGTCGCCGACATCTCCGAGGTCACCATCCGCAACCGGTACCACGAGCTCCTCGAGGCCGAGGACGGCCTCGTCGCGTAACCCGCGCGCTTTTCGCCGACTCGTTTCGCTGACTCGTTCCGACCCCGCAAGCGGTTCCAACCCGACCAGCTAAGTCCCCGCCCGCGGAAGCCTCGCGTATGTTCGAGGAGTTCGTTCTCGCCGCGAGCACGGCCGACCTCACGGAGGAGCCGCGCGCCCGCGAGGACGCCGACGCCGTGGAGTTCCGGATGGACCTCGCGAGCGACCCGCTCGACCAGCTGGCGGGCTACGACGGCGAGCTCCCGCTGCTCGTCACGAACCGGGCGTCGTGGGAGGGCGGCGAGGCCGAGGGGCTCGGCCGCTACGACGCGCTCTCGACGGCGATCGGTACCGACGCGGTGGCCGCGGTCGACATCGAGCTCGCGGCGCTGCGCGGGACGCATCCGGACCCGGCCGAGGAGTCGCACGCGACCGCGCTGCGCGAGGCGGCCCGCGAGGCGGGAGTCGAGGTCGCCGCGTCCGTCCACGACTTCGAGTCGACGCCCGAGTCCGCCGCGCTCGTGGACCTGCTCGCCGACGCCGCGAGCGAGGGCGACGTGGGGAAGCTGGCGACGACCGCGACCGCGCCGGCCGACGCGCTCGCGATGATCGAGGCGACCCACGAGGCGACCGCCGCCGGCCACCGCGTCGCGACGATGTGCATGGGCGAGCCGGGGCGGCACACCCGCGCCGTCACGCCCGTGTACGGCTCGAAGATCGGCTACGCGCCGGTCGACCCCGCGAACGCGACCGCGCCGGGCCAGTATCCGCTCGCGACGCTCAGAGAGCTGATCGACGGGCTGAGAGAGGGCGGAGCGGACGGGTGATTATTTTAAATAAACTCGATGCGGTGGCGCGTGCCTCCGAGTGGCCGCCGAAGGTGGCCGCGAGGAGCACGCGCGAGGGACGCGGCGAGCGAGGGCGACCGAAGGGAGCCCCGAGCGAGGCGCGAGGCTGGGGAGGTGTGAGGCTGCGGTGCTGTGCGGGTCGGGACTCAAAGGGGCAGTCGCCGGCGGCGGAGCCGCCGGCTGCCCGTGGCGCGTAGCGCCACGCTGCCGCGAGGGCGAAGCACGGCGACGCAAGCACCGCAGGGAGCGAACGAAGTGAGCGACCGAGGAGCGCAGCGAGCCGCGCGAATCCTCGGGGCTGGGGCTTTGGCGGTGTCCGTCGTCGATCCGCAGTCGGCTATTTATAAGCGAGCGGCTGGGGCTTTAGCAGTGTTCGCCACCGATCCGCAGTCAAGTACTGCGTATAAATCGTCATCGAGGCCGCCGACCGCCTCGTCATAAACCACGTATCGAGCCAAACCGCTTTACGACCGCCCCCGTAACACACGTCAATGGCGACGTGCGACGTGTGTGGGGAGTACGAGAACCTCCCGTACCAGTGTAAGCGGTGCGGCCAGACGTTCTGTGCCGAACACCGACTGCCCGAGAACCACGACTGCCCGGGCCTCGCCGAGTGGGACGACCCCGGGGGCGTCTTCGACAGCGGGTTCGACGAGAGCGTCGAGGGCGGGGCGGGGAGCGGCACCGCCGATGCCCGGAGCGGCGCGTCCGCAGGCGTCGTCGGGCGAGTCAAGCGCCGGATAGACCGCGAAACCGGCACCGGCGGCGTCCTGGGGTACTTCCGCAACAACGCGACGTACGCCCTGCTGTTGGCGATGTGGGTCACCTTCGTCGCGCAGTTGGCGGTGCTGTACTTCGGCGGGCAGTCCCTTCACAACACGCTGTTCGTGCTCCAGTCGGACGAGCTCGCAAACGTGTGGACCTGGGTGACGTCCGTGTTCTCGCACTCTCCCGGACTGCTGTACCACATCATCGGCAACAGCATCGTCATCCTGTTCTTCGGCCCCCTCGTCGAGCGGGCGGTTGGGTCGAAGCGGTTCGTCGGGTTCTTCCTCCTCTCGGGGATCCTCGCCGGCCTCGGCCACGTCCTGTTCGCGATCGCGACCGGCGGGCCGCCGACCGGCGTCCTCGGCGCCAGCGGCGCGGGCTTCGCGATACTCGGCGTCCTCACCGTCTGGCGGCCGAACATGCAGGTCCTCCTCTTCTTCGTCATCCCGATGAAGATCAAGTACCTCACGTGGGGGATCGCGCTCGTCTCGGCGGTCCTCGTCGTCCAGAGCCTCCAGGCCGGCGGCGCCGGCAGCGCCGGCGGCATCGCGCACCTCGCGCACCTGATCGGCTTCGCGATCGGCCTCGCGTTCGGTAAGCGCAACGAGGGGCTCGCGCGCTCCGCGGGCGGGGCGGGCGGCGTCTCGATGGGGGGCGCGCGCGGCCCGCGCGGACCGGGCGGCCCCGGCGGCCCCGGCGGGCGGTTCTGATGGGCCCCGCGCGGCCCGACCTCCGGCCGGACCCGTCGCTGTCCCGCGCGGAGATGGAGGGTCTCCAGCGCGACATCGCGGCGGCCGCGACGTTCGAGGACGACCACGGGCTCGACCCGCCCGCCGTCGCGGTCGAGGAGGCGACCTCGCTCGCGGACGGCCTCCCGCCGGCGCGCGACGGCGCGCAGGAGCGGTTGGGCACCGGCGACGAGGGCAGCGCCGACACGACGCCCGATCCGGACGGTCCGACCGTCGTCGGCGTCGACCAGGCGTTCCTCACCGACCGCGACGGCGACCGCCCCGACGCCGCCGTCTCCGCCGCGGTCGCGTTCCGCGCCGGGACCGTGGTCGAGTACGCGAGCGCGACGACGCCGCTGTCGATCCCGTACGTTCCCGGCCTGCTCGCGTTTCGGGAGGGAGAGCCGATACTCGCCGCGCTCGACGCGCTCGACGCCGCCCCCGACCTGCTGGTGTGCGACGGCTCCGGTCGGATCCACTTCCGGGAGGCGGGGCTCGCGACCCACGTCGGCGTCCTCCGCGACGCCCCGAGCGTCGGCGTCGCGAAAAGTCTCCTCTGCGGCGAGCCCGACGAGTCGACGAGCGAGCGCCCGGAAGGCTGGCGGACGCCGGTCCGCGCCGACGACGCGGTGACGACCGCCGAGCCGGGGACCGTCATCGGCCACGCGTTCCAGTCGCGCCAGTACCCGAACAGCAAGCGGGTGAACCCGCTGTACGTCAGCCCGGGCCACCGCGTGTCGGCGGAGACCGCGGTCGAGTTCGTCGCGGCGCTTTGCGCGGGGTACAAGCTCCCCGAGCCGACGCGGCTCGCGGACGCGTACGCCGATACGGTGAAGCGGGACGCGGACTGAGACGCGGACGGCGGCGACGGGCGCGGGGGGCGTCGGCGCGGCGTCGCTTCCGTGCCACCGTTTGCCACGGGCAGGCGGTTTTTAGACGATCGACTGCGAACGCGAACGCATGGGAGACGACGACGCGGAAAGTCCGATGTCCGCCGAGGAGTTCCGGTCGCTGACCGACGGGTTGGTGCGACAGAGTTCGGGCGGGGGGACGACCGTCTACAAGAACGCGGCGGGCGTCGGCTGCCCGAACCCCGACTGCGACCGCGGCGTCTTCCAGACGCTGTTCGTCAGCGACCACGGCTGGCAGCAGATCGGCGCGACCCGCGACGGGATCGACCTCTGTCTGGTCAACACGGAATCGAAGCGGCTCGTCTTCATCCACGACGAGTAATCAGGCTGCGGGGACGATACCGGCCCCTCAGTCGTCCGCGACGGACCCGGCGTCGGGCTCGGCCGCGCAGCGGTTCGGCCCGAGTTCGAGTTCGATCGCCGCGGTCTCGTCGGGCGGCGACTCGACGCCGCGGTTGGCCGCGATCACCGACTCGTAGTTCGGCGGCTTCTCCGGGAGCGTCCGGGTGATCCGCTCGACGAAGTCGGCCGCGTCGAGGTCGAGGACGTCGATCTCGCGGCGCGCGTCCCCGACCGTCGCGAAGACGGGTTCGCCCGGGACGACGTCGCCGGTCGTCCCGTCGTTCGCGACCGCGAAGTGCCCGGGGCAGACGACGACGCCGTCCGGCTCGGCGAGCAGCGTGCCGTGGAGCGAGTCGTAGAGCCGGCGGGCCGCGCCCGCGGCGCCCTCGTCTGCGGCGCCGTCAACTTCGCCGTCGTCTCCGTTTCCGTCGCCGCCCGCCGAGAACTGGAGCTCCGTCCGTCCGACGCTGTCGGTGAACAGCGTGTCGCCCGTGAGGACCGCCGCGTCGCCGACGAGGTAGCTCGCGCCGTCGTCGGTGTGCCCGGGCGTCGCGAGCGCCTTCAGGTCGATCCCGCCGACGTCGAGCGTCTCGTTCCGGTCGATCGGCTCGAACGAGTACGCCACGTCGCGCTCGGCGGCCGCGGCGGGCAGGTAGTACGGCACGCCGAGCTCGTCCGCGAGGGCTCGCCCGCCAGAGAGGTGGTCGGCGTGGACGTGCGTGTCGAGGACGGCCGCGATCGACGCGTCGCGCTCGGCGGCCGCTTCGATCCACTCGTCGCCGTGTCTGGAGACGTCGATAGCGACCGCGACGCGGTCGGAGCCGTCGGACGCCGCGGGGACGCGGTCCGCCGTGCCCGCCTCGCGTCCGCCGACGACGAGGTACCCCAGACACCCCTTCGCGCGGCGCTGGATCTGGACGACGTCGAGCGGCGGGGCGTCGGCGGGCGCGTCGGGCAGCGGAACCTCGGTTCGGTCGTACACCGCGGACCAGCCGCGCATGCCGTCGGCGACGACGGTCACGTCGTCGTACCCGGCCGCGTCGAGTTCGGCGGCGAAGTCGTCGGAGGCCTTCCCCTTCGCACACAGCGTGATCACGGTGTCGTCGGGCGAGAGGCCGGTCTCGCGCTCGAAGTCGTCGACGTCGAACTCGTGGAACGGCTTGTAGAAGTAGTGGACGGCGTCCGCCACGCGCCACCCCGCGAAGCTCTCCTCGGGCCGCGTGTCGACGATGACGAACGAACGCTCGCCGCGGCGTCGCTCATCGATCCTGTCGCGGAACTCGTCGGCGGAGATCGTTTCGACCATACCGAAGTGTTGTTCCGCGCGATCAAAAGCGCTCGGTGGGTGGGAAGTACGAGGGAATCGGTAGCGGCGAGATCAACGCTGCGTGCTGGGACTCGCCGACGGATTGCAGATAAGTGAACAACGGCGCTGCGGCGAATGCCTCCGATTCCCCGGCCGCTCGTTTATAAATATCCGACTGCGGATCGACCGCTGACACCTCCAAAGCCTCAGCTGATCGCTTATAAATAATCGACTACGGACCGACTGCGGACACCTCCAAAGGCCCAGCCGCGAGGCGGACCCTTTGAGTCCCGCCCCGCACGGCACCGCAGCCTCACGCCTCCCCAACCTCGTCGGCGGTCCTCCGCTTCGCTCCGGACCGCCGACTCCCTCGCGCGTGCGACTCGCGCCCTTCGGGCGCTCATCGGCACGCGCCACCGCAACCGCAACAGATGCGGAATCCGTCGCGACCGCGATGGGTAGCTTTTATTCGGAGCGCCCGGCGAGCGGGCGTATGGTCGAGGCGTTCGCGGTCGCCAGCGGGAAGGGCGGCACGGGGAAGACGACGAGCACGCTCGCGCTCGGGATGGCGCTCGCGGCGGACCACGACGTGACGGTCGTCGACGCCGACACCGGCATGGCGAACCTCCTCTTTCACGCCGGGCTCGACGACGCGGCGGTCACCCTCCACGACCTGCTCGTCGAGGGCACCGCGACGGACGTGACCGAGGCCACCTACGACCGGTTCGGGCTCTCGGTCGTCCCCTGCGGCACCTCGCTGGCCGGCTTCGAGGCCGCGGAACCGGAGCGCCTCCGCGACGTTGTGGCGGAGCTCGCGCGCGACACCGACGTGCTCCTGCTCGACTCGCCGGCCGCGCTGGGGTCGAAGTCGGCCGTCCTGCCCGTTGTGCTCGCCGACCGCGTCGTGGTCGTCGTCGAGCCGACGATCCCGGCGCTCTCGGACGGCCTGAAGGTCCAGGAGTACGCGCGCTCGTACGGCACGGAGACGGCGGGCGTCCTGTTCAACAAGGTCCGCGACGAGGCCGACGACGTCGCCGCGCAGGCGGAGCGCCACTTCGGCGGCCCCGTCCTCGCGAACGTCCCCGAGAGCGACGACGTTCGGGCGGCGCGCCGAGCGGGGAAGCCCCTGCTCGCGCACGCGCCGGAAAGCGAGGCCGCCGCGCGCTACCGGCGGGCCGCCGACCGGCTCAACGTGCGCGACGGCGACGGCGACGCGGTCGCCGACCGATTCCGCAGCGCGGTCGTCCCCGACACGCCATGAGCGGGAGCCCGGAGAACGACGGCTCAGACGGCGACCGCCCGGACGGCGACAGCCCCGGCGGCGACCGCTCGGAGCCGGCCACCCTCACCATCCCGCGGGGGACGCTCCTCCGCTCGCGGGTGGTCTCCGACGTGGGGACGACGCTCTCGCGCGCGCTCGACCGCGGGCTCACCGGCTACGCGACGCTCGTCCCGCAGGAGACGCTGCTGCTCTCCGGCGAGGCCCGCGGCGTCATCACGTTCGACGACGGCGTGCCCGTGCTGGCGTACAACACCGTGACGGACAGCGGGGGCCCGGACGCGCTCGCGGAGCTGGCAGTGCCCGGCCCCTACCGCGTCGAGCTGTACGCCGTCGACGCGACCGGGCTTGCGGCGGCCCACGAGGAGGAGGCGCTGCGGGTCGCGCCCGACGCGGCCGCGACCGAGCTGGCCGACGACGCCGACCTCGCCGACCGGACCCGCGACGCGGCGCCCGACGAGCGGCTTCGGGCGGCCGACGACGAGGACGACGCCGTCGCCGCCTTCCTCGCCGACGACGACCGGATCGACGCGATCCGCGAGCAGGCGCGGTCGGAGGCCCGCGACCGCGCCGCCGAGTGGGGGCTCGACGACGCGCTCGACGATCCGGAGGAGATGGCGGAAAGCGACGCCCCCGACGAGCCGGGTGGATTGGGAGAGCGCGACGCCGGCGGCGCCGGCGACGGCTGACCGACCGAACGGTTATCTCGACGCGGGCCCTCCGATCGGTATCACCGTCCTCCGACTCCTGCGGCTGACGACGCCCGCCGACTTCGCGGCCTGGTACGCCGCCGGCCGCGCGTACACGACCGGCGTCGCCGAGGGGATGGGCTTTTCCGGCGTCGACGCCCTCGACGACGACCGGACCGCGCGTCGGCTCCGAACGGCCCCCGACGAGCTGACGCCCGCCGAGGCGCGCTCGGTCGCGGCGACGCTGCTCGCTGACGGCGCGTTCTCGGAGCCGTACTGCGAGTGGCTGCCGACCTGGTACGAGCTCGCGCTGATCGCGCCGGTCCGCTACGGCGACTGGCGGCTGCGGCGGGTCGCCGGCGCGGTCGCCGAGCGCGCGTCCGCGACCGCGACCGCGCCGCGGTTCTCGCGCCCGACGGACGTCCGAATCGACGGCGCCCCGGCGCTGTCGCGGGTCTCCGGCTTCCGCGAGCGGTTCCTCCTCGCGGACTCGCTGCTCCACCTGGAGTGGTTCGACCACGTCGCCGCCGCCGACGGGATCGAGGTGCCCGACGGCCTCGTCGCGCGGACCCGCGAGGAGTCGCTGTCCTACTACGGCGGGGAGCGCGACCGCCTCTCGCCCGAAGTCCGGCGGTTCCAGCGACACCTGTTCGCCGACGACCGCTGGGTCAGCCGGGTCGACGAGGCGTACGGCCTCGACAGCGCCCTGTTCGGGCTCTGGGAGCGGCTGCTCCGAGACGAGCGGCGGCGGCTCGGCGGCGACTGATCGGGGACGGCGGTCGACCGACTCGCGGTTCGAGCCGACGGCGTTGAACTGCTACAGCTTCCGTAACAAGTTACGGACCCTAATCACGAAACGGGAGGTAAGTATAGACGGATCACTCCATTACTGCGTTGTACGAACCACGTTTCGGTTCGCTGTCCCCGACCTTCGGCCCTCGTTTTCGCTCGCGGTCGCAGGGTTCCCGACCCGGTTCCTTTCGCCTCGTTCAACTTCCGTCTGCCGCGGACGAACACAACTCGGCGGCGAGTAATCTTTTATTCATCGTTACGGCTGTCGGAAGCTTCATACGTCGGCTCGCGGATCCTCCGGATACACGAATGGCAGTACTCTTGCTGGAGGACGTCGACGCCGACGACGTCGGGACCGTCGGCGGAAAGGCCGCGTCGCTCGGCGAACTCATCGGTGCGGGGCTCCCGGTTCCGCCGGGGTTCGCCGTCACCGCGGGCACGTACCGCACGTTCATCGAGGAGGCCGGAATCGACGACGAGCTGTTCGACGCCGTCGACGTCGACCCGGAGGACTCCGCCGCGCTCCGGGAGGCCGAGGCGCGCGCGGAGGAGCTCATCCTCGACACCCCGTTCCCCGAGGAGGTGCGTGAGGAGATCCTCGAACAGTATCGGGCGATGGCCGAGGACGGCGAGGAGGCGTTCGTCGCGGTGCGCTCGTCCGCCACGGCCGAGGACCTGCCCGACTCCTCGTTCGCCGGCCAGCAGGAGACGTTCCTCAACGTCCGCGAGGACGACCTCCTCCGGCGCGTGAAGGAGTGCTGGGCTTCGCTTTTCACCCAGCGCGCGATCTACTACCGACAGCAGCGGGGGTTCCCGCACTCCGAGGTCGACATCGCGGTCGTCGTCCAGCGGATGGTCGACGCCGACAAGTCCGGCGTGATGTTCACCAGCCACCCCTCGACAGGCGAGCCGCAGGTCACCATCGAGGCAGCGTGGGGGCTCGGCGAGGCGGTCGTCTCCGGCACCGTCTCCCCCGATAACTACGTGTACGACCGCGAGCGCGGCGAGGTCGACCAGGTCACCGTCGCGGACAAGAAGGTGGAGATGGTGAAAGACGAAGAGACCGGCGAGACGGTCCAGCTCGACGTCGACGAGGACCGCCGGAACGAGCGGGTGCTCTCGGACGCGGATATCGGCGACCTCGTCGAGCTCGGCGAGCTGGTCGAGGACCACTACGGCGCTCCCCAAGACGTCGAGTGGGCGATCTACGACGGCGAGATATACATGCTCCAGTCGCGCCCCATCACGACGATCCAGGAGGACGCCGGCGACGAGGCGGACGGGGACGCGGGCGGAACCGGCGGCGAGACGCCGAGAAAGTCCACCGTCGGGGACGCGGCGTCCGGCCAGCCCGGCGCGGCCAACGGCGGATCAGCCGACTCGGACGCGGACGTCCTCGTCGACGGGCTCGGCGCCAGTCCGGGGGTCGTCTCCGGGGCGGTCCGGATCGTCCACAAGCTCGACCACCTCGATCAGGTCCAAGAGGGCGACGTGATGGTGACGGAGATGACGATGCCGGACATGGTCCCGGCGATGAAGCGCGCCGCCGGCATCGTCACCGACGAGGGGGGGATGACGAGCCACGCGGCGATCATCTCCCGCGAGCTCGGCGTCCCCGCGGTCGTCGGGACCGGCAACGGGACCCGCGTCCTCGAAGACGGGCAGCAGGTCACGCTCGACGGCGACAAGGGGACGATCCGCGCGGGCGAGTCCGCGTCGGCCGAGCCCGGCGAGGAGTTCGAACCGGTGGAGGCCGCGCGCCCGGAGACCCCCGTCAAGCCGATGACGGCGACGGAGGTGAAGGTGAACGTCTCGATCCCCGAGGCGGCCGAGCGCGCCGCGGCGACGGGCGCCGACGGCGTCGGGCTGCTCCGGATCGAACACATGGTGCTGTCGCTCGGGAAGACGCCCGAGAAGTACATCGCCGACCACGGCGCCCGGGCGTACCAGGACGAGCTGATCGAGGGCGTCCGCCGCGTCGCCGACGAGTTCTACCCCCGACCGGTCCGGGTGCGCACCATCGACGCGCCGACCGACGAGTTCCGCGAGCTGGAGGGCGGGGAGGGCGAACCCGCCGAGCACAACCCGATGCTCGGCTGGCGCGGGATCCGCCGGAGCCTCGACAAGCCGGAGCCGTTCCGCCAGGAGCTGGCCGCGTTCGCGCGGCTCTACGACATGGGCTACGACAACCTCGAGGTGATGTTCCCCCTGGTTAACGACGCGGCCGACGTCGAGGGGATCACCGGCCACATGCGCGAGGCCGGGATCGACCCCGAGACGCACCGCTGGGGCGTGATGATCGAGACGCCCGCCAGCGCGCTCCAGATCGAGGAGCTCGCCGAGGCCGGCATCGACTTCGCCTCCTTCGGCACCAACGACCTCACGCAGTACACGCTCGCGGTCGACCGCAACAACGAGCACGTCGCCGACCGGTTCGACGAGCTCCACCCGGCCGTGCTGCGGCTCATCGGGGACACGATCGAGACGTGCCGCGAGCTCGGCGTCGACACGAGCATCTGCGGGCAGGCCGGCTCGAAGCCCGAGATGGTCGAGTTCCTCGTCGAGAAGGGGGTCTCCTCCATCTCCGCGAACATCGACGCGGTCCGAGACGTGCAACACGAGGTCAAGCGGACCGAACAGCGCCTGTTGCTCGACTCGGTCCGCTGAGGCCGCTCGCGGTCAGTTTCTCGACGCACCCGAGAGCGGAACCGGTAAGAGCCGCCCCCGACAACAGCGGGGCAGATGCGACAGCCGGAACCGGAGCCGCAGTCGTTCGACCGGGTGCTCTCCTCGATGTGTACCGAGCCGCACCCGGACGCCCGCGCGGCCGCCGAGCGGTTCCTCGCGACGAACCCCGGCGACCCCGCGACGTACGAGGCGGTGGCGGACCTCGAGGCGCGCGCGGTCGAGGGGCTCGCGACGCTCGCGGCCCACCCGGACCCGGAGACCGCCGCGGGGTACGTCACCTCCGGCGGCACCGAGGCGAACGTCCAGGCGGTGCGGTCGGCGCGGAACCGACACGAGGGGAGCGACGCCGAGAACGGCGAGCGCGACGTCAACGTCGTCGCGCCGGCCAGCGCACACTTCTCGTTCCACAAGGCGGCGGAGCTTCTGGGCGTCGAGCTCCGGACGGTCCCCCTCGACGGCGACTACCGCGCCGCCCCCGACGCCGTCGCGGCCGCGGTCGACGAGGGGACGGCGCTCGTCGTCGGCGTCGCCGGCAGCACCGAGTACGGTCGGGTCGACCCGATCCCCGAGCTGGCGTCGATCGCCGAGGAGGCGGGAGCGCGGTTCCACGTCGACGCCGCGTGGGGCGGGTTCGTCCTCCCCTTCACCGACCACGCGTGGGCGTTCGCCGACGCGCCGGTCGACACGCTGACGATCGACCCCCACAAGTTCGGGCAGGCGCCGGTCCCGGCGGGGGGACTGTTGGCCCGCGAGGACGCCGCGCTCGACGCGCTCGCGGTCGAGACCCCCTACCTGGAGACGCGGTCGCAGGCGACGCTGACCGGGACCCGGAGCGGCGCCGGAGTCGCGGGCGCCGTCGCGGCGATGGACGCGCTGTGGCCCGACGGCTACCGCGAGGCGGCCGAGCGCGCGGCCGAGAACGCCGAGTGGCTCGCAGAGGGGCTCGCCGACCGCGGGTACGACGTCGTCGAGCCCGAACTTCCGCTCGTCGCGGCCGACGTGCCCGAGTCGGAGTTCCAGGCGCTCCGCGACGCCGGCTGGAAGGTGTCGCGGACCGGAACCGGAGAGCTCCGCGTGGTGTGTATGCCGCACGTGACGCGGGCGGCGCTGCGGGCGTTCCTCGACGATGTCGACGGGATCCGGCGGTAGGCCCTTTTTAAATACTCGACCGCGGTGGCGACTGTTCCTTATAAATGTGTCACGCGGTGGCGCGTGCCGACGAGCGCCCGCAGGGCGCGAGTCGCACGCGCGAGGGAGTCGGGCGCGACGAGGGCGACCGAAGGGAGCCCGAAGACGCGCCCGACGAGGCTGGGGAGGCGTGAGGCGCGGTTGCGGTGCTGTCGGGGGAGGGACTCAAAGGGGCAGCCGCGAGGACGCCGTAGGAGACGCAAGGACCGCAGGGAGCGAGCGAAGCGAGCGACTGAGGACCGCAGCGAGCGTACGGCGTCCTCGCGGCTGGGGCTTTGTGGGCCTTCTCCGCCGTTCGAGAGGCAGCCACGTACAGTCGAGCGGCCGGGGCTTTGGCGGTGTTCGTCGCCAACCTACTGTCAACTACTTATAAATGAGCGGCCGGGAGTTCAGAGAAGTCCGCCGCAGGGCCACAGACCATTTATAAACAATCACTGGCACCGAGCGACCCGTGATCCCGCGTTCGGATCAACATATTCACTACGGGTCACCACGAACCGGCCTGTATGAGTTCGGACGACGTCTCTCGGCGCGCGTTCATGCGGACGGCCGGCGGTGCGGCGGCCGCCGCCGGCGCGGCGACGGCGACGGCGGGGACGGCGGCTGCACAGGAAGTGGAACCCGACTGGCCGAGCGCCACCAAGGGCAACGTCGGGTCGTACACCGACGCCCGCGGCCAGGACTCGGTGACCATCTCGGTCGGCGCCGGCGACCAGGGGCTCGCGTTCGATCCGACCCTCGTGTGGGTCGACGAGGGGACGACGATCACCTGGGAGTGGACCGGGAACGGCGGCAACCACAACGTCCAGACGGTCGACGGCGGCGGCCCGGCCAGCCTCGACAGCGGCGACCCCGTCGGCGAGGAGGGTGCCACCTACGAGTACGAGACGTCGAGCGAGGACGCCGGCATCACCCACTACCACTGCGTGCCCCACACCGCGGTCGGCATGCACGCCGGCCTCGCCGTCGGCGAGGACATCGCCACCGTCGAGGTCGGCGGCGGCGGGTCGGACGCGGTGTTCGTCCCGGACGCCGCCCGCGCGCTCGGCATCGCGACGTTCATCGCGATGGTGAGCACGCTGGGGCTGGCGTTCGTCTTCATGAAGTACGGCGGCACGATCACCCGGCAGGACCAGGCGTAACCCTCCGGCCTGTTTTCGCCCGGGACATCGGCGAGCACCCCCAGAGCGGACCGAGTGACACGCCGCCCGAAGAGCTTTTCAGTCGCCGCCCGACGTCAGCCCGTGTTCCGCGATGGCGTCGACCGCCCGCCGTCGGACCGGTTTCACAGGCGGCGCAGCGACCTCGTGGTCACGCACCGCGACCTGGGGATGTGGTTCGGCGATGTCGAGCCGGACGAGCTCTCGCTGGTGGGGACGCACGGCGGCATCAGTCCGGCGGAGATGCTGGTCCCGTTCGGGGCGGCCCGCCTCTCGGCGCTCGCCTGACGCGTCCCGTCCGGCGCGGGACGCGCGCGTCTCACTCGTCGCCGACGAGATCCTCGTACAGCGCGACGTAGCGGTCGATCACGGCCTCGTGGTCGAAGGAGGCGAACTCGCGGTCGATCGACCGCCGCTCCAAGTCGCCGACGGCGACGAACTCGTCGGCCAGCTCGGCCGGGCTCGTCACGAGCCGCCCGCGTTCGCGCCCCTCGACGAGCTCGTGGGCGCTGGAGTCCGCCTGGTACTCGACGAGCGCGACGCAGCCGCACGCGACCGCCCACAGCAGGTCGGTCGCGAACGTCTCCCACGTCGCCGTCGCGACCGCGACGTGCGTTCCCTTGAATATCGGAATCCGCTCTTCGGTCGGGAGGTCGCCGAGGAACTCGACCCGGTCGTCGATCCGGAGGTCGCTCGCGGTCGACTCGATCCGGCCGCGCTCGGGGCCGTCGCCGATCACCGCCGCGGTCCAGTCGCGGCCGCGCAGCTCGGCGAGTCCGAGGAGGAACGTCTCGACGTTGGCGTGGCGGTCGAGCCGCCGCGAGTACACCGCGTCGAACCGGTCGTCGACGCCCGCGGCCTCGACGGCGTCGAAGTCGATGCTCTCGGGGAGCACGCGCACGTCGTCGCCGTCGGCGCCGTGTTCGCGGACGCGCGTCTTGGTGGTCCGAGAGGGGGTCGCCACCGCGTCCGCGCGGCGCGCGAGCGGCCGGTACCAGCGGCGGGCGTCGGCCGGGTGGTCGCGCCACCAGTCGACGACGACGGGCGCCCGCGAGAGCGACCCCGCGACCGTGGCGGCGAGCGCGGGCGTCGGCGGGCTGTTGACCGCGTGGACGACGTCGGGCCCGACGCGCCGGAGCGCGGCCGGGAGCTTCGCGGCGAACGCGACCGGCGCGGGCTCGACGGTGACCGACCGGTACTCGATCCCGTCCTCGGAGAAGGCGCCGTGGTCGCCGCCCCACCACTGCGCGCAGAGCCAGACCACGTCGTGGCCGCGGTCGGCGAGGGCGCGGGCGGTCCGCAGCGTTCGCGTTCGCGCGGGGGTCTCCCCGTGTCCGGGGGCGAAGAGCGAGACGAACGCGACGCGCATACGCCGACCGCACGGGGGGCGCCGGTAAAAAGACACGGCATCCGGCCGGGAGACGACGCGTCGACGGCGGGGCGGCGTCGCCCGGCCGCTCCGCCCGCGGCCGACCGTCGGCGCGGCGCGACGGTCTACGGGTTCCGTCACCCGAAACGGTTTCACGGGGCGCGCGGAACCGAGTGGCATGCGACAGTACGACATCGAGCGCTACCTCAACGTGCGGAACGCGGGCGGCGCCGACCTCGGCCCCGACGGACGGCTGTCCTTTCTCCTCGACACGACCGGGACCGGACAGGTGTGGTCGGTCCGCGAGCCCGAGTCGTGGCCCGAACAGCACACGTTCTTCGAGGAGTCCGTCTCCTTCGTCGACTCCTCGCCGGAGCGCTCCGAGGCCGTCTTCGGCATGGACGAGGGTGGCAACGAGCGCGCGCAGCTGTACCGGCTCGACTACGAGTCGGGCGCGATCACGAACCTCACCGACATGCCCGAGGCGAAACACCGGTGGGGCGGCTGGGACTCGACGGGCGACCGCTTCGCGTTCGCGTCGAACCGCCGCGACGAGGCCGTCTTCGACGTGTACGTCCAGGGCCGTGACGAGACGGGCGACGACGCCGAACTCGTCTACGAGGGCGACGGCTGGCTCTCGGTCGCCGGCTGGTCGCCGAGCGACGACCGGCTGATCGTCCACGAGGCGCACTCCTCGTTCGACCACGACGTGTACACCCTCGATCTGGCGACCGGGGACCTGACCCACCACACGCCCCACGAGGGGGACGTGCGCTACTCCGGCCCGGAGTGGGGCCCTGACGGCGAGGGGGTCTACCTCGTCACCGACCGCGACACGGACACGCTGCGCCTGGAGCGGCTCGACCTGGAGACCGACGAGTTCGCGGTCGTCGCCGACGGCGGCGAGTGGAACGTCGACGGCGTCGCGATAGACGACGAGTCCCGTCGGGTCGTCTACTCCCGGAACGTCGACGGCTACAGCGAGCTCACCGCCGGCGAGCTCGTCGCGCCCGACCGGATCGACGAGTTCCCGGACCCGGACCTGCCTGACGGCGTCGCGGGCGGCGTGAGCTTCGGCCCCGACGGCGACCGGTTCGCGGTGACGGCGACGGGGAGCACGCACAACGCGAACGTCTACGTGGTCGAGGCGACCACTGGCGAGGCGGAGCGGTGGACGCGCGCCTCGACCGCGGGGATTCCCGCGGACACGTTCGTCGAGCGCGAGCTGGTCCACTACCCGACCTTCGACGGGCGCGAGATCCCCGCCTTCTTCTCCGTGCCCGAGACGGAGCCGCCGGAGTCGGGCTACCCGGTCGTCGTCGACATCCACGGCGGGCCGGAGTCGCAGCGGCGGCCCTCCTTCGCCTCGGTCACGCAGTACCTGCTGAACAACGGGTACGCCGTCTTCGAGCCCAACGTCCGCGGCTCCTCGGGGTACGGGAAGGCGTACTCCGGGCTCGACGACGTGGAAAATCGGATGGATTCGGTGAAAGACGTCCGGGAGGCCGTCGGCTGGCTCCACGACCACCCCGAGGTCGATCCGGACCGCGTCGTCGCGATGGGCGGCTCCTACGGCGGCTTCATGGTGCTGGCGTCGCTGACGGAGTACCCCGAGCTGTGGGCCGCCGGCGTCGACATCGTCGGCATCGCGAACTTCGTCACGTTCCTCGAGAACACCGGCGACTGGCGCCGCTCGCTGCGCGAGGCGGAGTACGGGTCGCTCGAAGCCGACCGCGAGTTCCTTGAGTCCGTCTCGCCGATCAACAACATCGAGTCGATCGAGGCTCCCCTCTTCGTCCTCCACGGCGAGAACGACCCGCGGGTGCCCGTCGGCGAGGCCGAGCAGATCGTCGAGGAGGCCCGCGAGCAGGGGGTTCCGGTCCGGAAGCTGATCTTCGACGACGAGGGACACGGCTTCGCGAAGCTCGACAACCGGATCGAGGCGTATCGAGAGATCGTCGACTTCCTCGCCGAGCACGTCTGAGGCGGTCCGAAGCGCCCGGTCCCGTGCGTGGTGGCTCCGCCACGACGGTCCGGCGGTGACGGTCGTCCGGCACGGGCTAATCCGGCCGTGACGGTTATGAGACGCGCGTGAGAAGGGGGCGTCCATGAGCCGGTCCGATCCGCACGGGGTGCTGCTCGATCAGGCCCAAGACAAGGTCGCCCTGCTGGACGAGACTGGAACGTACACGTACGTCAACGCGACCGGGGAGCGGATCCTCGGATTCGATCGCGACGAACTGATCGGGACGAACGCCTTCGAGTACATCCACCCGGACGAGCGAGAGGCCGTGCGACGCACCTTCGAGGGCGCCATCCGGACCGCGGGGTTCACCGAGGTGACGGCGGATTACCGGCACCGGACGCGCGACGGCTCGTGGGTGTGGTTGGAGAGCCGGATGTCGAACCTCATCGACGGGGAGCTCGACGGGTACGTGATCAGTTCCCGCGACGTGACCGACCGCGTCCGCGCGGAGCGTCAGCGGGAGGAGGCCGCCTCGCACCTCCGGGAGATCGCGTCGGTCTCCAGCGACGTCCTCTGGATGTTCGACGCCGACTGGTCGGAGCTCCTCTTCGTGAACCCCGCCTACGAGGAGATATACGGCGCGTCGACCGACGAGCTCCGTGGCGACCCGAACAAGTTCCTCGAGGCGACCCNCCCCGACGACCGACCCGCGGTCGAGGAGGCGATGGAGCTGCTCGCCGCAGGCTCGTCGGTGGACATCGAGTACCGGGTGAACGCCGACGAGGACTACGGCCGGTGGGTCTGGGTTCAGGGAGAGCCGATAACGGAGGACGGCGAGGTGGTCCGGATCACGGGGTTCACGAAGGACATCACGGACCGGCGACGGCGCGAGCGGCAGCTGGTGGTGATGGACAACCTCCTGCGCCACAACCTCCGGAACGACCTCAACGTCGTCTTCGGCGAGCTGGAGGAGCTCGACGACGACGTGCCGGAGGCGGCGGAACACACCGCGGTGATCCGGCGGATGGGCGAGGGCCTCCTCGAGACCGCCCAGAAGGAACGCGAGGTCATCAAACTCATCACCGACCAGCGGGAGACCGATCGGATCGACCTCCGGAGCGTGGTCGAGGAGTGCGTCGGGACCGTCAGGGACCGATACCCCGAGGGGTCGATCGCGGTGGACGCCCTCGATCCGGTCACCGTCGACGGGCGCTGCGAGCTCCGGTCGGCGGTGATCGAGCTCTTAGAGAACCCGTTCCAGCACAGCGAGGACCGAGCGCCGACGGTGACGGTGCGTCTCAGTCGAACCGAGGACGGCGCGGATCTCGTGATCGAAGACGACCTCGCGGCGATACCGGCCGTCGAGGCCGACGTGCTCACCGGCGACCACGACATGACGAACGTCTACCACAGCAGCGGTCTCGGCTTCTGGCTCATCTACTGGAGCGTGGAGCTGTCGAACGGGAGCATCGCGGTCGACGCCGACCCGACGGGTCGCGAGCGCGGTAACCGGATCACGGTGTCGCTCCCCCGGGCGACGGAGTGAGGGGGGCGCTCTCGCCGCCTACCAGTCCGGCCCGAAGTCGGGGTTGAGCTGGCGGTCGGTCCGGCCGAGCGAGTCGATGCGCTCGACGTCCTCGTCGTCGAGCGTCAGGTCGACGCTCGCGAGGTTGTCGCGGATGTGGTCGATCCCGGTCGCCTTCGGGATGGCGGTGACGCCCGTCTCGCGGAGCCACGCGAGGCTCACCTGTGCGGCGCTGACACCGTGTTTCTCCGCGATGTCGACGATCGCCGGGTCGTCGAGGATCTCCCCGCGGGCGAGCGGCGAGTAGGCGACGAGCTCGACGTCGTTGGCGTCGGCGTACTCGCGAAGCTCCTCCTGGCGGAGCAGCGGGTGCATCTCGACCTGGTTCGCGAACGGCGCCTCGCCGAGCGCGTCCGTCGCGGCGTCGAGGTGGTGCGGCTCGAAGTTCGAGACGCCGATCCGGTCGATCAGCCCGTCGTCGCGGAGCTCCGCGAACGCCGGCAGCGTCTCCTCGGGCTCGTACTCGCCGGCCGGCCAGTGGACGTACATGAGGTCGACCGCGTCGACGCCGAGCTTGTCGAGGCTCTCGCGGGTCGACGAGGCCACGTCGGCGGGCGAGAGCTCGTCGATCCACACCTTCGACGCGAGGAAGATGTCCTCGCGGTCGACGTCGCTTTTCGCGATCCCCTCGCCGACGGCCGCCTCGTTGCCGTAGATCTGGGCGGTGTCGACGTGGCGGTAGCCGGCGTCGAGCGCGTTCGCGACCGATTCGGTACACTGCGCGGGGTCGTCGTTCTCCCACGTTCCGAGCCCGAGAACGGGCATTCCGTTGCGGGTCGGTACCGCGGGCTGCTGCTGTTGGTCTGTCATCGTCACCGTCTACTCGCGTGAGCCGAAAATCGCTTGCGGTAGGGGCGGGCGCGGCCGGGTCACGGGACCGGCGGACGGGTCGCGAGAGCGGCGACCGCGAACGCGCGGGGCGCTCAGTCGAACTCGTCGACGAGCACGAAGAGGTAGCCGACGACCGCGAGGTCGAGCGCGAGCGCGGCCGCGGGGGCGACGAGGCCGCCGCCGCCCCGGAGCGCGAAGAGCAGCTCGCCGGTCGACACCATGGCCCCGACGCCGAAGAACAGGAAGGTGAGGCCGAGTGCCCGGGCGCTGCCTCGGCGGAGCCCGAGCGCGGCCCAGCACTTCACCGCCCCGATCGCGGCGACCGGGACCCCGATCAGGAACAGCGGGCTCGCGACCAGCGCCAGCCCCCCGACCAGGTCCGTGAGCCCGCTGATCAGCGCGAGCGCGACGATCAGGGTGACGCCGAGCCGACGGTCGGTCTCGCCGTCGCCCCGGTCGTCGTCGGACGAGGAGGACCGCCGGTCGCGGCGCCGCTCGGCTTCGTGGAGGGACATGCGCGGCGGCACGGCCGGGACCGAAAAGTGCCTTCGGGTCGCGGCCGCGGGCGCCGCCCGCTCGGTCCACGGGGCGGCAGCACCGCCCGCTCACTCGTCGGAGAGCAGCGCTCGCGAGGAGTTCGTCACCACGAGCAGGCTCGACGCGCCCATCGCGACGGCGGCGAACAGCGGGTTCAGGAGTCCGGTCGCCGCGAGCGGGATGGCGACCGCGTTGTAGCAGAACGCCCAGCCGATGTTCCCCTTCACGCGCCGGCGCGCCGCCCGCGCGAGCTCGAAGACGGTCGCCACGGAGCCGAGGTCGTCGTCGACGATCGCCACGTCGGCGGCGTCGGCCGCCATCGCGGTGCCGCCGCCGAGCGCGATCCCGAGGTCGGCCGCGGCCAGCGCAGGGGCGTCGTTGGTCCCGTCGCCGACCATCACGGTGACGCCGCGCTCCTTCAGCCGCCCGACCGCCTCGGCCTTCCCCTCCGGCGGCACGCCGGCGAACACCGACGACACCGCGTCGTGCTCGCTGAAGACGGTCGCCGCGCGCTCGTCGTCGCCGGTGAGGACGATCACCTCGACGCCCGAGCGATCGAGCGCGGTCACCGTCTCCTCCCACCCGTCGCGCAGCTCGTCGCCGACCACGACGAACCCCTCGGCGACGCCGTCGCGACCGACCGCGACCGGGACGCGCCCCACGTCGCGCGCGTCGGCGACCGCCTCGCGGACCTCGTCCGGGACGCTCCAGCCGCGTTCGTCGAACAGGTCGGGGTGGCCGACCACGACCTCGACGCCGTCGACGACGCCGGAGACGCCGCGGGCGTGGCTCTCGAAGGACTCGACCGCGGGGGCGTCGCCTCCCTCGCCGGTCTCGCCGTCGACCGGCTCCGCCTCGCCGTCCACCGCCTCCGCCCCGCCGTCCGCGACCGCCGGCGTCGCGCCGCCCTCGCCGAGAGCGGCGTCGGCCGCGCCAGCCGCGGACCGCGCCGCGGCGATCGCCTGCCCCACCGGGTGCGCGGAGCGCGATTCGAGCGCGGCCGCGAGCCGGAGCAGATCGTCGTCTATCCGGCGGTCGATCAGCCGCATCTCGCCGGTCGTCAGCGTCCCGGTCTTGTCGAAGACGACCGTGTCGGCGTCGCGGATCCGCTCGAAGACCGTGTCGTCGAAGACCACGATGCTGCGTTCGAGGGCGTCGCGGATCCCGGCGGCGACCGCGAGCGGCGTCGCCAGCCCGAGCGCGCACGGACACGAGACGATCAGCACCGTCAGCCCCACGAGCATCGCGTCGGTTGGGCCGCCGCCGAGCGCGAGCGACGCGCCGGCCGCGACGGCCGCGATGACGAGGACGGCCGGGACGAACACGGTCGCGAGCCGGTCCGCGAGCTTCTGGACGCCGTGGTTCCCGCTCTGGAGGTCGTACACCAGCTCCGCGACGCGGTCGAGGCTGGAGGTCGCGTCCGGGCCGACCGCGACCGTGAGCGAGCCGTCGGTCACGACGGAGCCGCCGACGACCGCGTCACCCGCGACCTTCCGGACCGGGAGCGACTCACCGGTGACGACCGACTCGTCGACCGCGGCGTCGCCGTCGACCGCCTCGCCGTCGACCGGGACCCGCTCGCCGGCGCGCACGAGGAGCCGGTCGCCGGGGTCGAGGGCCTCGACGGCGACCGATTCGGTGTCGCCGTCGGCGGTCAGCCGCCGCGCGTCGTCGACCTGGACCGCGGTGACCTCGGAGAGCAGCTCCGTCGCCCGGTCTTTCACCGAGTCCTCGTAGTGGTTCCCGACGGTGACGATGACGATGATCGCGACGGTCACGTCGTAGTAGATCGAGGGCGACTCGACGAAGATCACGGCGAGCGTGCTGTAGAGGTACGCGCTCACCGCCGCGATGGCGACGAGCAGGTCCATGTTCGGCGAGCGCGTCCTCGCGCTGACGTACGCCCCCCGGAGGATCGGCTTCCCGGTGAAGAAGAGGACGATGGTGGTCAGGACGCCGATGACGATGAAGAAGTACGTGCCGGAGGTCGAGGCCATCGCCTCGTTGAGGTACGTGAGGGTCCGTTCGTCGTAGAACGGGAACGCGAAGTACGTCGGGTAGATGAGCACGATGTACTGCAGCATGACGGCCATCCCGACGAGCACGCCCGCCGCGAGCCGCGCGGTCGCCATGTTGCTCGCCTGCCGCCGCGAGAAGGCGTCGTCGCGGGCGTACGCGCTGTACCCCAGCCCACTCACCGTCTCCGTGAGGTCCTCGACGGTGACCGCGTCGGGGTCGCGGTCGATCCGCACCGTGTCGGTGACGTAGCTCGCGCTCGCGCCGCTGACGCCCTCGGCGTCGGTCGCCACCGTCTCGATGAACGCCTCGCAGGTCGCGCAGTGCATCCCGTCGACCTCCAGGTACGTCGCCTCGTAGCCGTCGGGCACGTCGCGGTCGCCGTCGTCCGCGGGGGCGCCGTCCTCGACTCCGGCCCCTCCGTCACCCGCGTCCGCCCGCCGCCGCTCGCGGACCGCGTCGGCGTCGACGTCGACGTCGCCGAGGGCGCCGTACACGTCGCGGCAGCCGGTACAGCAGAAGCGGTTCCCGTCGCCGTCGGTCACGTCGACGCCCTCGGTCGGGAGTTCACAGAGGGTACACGCGGCGGGCTCGTCGGCCGAGCCGTCGTCGCGAGTCGCGCTCATCTCACATCCCCCCGTGGCCGGCGCCGGCCACGTCGAGCGGGTTCCAGAACGGGAGCCGCGGGTGCGGCACGTGGATCCCGACCGACATCAGCCCGTGGGCGAACAGCACGTAGCCGAGCGCGACGAACGCGACCCCCAGCAGCCGGTGGATCCGGCGGCGGTGGACCGGGTCGACGCTCTCGATCAGGGTCCCGTACGCGAAGACGGCCGGGATCGTGCCGAGCCCGAGGGCGCCGAGCGCGACGCCGCCCGCGACCGCCGAGCCGCTCGCGAAGGCGTACAGGTACGCCGGGTAGAGGATCGGACAGGGGAGGAGTCCGTGGACCGCGCCGAGCGCGACGATCCCCGGTCCGTTCGCGAGTCGGTCGACGTGGCCCGTGAGCCACCCGGTGACGCGTTCGAGCCCGGGAAGGTGGACGCCGCCGGTGGCGCCGCCGAGGAGGTATCGAATGCCGACGAGGATCACGGCCGCGCCGACGAGGAGGCCGACCCCGCCGCGGACGCTCTCGGCGGCGCCCGTCAGGGTCGCGGTGGTGACGAGGACCGCGCCGCCCAGCGCGCCGAGGAGGGTCCCGATCGTCGCGTAGCTCGCCGCGCGCCCGAGGTTGAAGAGCGCGTGCTGGCGGACCTCGTAGGTTGTCAGGTGTCCTTCGCGGCCGGAGGTCCCGCTCGCGGTGCGCGCGGCGCCCGCCTCGCCGCCGTCGGTCCGCCCGGCGTCGGCGTCCATCCGGCTCGCGTACACCGTGACGAGCGGGCCGCACATCCCGATGCAGTGGGCGCCGCCGAGCAGCCCGATGGCTGCGAACAGCAACACGTCGGTTCCGAGGAGCGGCGAGAGGGCCATGAGGATCAGTCACCGACCGTTCGGCGCGCGGGCGGAAACGGGTTTCGGCGGCCGGATTCGGCGGCGCGGGCCGCGGTTGGTCGGACGGGGTCGGCGGCGCGGGCCGCGGTTGGTCGGACGGTGGCGAGACGGGCCACGCGGATCACTCCTCCACGACGACGGTCCCGAACATGCCGCCCTCGCGGTGGGGGATACAGACGTACTCGTAGGCGCCGGAGACGGTGAAGGTGTGCTCGAAGCGGTCGCCGTTCTCCATCCTGCCGCCGAAGTCGGACTGCCACGCGGACAGCGCGGTCTCGTAGTCGTCGAAGCCGCCGGAGGCGAAGAACTCCGCGTCGTCCGGGATCCCGCCCGCGGTCGCGGTGACGGTGTGCGACCGCGCGCTCGTGTTCTCCCAGACGACGGTGTCGCCGACCGAGACCGTGATCTCTCTCGGTTGGTAGGCGGACGCGAGCATCCCGACGTCGAAGTCCGGTTCGCCGCCGACGCCCGCGCACCCGGCGAGGCCGACGGTCGCCGCCGCGCCCCCGGCGGCGCCGGCCGACCGGAGGAACCGTCTGCGATACATACCTTACCTGGGCACCTGAACGGTTTCAATACCGCGGTCGCCCCCGCCGCGTGAGAACGGATTTCTGGCCCCGGGCGAGGGGCGAGCCGACCCCGACGCGCCGGGGCGACCGCGGCCGGCCTCACCCGCCGACGAGGTCATCGAAGACGCGGTGCTGCGCCGCCGCGAGGTGTTCCGAGAAGGTCGCGCGGGCGATCCCGATCGCGTCGGCCACCTCGGTCGCGCTCGCCTCGCGGGGGTGTTCGAAGTAGCCGAGCCGGTGGGCGGTCCGAACCACCTCGCGCTGCCGCTCCGTGAGCCGCCCCCGGTCGACGATGACCGGGTCCGAGCGGGTGTCGGCCCCGCCGGAGCTGGTGAGCCGTTCGAGCCGCACCGAGCCGCCGGTCGCCTCCAGCGCGTCGATCACGTCCCCCAGCGGGTCGGCCGCGGGCAGGGAGAGCCCGAGCCGAACGCGGTCGGGCGCCGTCCGGACCGTGACCGACGAGACGGGGTAGCCGAGCGACTCGACGGCGTCGGACGGGAACTGGTCCGGCGCCCGACTCCGGCAGCGGTAGACGAACTCGTCGCCCCCGTCGAAGACGAGTTCGGCGTCGACGGCGCGGTCGGCGCGGAACTGCGAGACGGCGGCGCCGTCGACGCGGAGGCGGTCGACGTCCTCCGCGACCGCGCCCGGCGGCAGCGCCGCCGCCACCGGCGCGGGCGTCGGGTCGCGGACCACGACCTCGACGCGGACGCCGGCGCCGCCGGAGCCGACCGCACCGGTGGACCGCCCGGCGTCTCGCGCCGCGTCCGAGCCGCTCCGGGCCGCGTCCGAGGTGCCACCGCCGTCGGAGCCCGAGGGGCCGACCGATCCCGGGCGTTCGGCGCGGCTGGAGTCGGACGACCGCGACCGCTGTCCCATGTGTCGATCTCGGGGTCGAAGCCGGAAAAAAAGGAACCCGAACGAGTACCCCTCGCGGCGGGCCGGCGGCCCGCTTCATAAAGCCCCGTCGAGAGTTGGCAACCACTCACACGGCGCGAGTCCCTACCGTACCCATGAGCGACGAGTCGCTCCGCGGGGAGTCGGTAGGAGTAGTGGGCGGCGGCGTCGGCGGGCTCTCGGCGGCGGCCTACCTCGCGGCCGCCGGTGCGGAGGTGACGGTGTACGAGCGGGCCGAGCGCGTCGGGGGCGTCGCCGGGCGACTGGAGCTCGACGGGTTCCGGTTCGACACCGGCCCGTCGTGGTACCTGCTCCCGGACCTCTTCGAACGGTTCTTCGACGACTTCGGCCGCTCGCCCGAGGAGTTCTACGAGCTGACGCGGCTCGACCCGCACTACCGCGTGTTCTGGGACGACGGCGACCGCGCCGACGTCCCCGCCGACCCCGCGGCCGCCGCCGACCTGTTCGAGTCGTACGAGGACGGGGCGGGAGCGGCGTTCCGCGAGTACCTCGACGACGCGGAGCGGGCGTACGACGCCGGCATGGAGCGGTTCGTGCTCCCCGGGCGGTCGCGCTTCCGCGACTACCTCTCGCTGGACGTCCTCGCCGGGGGGCGGGAGCTGGATCTCCTGTCCAGCCTCGACGAGACGGTGCGGTCGTACGTCGACCACCCGAAGCTCAGGCAGCTGCTGGAGTACACGCTCGTGTTCCTCGGCGGGTCGCCGCACAACACGCCGGCGCTGTACCAGCTGATGAGCCACGTCGACTACGGTCTCGGCGTCTACTACCCGATGGGCGGGATGTACGAGGTGATCGAGGCCGTCGAGACGGTCGCCCGCGACGCCGGCGCCGACGTCCACACCGGCGTCGAGGTGACGGGGCTGGAGCCGATCGACGGCGGCGTCGAGGCCGAGCTCGGCGGCGACCGCTACGTCCACGACCGGGTCGTCTGCAACGCGCCGCCCGCGCACGTCGAGCGCGAGCTGCTCCCTGAGGGGACGGTGCCGCGGCTCGGCGACTACTGGGGCCGCCGGACGTACGGCCCCTCGGCGCACCTGCTGTACCTCGGCGTCGAGGGGGAGCTGCCGGAGCTGGAGCACCACACGCTCGCGCTCCCGACGGACTGGGACCCGCACTTCGCGGCCATCTTCGACGACCCCGCGTGGCCGACCGGCGACACGGAACCGGTGGTGTACGTGAACGTCCCGTCGCGGACGGACCCGTCGGTCGCCCCCGACGGCCACGAGGCGGTCGTGACGCTCGTGCCGCTCGCGCCGGGGCTCGACGACACCCCGGACCGGCGGGCGGCGCTCAGGGAGCGGGTCTTGGAGGCGGTGGCGTCCCGGACCGGCGTCGACCTTCGAGACCGAATCGTCGCCGAGGAGTCGGTGTGCGTCTCCGAGTTCGCGGGGCGGTTCGACCAGCCCGGCGGAAGCGCGCTCGGGCTCGCGCACACGATGTCGCAGACCGGGCCGCTCCGTCCCGGACCGCGCGTCCGCGGGACCGACCGGCTCTACTACGTCGGCGGGAGCAGCAACCCCGGGATCGGCGTGCCGATGTGCCTGCTCGGAGGCGAGCACTGCGCGGCCGCGGTCGAGGCGGACGCGGCCGGTGGGGGGCCCCTCGACCGGCTGCCGCTGGTGGGTCGGTGAGTGGCGCCGGGAAGGGCGGAGCGGCGAGGCGCAGAGCGGGGCGGACGAAGAACGAAACGACCGTCCACAGTTAGTGAGAAGAGAAAAAATATTTCGAAAAATAGGCCGCGAGATCGGAAACGGACAGAAAAACCTTACCAGTCAGGTTAGTACATTTAATAAATACGCCACGTGATTAGCACTGTCGCATGATCGAAACAGCAGCGGCTGACTTACTCGCAAGCGGAACAGTCCCGCTCGAAATGACGCAGACCGAGATATTCCAGTTCATCCAGAGCAACACGCTCCTGAGCGCGTCGCTCTGGGTGAACATCGCCCTCGCGGGCCTGTCGATCCTCCTGTTCGTCTATATGGGACGGAACGTGGAGGACCCGCGCGCGCAGCTCATCTTCGTCGCGACCCTGATGGTACCGCTGGTGTCCATCTCCAGTTACACGGGGCTCGTCTCCGGACTCACGGTGAGCTTCCTCGAGATGCCGGCGGGACACGCGCTCGCCGGCGCTGGCGCCGGACCGGAGGGCGGCGTGTTCACCCCGTGGGGCCGATACCTCACGTGGGCGTTCTCGACGCCGATGATCCTCGTCGCGCTCGGCCTGCTCGCCGGGTCGAACCTGAGCAAGCTGTTCACCGCCGTGGTGGCCGACGTCGGGATGTGTATCACCGGGCTCGCGGCCGCGCTGACCACGTCCTCCCTCCTGCTGCGGTGGGTCTGGTACGGGATCAGCTGCGCGTTCTTCGTCGTCGTCCTCCACATCCTGCTCGCCGAGTGGGCGCGGGACGCGGAGGTCGCCGGCACCGCGGACATCTTCAACACGCTGAAGGTGCTCACCGTGGTCCTCTGGCTCGGCTACCCGATCTTCTGGGCGCTCGGCGCCGAGGGGATCGCGGTGCTGGACGTCGCGATCACCTCGTGGGCGTACAGCGGGATGGACATCATCGCGAAGTACCTCTTCGCGTTCCTCCTGCTGCGCTGGGTCGTCAACAACGAGCGGACGGTCGGCGACATGGCGGCCGGCCTCGGCTCGGCCTCCCGCGGCGGCGCGGCGCCCGCCGACGACTGATCGGCCGCGGTCGATCCCCCGCCCCTTCCTATTTCGACCGGCGACGACGAGCCCCGCGGCTCGGCGACGGAGAGAAAAGCGCTAAACCCGCGGCGGCGGTGGAGACGGTATGAAACAGGCCATCGTCGCCCGGACGGACATCGGCATGGGCGAGGGGAAGCTCGCCGCGCAGGTCGCGCACGCGTCGCTGTCGGCGTACCAGGACGCGGGGAAGCGCGCCCGGAAGAAGTGGCAGGGCGAGGGACAGAAGAAGGTCGTGCTGAAGGGCGACTCCGAGAGCCAGCTGTTCGGGCTGGCCGACAAGGCCGACAAGGAAGGGCTCCCGTACGCGATCGTCCGCGACGCCGGTCACACCCAACTCGAACCGGGGACCGTCACCGCGCTCGCGGTCGGGCCCGCCCGCGACGACACCGTCGATCGCGTGACCGGCGACCTCTCGCTGTATTGAATGGCCCCCGAACGCACGCTCCGCGAGGCGCACCCGACCGAGCGCGCGGTCGGCATCGAGTACTACGTCAGCGACGCCGACGGCATCGGCGGCCGGCTCCGCGAGTCGCCCGAGGACTTCCGGGTCCGCGAGCTGGAGGCGTTCGACGCGGAGCCGCTCGACGCCGAACCCGGAAGCTACCCCGAGCTCGTCCTCCGGGCGACCCTCCGCGACTGGGACACGAACGACTTCGCGCGCCGCCTCTCGGACGCGCTCGGAATCAGCCGCGAGCGCGTCTCGTGGGCGGGGACGAAGGACAAGCGCGCCGTCACCACGCAGCTGTTCACGGTCCGCGGGATCGGCGCCGACGAACTCCCCGAGATCCGCGGCGCCGAGATCGAGGCGCTCGGCCGGGCGGGGCGGAGCCTCTCGTTCGGCGACCTCGCCGGCAACGCCTTCGAGATCCGGGTCGCGGACGCGGTCGACGACGCCCCCGAACGCGTCGCCGACGCGGTGCGGGATCTGCGGGCGTTCGCGGGCGACGGAGAGGCCCCTCCCGACGGTGAGGGGGACGTTCCGATCGAAGCGACCGTCGGCGTCCCGAACTACTTCGGCCAGCAGCGGTTCGGTAGCCGGCGGCCGGTGACGCACCTCGTGGGGCTCGCGATCGCACGGGAGGACCCGCGCGAGGCGGTCCGGCTGTACGCCGGCAACCCGGCCGAGACGGAGCCCGACGACACCCGGGCCGCGCGCGACCGCGTCGACGCGGCGTTCGGCGTCGGCGAGGGCTCCGGCTCCGACGACGCCGACCGCGCCGCCGCCGACGGCACGGGCGACGGCGACTGGGCCGCCTGTCTCGACGCGATCCCCGGCAAGCTCCGGTTCGAGCGGTCGATGGTCCACCGGCTCGCCGACCGCGACGTCGACCCAGACGCGCCGCCCGACGACGAGGACTGGTGGCACGCCTTGGAGGCGGTGCCCTCGAACCTCCAGCGGCTGTTCGTCAACGCCGCCCAGTCGTACTGCTTCAACCGGGTCGTGAGCGAGCGGCTGCGCCGCGGGCTCCCGTTCGACCGCCCCGTCGCCGGCGACGTGGTGTGTTTCGCGGACGCCGACGCGCCCGAGGGGCTGTACGCGCCCGACACCGACCGGCTCCAGCGGGTCGACGCCGACCGGGTCGACGTGGTCTCGCGGCACTGCGAGCGCGGGCGGGCGTTCGTCACCGCGCCGCTCGTCGGCACCGAGACGGAACTCGGCGACGGCGAGCCCGGCGAGATCGAGCGGGCGGTACTCGACGACGCCGGGATCGAGCCGGGCGACTTCGCGCTCCCCGGCGAGTTCGACTCCCGTGGGACGCGGCGCGCGATCCTCCTGCGCACCGACCTCGACGTGACGTTCGAGGGGGGCGATCCGCGGTTCGCCTTCGCGCTCCCGAGCGGCTCGTACGCGACCGTGCTGCTCCGCGAGTTCACGAAGCGCGGTCCGTTGGACCTCTGATCGATCCGCGTTTGTGTATTGAAGCTGGAACTCAGTAGCCGAAATCACCACGATACTGCGCTCCGTTCCGAGCCGTTTTTGTGCGACAGCCCGCAACCGAAGGCATGACCCGGATCGTCGTCATCGACCTCCACGGCCAGTTCACCCATCTCGAACGGCGGGCGCTCCGCGACCTCGGCGTCGACACCGAAATAATCTCCGCGGACACGCCGGCCGACGAGGTCGACGCGGACGGGGTCGTCCTCTCGGGCGGCCCGGACATGGACCGCGTCGGCAACGCCCCGGACTACCTCGAACGCGACATTCCGGTTCTCGGCATCTGCCTCGGGATGCAGCTGATCGCCGCGGAGCTCGACGGCGCGGTGGGCGCGGGCGACTACGGCGGCTACGCCGACGTCGACGTCGAGATCGTCGACGAGGCGGACCCGCTCGTCGGCTCGCTCGCGCCCGAGACGCGCGTCTGGGCATCCCACGCCGACGAGGTGACGGCGCTGCCCGACGGGTTCGGTCGCACGGCCACCTCCGACGTCTGCGGCATCGAGGCGATGTCGAATCCGGACGCGGAGCTGTACGGCGTCCAGTGGCACCCCGAGGTCGCCCACACGGAGCGCGGCGAGGAGGTCTTCGAGAACTTCGTCGCGATCTGCGAGTCGGCTTGAGATCCTCCCCGCGCTAAAGCGCGAGGCTGTCTCCCTGTACGTCCGTAAGACGCGTCGGCGGGGCGCCGCGGGAGATGGACCCGTCGGTTGTCGGCCGATGAAACGGAAACGCAGACGCAAAAAGACGGCGGCCGCCTACGCTTCGAACAGCTCGTCGACGGCCTCGCCCGCGGTCTCGACCGCCTCCTGCGCGACCGCCTCGCGGTCGGGTTCGGCGTCCTCCGGCGCGTTGAGGTAGACGTCGACGTCGAGGACGCCCTCCTCGAACGTGACGGTGACGTCGAGGTCGGTGACGGTCGACTGGTCGTAGTGTTTGAACACGATCCCCTCGGCCGCCTCGGCGGCGGTGCGAACGACCTCGTCGTCGCTCGGCTCCGCGGCGTCGTCCGCCTCGGAATCGTCGGTTCCGTCGTCGCTCACGGCCTTACGCGCCGCCGGCGCCCGGGCCGCCCGGTCCCATCGGGCCGCCGCCGCCCGCGCCGCCCTGGAGCATCTGCTGGAGCTCGCTCTGGAGGTCGTCGAACTGCTCCTCGACGCGCTCCTCCTGCTTCTCGAGCTGCTCGACGCGGACCTCGAGCGAGTCGACCTTGTCCTCGAGGTCGTCGTAGGCGGACTCGTAGTCCGTCTCGACGAGGACCTCGCCGATCTCGCGGTACATCCCCGCGTCCTCGTCGACGTCTTCGAGGGCGTCGAGGGCGGTCTTCGACTCGTTGAGCGCGGACTGCGCCTGCTCCTTCTGCTCGGCGACCTGCTGTGCGGTCTCCTGAAGCTCCTGCAGTTCCTCGATCTTCTCCTGTGCCTCGGGCGGCATGTTCCCTTGCATGGGCGGACCGAGGCGGCCCGGACAGAAAAACCCCTTACTTCTCGGACGACGGTGTATTCGGAGCGCAGCGGCCCGAGAGGGCGCGGTATCGGCGTATCCGGTGAGCCTCAATCCCGTCCCGCGCCGACGCCCTCGGCGACGGAGACCAGCCGCGACCAGCTGTTGACGCCGGCGCGCAGCGCCACGAGGTCGTCGGCGAGCACGCGGACGCGGACCGCGTCGCCCTCGCGGTCGACGGTCGCGCTCGACCGGGCGTCGTCGATCTCGCCGACCTCGGGGCCGAGCGCGGCGGCCACGACGCGGGCGCGTCGCTCGGTGGGGTAACTGAAAGAGAGGACCGTCTCGTGTGCGCGCGTCGCCGTCACGGTCCGAAATGGAGGGGGTCGCTTACTCGACGTTCACTTCCTTCACGTCGCCGCCGCGCTCCTTCAGGAGGACGCGGTGGCCGCAGTACGGGCAGCGCACGCCGCCGTACTCGTCGAGGGTGACGTCGCGCTTACAGCGGGAGCACTTGTAGCTCATCGTCCTATTCCTCGTCGGCGAGCGCGGCGCGGATGGAGCGGCGGACGGTGCGACCGCCGGGCGTCTCGGGGCGGTACGCACCGCCCGTGAACGTCTCGCCGGTCTCCTCGTTGACCCAAATGCCGGTACCCACGCGCTTGACGTCGTCGCCGTCGACGGTCGCGTTGCGCATCTCCGCTTCGATGTCTTGGACCCGCTTGCGGGAGACCCGGCCGTAGCGAGCGCCGAATCGGCCCGCGCTGCCGGTGCTTCGAGCCTTGTCCTCAGCCATAGTAGCCACTTCTACCGCCAGCGTAGGTAAAAAGGCTGCGAGTTGCGGCGGTCGGAACGGTACGCGCGACGATAGCAGACGACCCGACGCGGCGGTGGCGCGTGCCTGCGAGGCCGCTCTGCGGCCGAGCAGCACGCGCGAGGGAGCGGTGAGCGACGGGCGACCGGAGGAAGCCCGGAGCGAACCGCGAGGCTGGGGAGGCGTGAGGCTGCTGTGCGGGGCGGTGCGGGCGGGACTCAAAGGGGCAGTCGCGAGGACGAAGACGCGCGACGCAAGCACTGGAGGGAGCGAGCGTAGCGAGCGACCGAAGCGCGCAGCGAGCGCATCGAGTCCTCGCGACTGGGGCTTTGGCGGTGTTCGCCGCCGGTCTGCCGGAAGATCTTATATATACAACTCCGCATCGACCGCAACGTATTTCACAACCAAGTAATACTACCAAGTTGTATGAAGGGATTCGACGGCTTCGCGGACGTGAGCGAGACGGACGTAACGAGAGCTATCGGCACCGAGTGGACCGACGGGTTCCTCGACTTCACGGACTCCGAGGTGATCATTCTCGGCGGCGGCCCCTCCGGACTGATGGCCGCGAAGGAGCTGGCCGAGCGCGGCGTGAAGGTGATGATCGTCGAGAAGAACAACTACCTCGGCGGCGGGTTCTGGCTCGGCGGGTTCCTGATGAACACGGTGACCGTGCGCGACCCGGCCCAGGAGATCCTCGACGACCTCGACGTGGAGTACGAGCCGGTGGACGACGTCGACGGCCTCTACACCGCCGCGGGGCCGGAGGCCTGCTCCGGGCTGATCAAGGCGGCGTGCGACGCCGGCGCGCGCGTCCAGAACATGACCGAGTTCACGGACCTCGTCGTCCGCGACGACCACGAGGTCGGCGGGATCGTGATGAACTGGACGCCGGTCCACGCGCTCCCGCGCGAGATCACCTGCGTCGACCCGATCGCGGTCGAGTCCGACCTCGTCATCGACGCGACCGGTCACGACGCCGTCGCGATCAGCAAGCTCGACGAGCGCGGCGTCCTCTCGGCGCCCGGCATCGAACACGCGAAGGAGCACAACACCGGCATGGACCAGACGGCCGACGGCGAGTACGGCGCCCCCGGCCACGACTCGCCCGGCCACGACTCGATGTGGGTCGGCGAGAGCGAGGACGCCGTCGTCGAGCACACCGGCGTCGTCCACGACGGCCTGATCGCCTCCGGGATGGCGGTCGCGACCGCCCACGGCCTCCCGCGGATGGGCCCGACGTTCGGGGCGATGCTGGTGTCGGGGAAGCGCGCCGCACAGACCGCGCTCGACGAACTGGAGGTCGACGCGCCCGAAGTGAACCTCTCGACCGGCAGCGCGCCCGCCCCCGCGGACGACTGAGAACCCACCGCTGACGCTTCGAGGACGGCCCCCTCCAACGCCTCTGACTCTTATTTATAAATCGTCGACTGTAGATCGGCGGCGTACTCCTCCAAAGCCCCACTCGATCACGTATAAATGTCTGCTAACGGATCTTCGGCGAACGCCTCCAAAGCCCCAGCCGCGACGGCTCGCGTGACTCGCTGCGCTCCTCGCTCGTTCGCTCCGCTCACTCACTGCGGTGCTTGCGTCGTCAGGCTTCGCCCTCGCGGCTGCCCCTTTGAGTCCCGCCCCGCACCGCACAGCCCCGCACCTCACACCTCCCCAGCCTCGCGGTTCGCTCCGGGCTCCCTCCGGTCGCCCGTCGCTCACCGCGTCCCTCGCGCGTGCTCCTCGCGCCCTGACGGGCGCTCGGAGGCACGCGCCACCGCGTATTCATTTATAAATAGTCGCCGCAGTCCAAGTCTGGAATCGACTGCGATCGTCCTTCACGAACGTTTACTCGGGAGCGACGCAACCGGGTGCCTTTTTCCGGCGCTACGTCGAACCCGGCGACATGCGAAACGCCAAGATCGTCTGTACGATCGGTCCCGCCTCGGACGACCGGGACACGATCCGCGGCCTCGCCGACGCGGGGATGTCCGTCGTCCGGCTCAACGCCAGCCACGGAACGACCGACCACCGGGAGACGGTGATCGAGCGCGCCCGCGCCGTCGACGCGGAGATCGACGACCCGCTCGCGGTGATGGTCGACCTGAAGGGCCCGGAGGTCCGCACCGCCGAGATCGAGGAGCCGATCGAACTCGCGACGGACTCCGAGGTCACCTTCCTCGAAGGCGACGACGCGACGCCCGAGCGCGTCGGCCTCACCCACTCGATCGGGGCCGCCGAACCGGGCGACACGATCCTGCTGGACGACGGCCGGATCGAGTGCCGCGTCGAGGACGTCGAGGGCGAGTCCGTGGTCGCGACGGTCGTCTCCGGCGGGAAGCTCGGCTCCCGGAAGGGCGTGAACCTCCCGGGCGTCGCCATCGACGTCGACCTCATCACCCCGGAGGACGAGGCGGAGCTCGACCTCGCGGCCCGGACGAACGCCGACTTCGTCGCCGCCTCCTTCGTGCGCGACGCCGACGACGTGTACAAGATCGCCGACGAGCTGGAGGCCCGCGGCGGCGACGACATCCCGATCGTCGCGAAGATCGAGCGCGCCGGCGCGGTCGAGAACTTAGAGGAGATCGTCGACGCCGCCGACGGCGTGATGGTCGCCCGCGGCGACCTCGGCGTCGAGTGCCCGCTGGAGGACGTTCCGGTGATCCAAAAGCGGATCATCCGGACCTGCGTCAACGAGGGCGTCCCCGTCATCACCGCGACGGAGATGCTCGACTCCATGGTCTCCTCGCGGCGGCCCACCCGCGCGGAGGCCTCCGACGTGGCGAACGCCGTCCTCGACGGCACCGACGCCGTCATGCTCTCCGGCGAGACCGCCATCGGCGAGGACCCCGTCAACGTCGTCGAGACGATGGACCGGATCGTCCGGCAGGTCGAGGCCAGCGGCGAGTACGCCGAGACGCGCGAGCAGCGCGTCCCGACGGCCGACGAGGGGTCGCGCACCGAGGCGCTGGCGCGCTCGGCGCGGTACCTCGCGCGCGACATCGGCGCCTCGACGGTGGTCGCCGTCTCCGAGTCCGGCTTCACCGCCCGCAAGACCGCGATGTTCCGGCCGGGCGTCCCCGTGGTCGCGACGACGCCGAACGACCGCGTCCGCCGACAGCTCGCGCTCTCGTGGGGCGTTCGCCCCGTGTTGACCGAGTACGCCCACGACATGGAGGCGGTTCTCGACAACGCCGTCGACGCCGCCCTCGACACCGGCGGGGCCGAGTCGGGTGACACGCTCGTCGTCCTCTCCGGCATGCTCACCGAGTTCGAGGGGACGAACACGACGAACACCCTGAAGGTCCACGTCGCCGCCGAGACGCTCGTGACCGGGAAGGCGGTCGTCGCCGGCCGCGTCGCCGGCCCCGTCCACCGGACCGCTGACGGCGACCTCGACGCGCTGCCGGACGGCGCCGTCGTCGCGCTCGGCGCCGACTTCGACGGCGAGTTCTCCGGTGACCTCGACCGGATCGCCGGAGTCATCGACGCCCGCGAGGGGATGACCGGCTACCCCGCCGTCGTCGCGCGCGAACTCGGCGTGCCGATGGTCTCCGGCGCCGGCCTGCCCGAGTCCGTCGCGGACGGGACCACGGTGACCGTCGACGGCGAACGCGGCGTCGTCTACGACGGCGACGTCCTCCGGGCGGCCCGCGAGCGGTAGGCCGCTCCGCCGAACCGGGACCGCCGTCCCGCCCCGTCCCGCGCGGACCCCATCCGCCAGACCGATCCGACCGCCCGCGCCCGCCAGCCATTTATTACGGAGTCGCGTACGCTCGTCCATGAGCGACGAATCCGGCGACGACGCCCGCGAGGAGAACTCGGCCGGCGCCCCGGAGTCGGCGGAGTTCGGCGAGCGGACCCGGGCCAACGACGCCGGCGAAGAGAGCCCGGACGACGGGCGCGAGTGGCGCTTCGCGGTCGACGACGTCGGGCCGGACGGGGTCACGGAAGACACCGCCACGCCCGCGGACGAGCCGATAGAGCCCGGGGACGTCACCCTCGAACACGCGGTCTTCGTCGTCCTCGGAGTCGCGCTCACGGTCGGCGTCCTGCTGGTCGGGTTCTGAGCCAGGTCGCCGCCGGTCGGGCGCGAACCGAGAGGGGACGGCCGCTCGACCGACGCCGCGGCCGCGCACCACTTATCAGGCCGCGGCCGTAGGACCGAACATGAACGCGCTCGCACAGTCCGGGCTCCTCTCGCCGGACACTCTCCCGCTCCTGCTTCTGACCGCGGGGCTGCTGCTCTCGATGGCGGAGGCGCTCGCCCCGGGAGCGAACTTCATCGTCGTCGGTATCGCGCTCATCGGCGCGGGGCTCGGCGGGCTCGTGTTGAGTTCGCTCGGCGTCGCCGGCGTCCTCCTCACGCTGCTCATGGCGTTCTTGACCCTCGCCTTCGGCGCCGCCGCCTTCTACGGCTACCACGAGTTCGACCTCTACGGCGGGAAAGGGCAGCAACAGACCAGCGACAGCGACTCGCTGAAGGGGAAGACGGGGACGGTCACGGAGCGGGTGACCCCCACGGGCGGCGAGGTGAAACTCACCGGCGGCGGCTTCAGCCCCCACTACTCCGCCCGGTCGATCGACGGCGAGATCGACGAGGGCGAGGAGGTGATGGTTGTCGACCCCGGCGGCGGCAACGTCGTCACCGTGGAGTCGATGGGGTACGTCGAGGACGACATCGACCGCGAACTGGCGGCCGACCGCGCGCGGAAGGCCGCCGCGAGCGAGGCCGAGGAGACCGACGCCGACGCGGAGACCGAACTCGACCGGGAGTGACGCGGCCCGCGTGAGGCGTCGGATCGGTCCCGGACCGCGGTCGCCGCCACCGAGCGGAAAAGCACTTGTCCGTCGGCGGCGATGACCCGCCGATGCCCTCCCCGTTCGCCGCCCTCGCGAGTCTGCCCGGCAGCCTCATCGACCGCGTCCGCGACGCCTTCGGCTCCCCCCGAGCCGGGACCGTCGCGGTCGCGATGCTGGTCGTCGTCACGATCGGCACCAGCGTCGGAATCATCGCGCTCGGGGCCGTCTTCGACGCGACGGTCGACCAGCAGATCACCGTCGACAACCCGGATCGCCCCTCGGAGTCGACCTGCGAGACGTTCGGCGACGACCCCGACTCCGTGATCGGCGAGCAGTGCGACGAGCCGAAGCGGATCGAGGTCGACGCGGGGGAGGAACTGCGGGACGCCGCGGGCGGATACATCCACTACGGCCTGCTGGGCGTGCCGCTCTGGTGGGTGATGTTCGCGCTCGCGCTCCACGTCGGGGCGCTCGTCGCCGGCGGCTCCGGCTCCGTCGCCGACTCCTTCGTGATCGCCGGGTGGGCCCTCGGCGCGGAGCTGCTCCGGCTCGGCGCCGGGATCGTCGCGATCTGGTACACGCTCTCGAACGCGGCTCCCGCGGGGTCGTCGTTCGAGGCGCTCACGACGGACCTCGTCGCCGCGATCACGAGCGCGACGGGACCGCTGCTGGTCGCGTCCGCGGTAGCGATCGCGATCCAGTGGGTCGTGGTCGTCGGCGGGCTGGAGGCCGAACACGACCTCGGTCGCGGGGCGGCGGCGGGCGTGGCGACGTTCTTCGCCGCGATCGCGCTCGTGATCGCGGCGGTTTGAGTCCCACCGGACCGGTCGGCCGCGCCAGCCGCGGGGACGCCGGCGACCGCGGATTCGGGAGTTTTTAACCCGCCGGCGCTCCCCCTCTCGGTATGATCCTGTCGGACGCCGACATCCTCGACCGGCTCGCGGAGGGTGACCTCGCGATCGAGCCGCTCGACGACGTCGACCAGCAGGTCCAGCCCGCGAGCGTGGACCTGCGCCTCGGCGAGCGGTTCCTGGAGTTCCAGCGCACCAACATCCCCTGCATCCACCCGACCGACGCGGGCGAGGTGAGCGAGTACGTCACCGAGACGACCGTCGACGAGGGCGACGAGTTCATCCTCCACCCCGGCGACTTCGTCCTCGGGACCACCGTCGAGCGCGTCGCGATCCCGGACGACCTCGTCGCCCACGTCGAGGGCCGTTCCTCGCTCGGCCGGCTCGCGATCGTCGTCCACGCGACCGCGGGCCTCTGTGACCCGGGCTACGAGGGCCAGATCACCCTCGAACTCTCGAACCTCGGGACCGCCCCCGTGGCGCTCTCGCCCGGAATGCGCGTCTCGCAGCTCACCTTCACGGAGCTGAAGCGGCCCGCAGAGCGGCCGTACGGCGCCGAGCGCGGCTCGAAGTACCAGAACCAGGACGGGCCGCAGGCGTCGCGGATCGGCGACGATCCGGAGTTCGACGACGCCGACCGGGCGGCGGACGTGGAGCGGGGTGACGGGCGATGAGGTTCATCGAGGAGGTCGTCGTCGACGAGTTCCTGCCGACCGTCCGCTCGATGCTCGCGGAGGACCTCCGCGACCGCGGGTTCACGCAGTCGGAGGTCGCCGACGCCCTCGGCATCTCCCAGTCGGCGGTCTCGAAGTACGCCGCCGGCGACGTGGCCAGACACGAGGACATCGTCGACGACGAGCGCGTGCGAAACCTCGTCGAGCGCGTGGGCGAGGGGCTCGCGAGCGGCGACCTCACGCCGGTGGCCGCGCTCGTCGAGATCGAGGTGCTGATCCGCCAGCTGGAGGAGGGCGACCTCCTCGCCGACCTCCACGAGGCGGCGATGCCCGCGCTCGCCGAGGCGGACGTGGAGTTCTCGGTCCACGACCCCGACAGCGGGCTTCGCGAGCGCGAGCGCGTCCTCACCTCGGTCCGGCGCGGCCTTCGGACCCTGACGAACGCCTCCGGCTTCGCCGGGCTCATCCCGAACGTCGGCGCGAACGTCGCCGAGTGCCTCGCCGACGCCGCCACCGTCGACGACGTCGCCGCGGTCCCCGGCCGGCTCGTCGACGTGAAGGGCCGGGCGATGGTGCCCGGGGAGCCGGAGTTCGGCGTGAGCGAACACGTCGCGACGGTGCTGCTCGCGGCCCGCGAGGCGGGCGCCCCCGTCCGGGGCGCCGTGAACCTCCGGTACGACCCGGAGACGGTCGACACGCTCGCGGCCGACCACCCGACCGTCGAGTTCGACGCGGAGCGACCGACGCGCGAGGCGGTCGCCGACGCGGTCGCGGCCGCCGACCCCCCGGCGGGCGGGGAGACGGAGACGCTCGTCTTGTACCAGACCGGCGCGGTCGGCGTCGAGCCGATCGTGTACGTCCTCGCTCCGACCGCCGCGGAGGCGGCGCGGATCGTCCGCGACCTGCTGTGACCGCTCCTCGGGCGACGCTTTTTAGACCGAACCGCGCGAAACGGGAGACGTGACACACGTCCGACGGTCCGGGATGCGGATGCGCTCCTTTTAGCGACGGGTGGACCCGTCGCGTCGGCGTCGACCGGTAGCGCGGCCGACGCCGCCGCGGCGGCGAATCCCGTCGCCCTCCGCAGCGTCCGGGCCGTCGATCGCGCGAGCCGCGGAGCGGACGGCGATCCGCGACCGCGACCGATCGCCGCGCCGGCGACGGCCCCGAACCAGCGGGCTTTAGACCCGATCGACCGACACACGACATACACACACCACATGAGCCACGACGACTTCCCCACCGATCGCCCGGCGGTGGTGACCTGTGGACTGCCGTACGCCAACGGCGACCTCCACATCGGTCACCTCCGCACCTACGTCGGCGGCGACGTGTACAGCCGCGCGCTCGAACGGCTCGGCCAAGAGACCGCGTTCGTCTCCGGCTCCGACATGCACGGCACGCCGGTCGCGGTCAACGCCGAGCAGGAGGGCGTCTCCCCCGAGGCGTTCGCGCTCGACTGGCACGAGCGCTACGCCGAGACGTTCCCGAAGTTCAACGTCGACTTCGACAACTACGGCCACACCCACGACGAGACGAACACCGAGATCACCCAGCAGCTCGTCCGCGACCTCGACGAGGCCGGCCACCTCTACGAGAAAGAGATCATGGTCGCGTACGACCCCGTCGACGACCAGTACCTCCCCGACCGCTACGTCGAGGGGACCTGCCCGTACTGCGGCGCGCACGCCCGCGGCGACGAGTGCGACGAGGGGTGCCAGCGCCACCTCGAACCCGGCGAGGTCGAGGACCCCGAGTCGACGATCACCGGCAACCCCGCGGAGTACCGCGAGCGGACCCACAAGTTCTTCGCGGTCTCCGAGTTCGCCGACTACCTCTCCGACTTCCTCGACCGCCTGGAGGGCACCTCGAACGCCCGCAACCAGCCCCGCGAGTGGATCGAACAGGGGCTTCAAGACTGGTGTATCACCCGCGACATGGACTGGGGGATCGACCTGCCGGGGGAGAACCCGCAGGATCTGGTCCTCTACGTCTGGGTCGACGCCCCGATCGAGTACATCTCCTCGACGAAGCAGTACTCCGAGCGCGTCGGCGCCGGCGCGTTCGACTGGGAGGCGGCCTGGAAGGAGGGCGTCAGCGACGACCACCCCGAGGGCGGCGAGATCGTTCACGTGATCGGCCGCGACATCATCCAGCACCACACCATCTTCTGGCCCGCGATGCTTGAGGCGACCGACCACGCGGAGCCGCGCGCGGTGATGGCGAGCGGGTTCGTCACCCTCGGCGGCAAGGGGTTTTCGACCAGCCGCGACCGCGCGGTCTGGGCCGACGAGTACCTCGACGAGGGGTTCCACCCCGACCCGCTGCGCTACTACCTCGCGACCAACGGCGGGTTCCAGCAGGACGTGGACTTCTCGTGGGAGAAGTTCGCCGAGCGCGTCAACACCGAGCTCGTGGGCACCGTCGGCAACTTCCTCTACCGCTCCCTGCTCTTCGCCCACCGCAACTACGAGGACGGCCCCGACGCCGACGCCCCGAGCGACGAGGTGGCGGCGCGGATCGACGAGGCGGTCGACGAGTTCGCGGCCGCGGTCAACGACTACTCCGTCCGCGCGCTCGGCGACGCGGTCACCGACCTCGCGCGCTACGGGAACGAGTACATCCAGCGCAACGAGCCGTGGAAGCTCGTCGACGAGGAGCCCGCGGAGGCGGAACGGGTCATCTACGACTGCGTCGCGCTCGCGAAGGCGATCGCCGTCCTCTTCGAGCCGCTGGCCCCCGAGAAGAGCGAGCGGCTCTGGGCCCAGCTCGGCGAGTCCGGCACCGTCCACGAGGCGACCGTCGAGGCCGCCCGCGAGGGACCGACCGGCGACCTGAGCGAGCCGACCGAGCTGTTCGAGCAGGTCGAAGACGAGCGCGTCGAGGACCTGAACGAGAAGCTCGAAGCGCGCGTCGCCGAGTCGGAGGACGGCGACGGCGACGAGAGCGACGACGACGGCAGCGAGGCAGACGAAAGCGCCGCCGACGAGAACGACGACGACACCGACGACACCGACATGACCGACATCGAACCCCTCAGCGACGACCGCATCAGCTTCGACGACTTCCAGGAACTGGACATCCGCGTGGGGCGGATCGAGGCGGCCGAAGGGATCGAGGGCGCCGACGACCTCGTGAAGCTCACCGTCGATCTGGGCGCCGAGACCCGAACGATCGTCGCGGGCCTGAAGCAGCTCCACGACGTGAGCGACCTCCCCGACACGAAGGTGATCGTGCTCGCGAACATGGAGAAGGCCGAGCTGTTCGGCGTCGAGTCGAACGGGATGGTCCTCGCGGCCGGCGAGGAGGCCGACCTACTCACCACCTACGAGGACGCCGGACCGGGTACGAAGGTGAAGTGAGGGCCGCACGGGGCCGCGACAGCCGCCGGACCCGCGCGTCCGCTCGAACTTTTATCTGATCGCGGAGCGCAGGACCGTTCGTAATGGCCCTCCTCGCGTGGTTCGACGCGCTCTCGTTTCAGGCACGGCTACTCCTCGTCGCGGTCGTCTGCGACCCGGTCGGGTTCGCGGCCGGCTACCTCCTCGCGCCCGAGTTCGGCGTCGAGTCGATCCTCGGCGGCGCGTACGGGCTCGTGGCCGCGAGCCTCCCGCTGTCGCTGCTCGTGATGCGCGAGGCGGGCAAACGGTAGCGGTCGGCCGCGGTCCGGTCGCCCCACGGTCCGACACCCGCCTCAGCATTTTCGAGGTGGAGCCCCAACCTCAAGGAGCGAACGGAGTGAGCGAGTAGGTCGGAGGAAACCGACGTGGGGCGACACAACCGCCACACAGCGACCGACTGACTCCCAAGAATATAAATACCGTCCGGTACTCTCTGAAACTATGGGCGTGCGTCGAACCGCCGTCGTGAAACTCGCCGTTTCCGACGAGCAACGCGACGCACTCCACCGAACCGCCGAACAATACCTGTACTGCGCGAAACGAACCGCCGACTACTGTTGGTCCGACACCTCCTACACCCAGTGTAAGACCAACAAGCGAGAGGTTCGCGACGCGCTCTACGCCGACCTTCGAGAGGAGACGGACCTACAGGCCCAACTTGTCCAAGCCGCTATCAAACGCGCTGTCGAAGCCGTCAAAGCGTGTGTTGAACGGTGGAAAAAGGGACAGCGCGTCTCTCAACCGACGTTCACCGCCGAAACGATGGACTACGACACGCGGAGCGCGACCTTCTACCGGAACAAGGTGTCACTGGCAACTGTTGAGGGCCGAGTCGAACCCTCGTTTGTTCTCCCGGCAGACAGTCCGACGCCCTACGAGCGGTACGTACTCTCCGAGAACTACGAGTTCCGCGAGAGTACGCTTCGGTACGACGCGGCCACTGACGAGTTCTACCTCAACATTTCGACGCGGCGGACAGACGGTGACGATGAGGTTTCGGAAGATGCCGGGCACTCCGACCAAACGGTCCTCGGTATCGACCTCGGCGTCAACAGCCTCGCTGTGTCCTCAACCGGCACGTTTTGGCAGGGGGACGACTACGACCACTGGTGTCGTGAGTTCGAGAAGCGACGTGGCGAGATACAACGGCGCGGCACGCAGGCCGCACACAAGGCCCTGCTTCGCCTCGGGAAGCGTGAAGAAGCCTGGCGCAAACAGTACATCCACACGATCGCCAACGAACTCGTCTCGGAAGCCGTCGAACACGACTGCGACGTAATCGCGTTCGAGGACTTGAGTGACATTCGAGAGCGGCTTCCGGACGCGAAGTGGCACCACGTTTGGGCGTTCCGACGCCTGTTTGAGTACGTCTCCTACAAAGCCCCTGAACAGGGGGTCTCCGTGGAGCAAGTCGAGCCGAACCACACATCTCAACGCTGTTCTCGGACGGACTGTGGCTTTACACACGACGGCAACCGCCACGGCGAACAGTTCGAGTGCCAGAAGTGTGGGTATGAAGTGAACGCGGATTACAACGCTGCAAAGAATATTGGCGTGCGGTACGCTCGGAAGCGGCAACACAAACTCCGTTCCTCGCCCAAGTCGGGGAGCGGAGACGCACAAGTAGACGTGCGTGTGAATGGTGGGACGTTGAACGGTGAGAGTCACCAGCCTCTTGCTGGCGACTGATTGCCGGGAGTCCACATCAAAGCCCTACCCTCAAGGACCGAGGCGCGGAGCGCCGAGGGAGTAGGGTAGGGTAGTTTACGTTCCCCTCCGGGTCCCGAACGAACAGCACCGTCGTCCCGCTCTCGGTCGTCCGCGGCGGGCTCAGCGTCTCGACGTCGTCCGCGAGGTCGGCGTAGAACGCCTCGACGTCGTCGACCGTGAGCCCGAGATGGGTCGCCCCGGGGCTGTTCAGGTCGGGGTCGCCGCCGGAGTCGACGGCGGGGTCGTACGCGACGAGTTCGACGCGGACGCCGTCGGCGTCGAGGTGGGCGAACTCGGCAGCGGCGCCGTCGACGGCGACCGCCTCGGCGAAGGCGTCGCCGCCGACGGTGAACTCGGCGACGACGTCGAGGTCGAACGTCTCGGCGTAGAACTCGACGGCGCGGTCGAGGTCGGACACGGTGATCCCGACGTGGTGCGCGGTTGGGTCGGACACGGGTGGGCGCTCGGTCGGGGCCGGCTAAACCGTGTCGGGTCAGAGCCCGAAGAGGCGAGCGGCGAGGCCCGCGAGCGCGACCAGCGCCCCGAGGACGAACGTGCCCGGGACCGGGAGGACGAACAGGAGCGCGCCGACCAGGATGAGAATCGTCGACGTTCTCATGGGGGTCGGTTCGGTCTCGCGCCGGATACGCGTTGGGACGGGATCGACCGCCACCCGACCGAAACGACCATTCCGCGTCCGGACGACCCTCGCGTATGCACGTGGTCGTCAACGCGGCCCAGAGCGTCGACGGGAAGCTCGCCACCCGCCGCCGGGAACAGCTCCGGATCTCCGGGCCCGAGGACTTCGATCGGGTCGACCGCGTCCGGGCGGCCGCGGACGCGGTGCTCGTGGGGGTCGGGACGGTCCTCGCGGACGACCCGCGCCTCACGCTCGACGAGGAGGACCGCCGCGTCGAGCGCCTGCGGAACGGGCGACCCGGCGACCCCGCCCGCGTGGTGGTCGACTCCACCGGCCGGACGCCGACCGACGCCCGGATCCTCGACGACGCGGCGACGACGTACCTGCTCGTCTCGGCCGCGACCGACCGAGAGCGACGGGAGGCGCTCGCCGACGCGGGCGCGGAGGTGATCGTGGCCGGCGAGGAGCGCGTCGACGTCGCCGAGGGGGTCGATGCGCTCGCCGACCGCGGCGTCGACCGCCTGATGGTCGAGGGGGGCGGCGAGGTGATCTTCTCCTGCTTCGAGGCCGGCGTGGTGGACGAGCTCCACGTCTACGTCGGCTCGCTCGTGATCGGCGGCCGCGACGCCCCTACGCTGGCGGACGGCGCCGGCTTCACCGAGGGGTTCCCAGAACTGACGCTCGCGGAGACGGAACGACTCGACGACGGGGTCGTCCTCTCGTACGAGGTCGGGGACGCCGGCGAGTCCTGATCGGCGGCCGTCGATCCCCGGACCCGTGTGAACGGTAACCACAAGAATCGTCGGGTACACGCGCCGTGGCACCGGTACGCACGAAAATCACCGAAGTATTTATGTATCGGCCGGGGGTAGTTGCGGGTACCAGAACGCCTCTGGCGCTGGTGGAATCGCACGCTGAAATGAACGGGAGTTCTTGCAGACGGCCCGACGCACCACAGCGAGCGTCCGCTATCGCCGGAGCGGTGATGGAGAGATAACAAATGGTAACGAAAGAAGAAGTCATCGAGCAGTACGACGTGGAACCGATGGACGAGGCGGACAACGTGGACCTTTCTGAGGACGACCTGGAGAACGGCTCCAAGGGTCAGCTCATCAAACGCGCCGGCCAGCTGCGAGACCGACGCAACGAGCTGAACCAGATGGCGTCCGAGCGCGCCTCCAAGCGCGACGACCTCAACGCGAAGACGCGCGAGAAGGTCGACGAGGCCCAGGAACACCGCGAGCAGCGCGACGAGCTCAACGAGCAGGTCCAGGAGCACAAGGACAAGCGCAACGAGCTCAACGCCGAGGCCAACGAGCTGTTCGACGAGGTCGAGGAGCTCAAACAGGACCTCGAGCTCGGCTCCGGCAAGTCCATCGAGGAGCTCGAAGAGGAGATCGAGGACCTCGAGTTCCGCCAGCAGACCGAGGTGCTCGACGCGGAAGACGAGCGCGAGCTCATCGAGAAGATCGACGACAAACGCGAGAAGCTCGCCGAGAAGAAGGAGAAGGTCGACGACACGAGCGAGCTCGACGAGCTCGTCGAGGAGGCCGAGGAGGTCCGATCCGAGGCGTCCCAGCACCACCAGAAGGTGACGGAGCTCGCGGACAAGGCCCAGGAGCACCACAACCAGATGATCGAGGCCTACCGCGAGGCCGACGACATCCGCGACGAGGCCGACGAGATGCACGAGCTCTTCGTCGAGGCCCAGGAGGCGGCCGACCGCCATCACGAGGACTTCGTCCGCGTCCAGAAGCGCCTGCGCGAGCTCGACAAGAAGGAGGAGGAGGAGCGGCAGGACGAGCGCGCCGAGAAGCGCGAAGAGGAGAAGGAAGAGGCCGAGGAGATCTATCAGAAGTTCAAGGAGGGCGAGACGCTCGACACCGAGGACCTGATGAAGCTCCAGAAGACCGGCCTCCTGTAAGTCGGTCGAGTCCCCCGGTTCCGACGCGGTTTTCTGCGGTTTTTCGCGACGAGTGGCGTGACGGGCAGCGTCGCGGCCGCGACGATCGAGCCGGGGCCGGCGGCGACGGTCGGCGCCGGCCACGGCTTATAAACGCGTGCGCCGTCAATCGCTGGTATGGACGACGCGCCGACGAACGGACGGAAGGGGCTGCTCGCGGCCGCCGCGGTGGGTGCGGCGACGACGATCGCGGGCCGCGCGCTCCTCGGGCGCCTCACCGGCGGGCGGTTCGGTGACGCGGACGAGTACAACACGGCGAAGGTGACCGTGTCGGGACCGATCCGGCGGAATCAGGGGCGACCCTCGCCGCTGTCGGGCCCGGGCGGCGCGACCGCGGACGACGTGGTCGAGCAGATCGAGGCGGCCGACGAGGACGAGGACGTCGAGGCGCTGCTCGTCGAGCTCAACACGCCCGGCGGCGAGGTCGTCCCGAGCGACGACATCCGGCGGGCCGCCGCCGACTTCGACGGGCCGACGGTGGCGTACGCGACCGACCTCTGCGCGTCCGGCGGCTACTGGATCGCGAGCGGCTGCGACGAGCTGTGGGCCCGCGACGCCAGCCTCGTTGGCTCCATCGGCGTCGTCGGGTCCCGGCCGAACGCGAAGGGGCTGGCGGACAAGCTCGGCATCTCCTACGAGCAGTTCACCGCCGGCGAGTACAAGGACGCCGGCGTCCCGCTGAAGGAGATCGAGGAGGACGAGCGCGAGTACCTCCAGGGGATCATCGACGGCTACTACGAGCAGTTCGTCGAGACCGTGAGCGAGGGGCGCGACATGGACCCCGAGGAGATCCGCGAGACCGAGGCGCGGGTGTACCTCGGCGACGACGCCGCGGAGCTCGGGCTCGTCGACGAGCTTGGCACCGAGGACGACGTCGAGGACCGGCTCGCCGACCTGCTCGGGACGGAACCAGCGGTCCGGGAGTTCACCCCGGACCGGGGGCTCGCAGAGCGGCTCGGCATCGGCGCCGAGCGCGTCGCGTTCGCCGCCGGGAGCGGCGTCTCGGACGCCTTCGTCGACGACGGCGGCGACGTCGACGTGGAACTCCGATAGCGGGCGAGAGAGCGGCTGGGGTGACCGAACGCCGCGGGGCGGCCAACGGGGAGGATTTTTGTCCGGCCGCGGTGTGGAACGACACGTGACGACGCTGGTCATCTGCGTCGACCGGTCCGGGGCGATCGGTCGCGCCACCAACGTCCCGATGCCGGTCGCCGGCTGGGAGGCCGTCCGGTCGCTGGTCACGGACGCCGGGCTGGACGACCCCGAGGACGCCAGCGTGAACTGCCTGCTGGAGTCGCTGCGCGTCGCGCGCGACCTCAGGGACGAGCGCGAGGAGTCGGTGGTGGCGGTCGTCTCCGCCGAGAGCGACACGGCGGTCGGCGCCGACCGCTCCATCGCCTCCCAGCTCGACGACCTCGTGGACCGGTACGACCCGCGGGCCGCGATCGTCGTCGTCGACTCCGCGGAGGACGAACGGGTCCTCCCGGTCGTGGAGTCGCGGATCCCGGTCGACTCGGTCGACCGCGTCGTCGTCCGCCAGGCCCGCGACATCGAGTCCACCTACTACCTGCTGAAGCAGTTCCTCGCCGACGAGCAGCTGCGGTCGACGGTGCTGGTCCCCATCGGCGTCGCGCTGCTGCTCTTGCCCGTGCTGTTCTCCCAGTTCTCCGCCGGCGAGGCGATCGCGGGCGTCGCCGGCCTGCTCGGCGCCGCGCTCCTTTATAAAGGACTCGCGATCGACCGGTTCGTGGCGGGCATGCCCGAGCGGGTCCGCGAGGCGCTGTACGCCGGGCAGGTGTCGGTCGTGACGTACGTGGTGGCGGGCGGGCTGGCGCTGGTCGGCGGGTTCTTCGGCTTCCTCGCCGCCTCGGACCTGGGCCCCGGGTCGCCCCGGATCGTCGAGGTCGTTGAGTTCGCCTACGCGGCGGTCCCGTGGTTCGCCGTCGCCGGCGTGACCGCGGCCGTGGGCCGGCTCCTCGACGAGCTGATCCGCGACGAGGGGATCCGGACGCCGTACCTCAACCTCCCGTTCGTTATCGCCGCGGTCGCCCTCGTCGTCCGCGGGTTCGCCGGCTACTTCCTCGCGCAGGAGGCGATCCACGAGCCGCTGTCGATGTACGGGATGACGATGACCCCGGTCCAGCAGCTCGCGGCGTTCATCGTCGGCGGCATCGTCGTGTCGCTCGTCGGCGTCAAGGTCGCCAGCGACGTCGGCACCGAGACCCTCGAAGACGTCATCGACGCGGAGCGGGACGCCGACGGCCGGCGGGAGTGAATCCCCGGTCGGAACCGGCGGACCGGGGCCGCGACCGACCGCCTTTTGTCGGTCGCGGCCGCGTGAGCGGGCATGGACGTGTACGGACTGATCGGGAACCCGGTCGGCCACTCGCTGTCGCCGCCGATGCACGAGGCTGGCTACGAGGCGCTCGGCCTCGACGCGCGGTACGTGACCTTCGAGCCGGACGCCGACGCCGCGGCCGCGGCGATCGCCGGCGCCGCCGACCTCGGCGTGGCGGGGCTCAACGTGACGGTGCCGTTCAAGCGCGACGCCCTCGACGCGGTCGACCCCGCCCCGCTCGCCGAGCGCATCGGCGCGGTCAACACGGTCGACTACGGGCCGGTCCGGGCCGGCGAGGCCGAGCGGCCGCGCGGCCACAACACCGACGCGGCCGGGGTGACGCGGGCGCTCGCGCACCACGACGTGGCCGTCGACGGGCGCGACGCGCTCGTCGTCGGCGCGGGCGGCGCGGGACGGGCGGCCGCGTTCGCGCTCGCCGACGCAGGTGCGGCGGTCCACGTCGCGAACCGCACCGCGGAGCGCGCGACCGAGTTGGCCGCGGACGTGCCGGACGCGACCGGCGGCGGCCTCGACGACCTCGCCCACCGCGTCGCGACCGCCGACCTGCTCGTCAACGCGACGAGCGTCGGGATGGAGGCGCCCGAGGAGACGCCGGTCCCCGCAGACCACCTCCACGGCGACCTCGCGGTCCTCGACGCGGTGTACGCGCCGATCGAGACGCGACTGCTGCGCGAGGCCGCCGCCGCGGGCGCGACGACGGTCGACGGCGCGTGGATGCTCCTCTACCAGGGCGTCGAGGCGTTCGAGATCTGGACCGGCGAGGACGCGCCCGTCGACGCGATGAACGCGGCGCTGCGCGCGGAGTTGGAGTGAGGCGTCGAGCAATTGTTTATAAAGAAAGTTGCGGTGGCGCGCCGGTGAGCGGCCGCCACCGGCGGCCGCGAACCGTCCGCGAGGGAGTCAGTCGCCGGAGCGAAGCGACGGCGACTGACGAGGCTGGGGAGGTGTGAGGTGCTGTGCGGGGCGGGACTCAAAGGGGCAGCCGTGAGGCGGGCGCAGGCGAAGCAAGTACCGCAGGGAGCGAACGGAGTGAGCGACCGAGGAACACAGCGAGCGTGCGCCCGCCTCACGGCTGGGGCTTTGGAGGTATCCTCCGCCGATCTGTTGTCAGCCGTTTATAAGCGAGCGACTGGGGCTTTGGAGCTATTCGCCGCCGATCTGCTATTAGCTATTTATAAGCTGTCGATGACATCTTAAAGGAACCCGACTACCCGAACTAAGCCTCGTTAAAACAATCCAGGACTCGCGAGCAGCCCGGCGGTGACGATCAGCCCGACGGAGACGGCGGACGCGCCGTAGAGGAACGGCTTCGCGTCGCGAGCGGGCTCCCGGAGCTTGCCGGCGTCGAGGCCGTCGGCCAGCTTCGAGCCGGCGACCTCGACGAGCCCGGTGCCGACGAACCACAGGCCGAGCATCGTCAACACGAGGTGGCCGCGGGGCGACCCCGTCAGCCCCTCGAACGTGTACAGCGTGCCGGCCATGTGGCCGCCGGTGGCGACGAACGCGATCGCGCCGATCCGGGTGATCCAGCGCAGGCGGCCGACGACCGAGCCGAGCGCGTCGCCGCCGATGTCGCCGCGGAGCGCGGGCGGGAGGACCGCGAGGGTGACGAACAGCACGCTGCCGACCCAGAGGACGGCGAAGCCGACGTGGACCGACCACATGACCGGATTGAGAACGTCCATACGGTCGGATGGCGCCGGCCCCACTTATAAACCGGCGGGACGGCGGCGGCGGGCGGTTGCGTCGGAGACGGTTTTTAAATATCTCGCACGTGTAGCCGCCGGCAATGGCTCTACTCCAGAAGCTCAAAGAGAAGCTCGGATTCGGGAGCGGTTCGGGCGAGCGCGAGTCCGGCGAGACGGAAGTGACGGTCGAGCGCGAATCGGAGCCGGCGGCCGAGTCCGAGCCGGCCGCCGAGGCGCCCGATGCGGACGACGAACCGGCGGACGAGGCCGGGTCGGCGGCCGCCGCGGCGGACGAGGCAGATGAGGACGACGAGCCGGTCGCCGCGGAGACGGAGGCCGCCGCCTCGACCGAGTCGCTCGTCGGCGAGGAGGCGGCCGCGAGCGACGCCGAGACGGCGGCCGAACCGGCGGAGGCCGCGGCGGCCGAGGACGGCGAGGCCGACGTCGACGACGCCGAGGACGAGGCGGCCGCCGACGTCGACGAGGCCGACGACGACCGCGGCCCGAGCGTCGAGGAGATCAAGGGGATCGGCCCGGCGTACGCCGAGCGCCTCGCGGAGATCGGCATCGAGACGGTCGACGACCTCGCCGGCGCGGACGCCGCCGCGGTGGCCGAGGGGACGAGCGTCGGCGAGAAGCGCGCCGCGACGTGGATCGACCGCGCGAGCGAGTTCTGAGGTCGACCGGTTCCGACGACCGCAACTGTTTCACCGCCCCCGCCGAACAGGGTTCCATGAGGCGAACGGTACACACCGACCGGGACCGGTTCCGCGCGGTCGCCGCCGTGGCGCCGGACGGCGCGAGGGTACCGGTCGAACTCCGGGTCGCCGTCGACGACCCCTTCGCGGCCTACCGCCGGGCGCGCGACGGCCCCGGCGGCGTCTTCTACGAGACGACCGGCGGCCAGTCCGGGTGGGGGTACTTCGGCGTCGACCCGGTCGAGCGGCTGACCGTCTCCGGCGAAGCGGTCGTCGCGGACGGCGACCCGGAGCGATCTGACAGCAGCCCGGAGCGGTCCGGCGACGGAGACGACTCCGGGACCGCGGGCGACTACCGGCGCCCCTCGCCCTCGCTCGCGGCGCTGGAGGGCGTCCTCGACGGCGAGCGGCTGGCCCGCGGGGACTGCGAGGTGCCGTACCCCTGCGGCGCGTTCGGCTGGCTCTCCTACGACGCCGCCCGCGAACTGGAGGACTTCCCGCCGGCGGCGCCCGACGGCCCCGGCGCGGTCGACGACCGGGGGCTCCCGCGGCTCCGGGCCGCGCTCTTCGACCGGATCGCGGCGTGGGAGTGTCCGGTGGACGGCGGCGACGGTGACGTCGACGGGACCGTCACGCTCCGCGTCACCGCCTGTCCCCGGGTTCCGGCGGGGCTCGACGACCCCGACGACGACCGCGACGCGCTCGACTCGCTGTTCGAGGAGGGACGGACGCGGGCCGCCGACCTGATAGACCGGATCGAGAACGGCGATCCGGCAGCGGGACCGGCGCCGGACCCGACCGCCGAGAGCGCGACCTTCGAGAGCGACGTGGGCCGGGAGGGGTACGCCGACGCGGTCCGGCGGGTCAAGGAGTACATTCGCGAGGGCGACACGTTCCAGGCGAACGTCTCCCAGCGGCTCACCGCGCCGGCCGCGGTCCACGCGGTCGAGGCGTACGACGCGCTCCGCGAGGTGAACCCGGCGCCGTACTCCGGGCTGATCGAGTTCGGCGGGAGCGGAGAGGCCGGGACCGGCGAAACCGAGTCCGACCGGCCGAGCGGCGTCGACCTCGTGAGCGCGAGCCCGGAGCTCCTCCTGGAACGCGAGCCGACCGACGACCCCGAGCGCGGCGCGCGGCTCGTCACGGAGCCGATCGCGGGGACGCGACCGCGGGGGGACTCGGAGGCGGCGGACGCCGGACTGGAGACCGAGCTGACCGGCGACGCGAAGGAGCGCGCCGAACACGCGATGCTGGTCGACTTAGAGCGCAACGACCTCGGGAAGGTGTCGCGGTTCGGCACGGTCGACGTCGCGGAGTACCGCCGCGTCGACCGCTACAGCGAGGTGATGCACCTCGTGAGCCTGATCGAGGGGGAGGCCCGCCCGGACGCCGGGTTCGCGGACGCGGTCGCCGCCTGCTTCCCCGGCGGGACCATCACGGGCGCGCCGAAGCCGCGGACGATGGAGATAATCGACGAGCTGGAGCCGACGCGCCGGGGGCCGTACACCGGGTCGATGTTCGCGGCCGGGTTCGACGGGCGCGCGACGCTGAACATCGTCATTCGGACGCTCGTGCGCCACGCCGCCGAGTACCACCTCCGGGTCGGGGCCGGGATCGTCCACGACTCCGACCCGGACGCCGAGTACGAGGAGACGCTCGCGAAGGCCCGCGCCCTCGTGAGCGCCGTCGACGAGGCGCTCGCCGCCGGCGGGATGGCGGTCGGCGAGGCGATCGGGGAGGTCGACGAGCCGACCGAGGAGGCGGTCGAGCGATGACGGGCGGCAGCACTGACTCGGAGCCGACGGAGGGGAGGGACGGCTGGCGCCCCGGCGCGGGCGAGTCCGACGCGCGGGTCCTCGTCGTCGACAACTACGACTCGTTCGCGTACAACCTCGTCCAGTACGTCGGCGAGGTCGCCGGCGCGGTGACGGTCCGGCGGAACGACGCGGTCGACCTCGCGGGGATCCGCGCGCTCGACCCGGACGGCGTCGTCGTCTCGCCGGGCCCGGGAACCCCCGCGGAGGCGGGGATTTCGACAGCGGTCTTCGAGCTCGACCGGCCAGTGTTCGGCGTCTGCCTCGGCCATCAGGCGCTGTGCGCGAGCCGCGGGAGCCGCGTCGGCCACGCGCCCGAGGTCGTCCACGGGAAGCCCTCGACGATCAGCCACGACGGCGAGGGCGTCTTCGCCGGCCTCCCCGACCGGCTCCGCGTCGGGCGCTACCACTCGCTGTGCGTCGAGCGCGAGGACCTCCCGGACGAGCTGGTCGAGACCGCGCGCACCGACGAGGAGCGAGAGGTCGTGATGGGCGTGCGCCACCGCGAGAAGCCCCACGTCGGCGTCCAGTTCCACCCGGAGAGCATCCTCACGCCGCGCGGGAAGCGCATGGTCCGGAACTTCGTGGAGGGGTGCGAGGCGCATGAGTGACGACGGCGAAGGGTCCGAGGCGGCCGGCGACGACGACCCGCTGCGGTACCACGTCGACGGCGACCTCGTCCCCGCCCCGGAGGCGACCGTTTCGGTGGAGGACCGCGGGTTCGCCTACGGCGACGCCGCCTTCGAGACGATCCGCGCGTACGGCGGCGACGTCTTCCGGTGGGAGGCGCACGCGGAGCGCCTCGCGGACACCTGCGAGACGCTGGCGCTCGACCACGGGGTCGCCGACGCGGAGCTGAAGCGGCGGGTCGACGAGACGCTGGCCGCGAACGACCTCGCGGACGCGTACGTGAAGCTCTCGATCTCGCGGGGGGTCCAGCCCGGCACGCTCGACCCGCAGCCCGAGGTCGACCCCACCGTCGTCGTCATCGCGAAGCCGCTCCCGCGGGGCGGCGTCGGGAGCGATCCCGTCCACGACGGCCCCGCCGCGCTCCAGACGACGAAGACGCGCAAGGTCGCGGACCGCGCGATCCCGGCCGCGGCCAAGACGCACAACTACCTCAACGGAATCCTCGCCCGCCTGGAGCTCCGCGTCACCGACGCCGACGAGGCGCTGATGCTCGACCCCGACGGCAACGTCGCCGAGGGCGCGACCGCGAACCTCTTCTTCGTCGACGGGACGGCCCTCAAGACCCCCTCGCTCGACGGGCCGATCCTGCCCGGCGTCACCAGGCGGACCGTGATCGAGGTCGCGGAGTCGGAGGGGATCCCGGTCGAGGAGGGGACGTACGCGCCGGACGCGGTCCGCGAGGCCGACGAGGTCTTCCTCACGAACTCGACGTGGGAGATCCGACCCGTGACGACCGTCGACGGCATCGCGGTCGACGGCGACGGCGAGGGGGTCGCCGGGCCGCTCACGACGCTCCTCTCGCGGCTGTTCGACCGGCGGATCGAAGAGGGGTACTACGACGGCGAGCGGTTGTGATCGGATTTCCCGCCGCAGAAGCGGTTTCGCCGCCAATTTTGACCACACCGTTATCCCGACGGGAGCCGTAGATGAGGGATGGCAGACGACAAGGACGGACGAGAGAAACAGGCCGCAGACGAGGACCGCCGACAGCGCAAGCGCGACGTCGAGGCCGAGCTGGAGCGCGGCGACGAGGCCGAGCCCCCGATCGACCCCGACGAGGTCGACGAGTTCGAGGCGGCGCTCGAACCGCTGACGTTCCCGGCGACGGGCCGCGAGATCGTCGCCGCGGTCGGCGAGCGCGAACTCGAATCGTCGACCCGCGTGTACGCCGTCGCCGACCTGCTCCCCGACGCCGACATGGAGGCGTTCGACACGCCCGCGACCGTCCGGGAGCGCGTCCGTCGCCCGGCGGTCGCGGCCGCGATGAAGCGGGTCGTCGAGGCGGCCGCGACGCTCGAGAACGAGGAGTTCGGCCGGTCGCAACACGAGGCGTTCGAGCGGACCTTCCGCGCGCTGAGCGACGTCGACGAGCTCGACGACGACGAGGGCGTCCGCGCGATCGCCGACTGGGTCGCCGACCGGGTCGCGGAGAAGGAGACGGTCCCCGGGTCGCGAGACGTGCGCCGACAGGCCGCGAAGTACTGTCGGAAACACGGCTACGAGGTGCGCGACGACGAGTGGCTCGGGGTCTGAGGGGACTCCGGCCCGCGTCGGACCGGGGAAGTCGTCCTCGACGCGGGAACGCACAACGTTCAAGCCGGTCGCCGGCCTCGCACGGACATGGACGAGCACCGCCGGATCGCCGGCGTCGAGGAGGTTCCCGAGGAGAGCACGCTGCTCGCGACGCTGCGCCCGGTCGACCCCGAGTCGGTCGACGAGGGCGAGGGCGACCTCGGCGAGGGCGAGGACGGGGACCCCGAGGTCGAGGCGGTCCTCACGCGGGCCGCCGGCGAGGTGCGCGCGTTCCGGAACTACTGTCAACACTGGACGGACGTCCGGCTCGACAAGGACGACGGCGCGTTCGTGCGCGACGGCGAGGTGTTCTGTCAGACCCACGGCGCGACGTTCGAGGCCGACGGCGGCTACTGTAACTTCGGCCCCTGCGAGGGCGCCGTCCTCGAATCGGTCGACGTGACGGTCGACGGCGACGCGGTGTACCTCGACGACGACGGCTACGAGTTCGTCCGGCTCGGCCCCTCAGCGGGGAAGGGCGACGGCAGCGGCTCGCGGATCGATTTCACCGGGAACTGAACCTCCCGAAGAGGACCGGTCAGAACCGCGTGCGGCCGCTCCCGCCGCCGGCGTCCTCGCGCCCGAGCGCCTTCTTTAAGAAGTTCATCCACCGCTTCTGGTCGGCCGCCTCCTGCCGCTTCGCCTCGGTCTCCGGATCGGGCGCGTCGAGCCCCTCCAGCGCCTCCAGCGCGCGGTCGATGCCGATTATCGACGACGCCAGCCGCTCGCCCTCCTCGTAGCTCACCTCGTTCTCCTCGATGGGTTCGAGCCGGTCGAGCCGCTCGCGCCGGAGGTTCCGCTTCGCGCGCTCGACGCGGTCGCGCTCGCCCGGCGGGACAGAGTCCCGGCGCTTGATCTCGAAGACGAACGACCGCAGGTCGATCGCCTCGCCCTGGATCTCGATCGACTCCGGGATGTCGACGCCGATCGTCGAAGACTCCCGCTCGACCCGTTCCAGGAGCTGTTTTCGCTCGAACTCCTTCACGCCGGGTCTGTAGGGAGCGGGCGCACTTCGCTCCTTCGCCCCCGGGCCGTCGCCCGCCGAACGAGTCGGGCGTCACTCGAAGAGACGACGTTAACCGCGTCGCGCCGCAACCGGGTCGCATGGAGTCGCTCGAAGCCGAACTCGCCGCGGCCCGCGACCTCGACGTCGCGGAGCTGGCGGACGCCATCGAGTCCATCGGCTTCGAGTGCACGCGCTGCGGCGGCTGCTGTACCGGCTACGCCCCGGACGAGCCGGGCGGCGCGCCCGCGGGAGAGGGCGCGGACGAGGACGACGGAGCGGGAAGCACCGAGAGCGGCGCCGGGTGCCACGACGACGGCGCGGTCGGCGACGCCGACCGCGAGCCCCACACCGCGACCGTCTTCCCGGACGAGGTCCGGCGCGTCGCCGACGCCGCCGAGGAGGCGTTCGGCGAGGCGTACGACTGGCGCGACGTGGCGCGGCCGATGCCGTTCGGCCTCGACGCCGACGCGGACGGCGACCCGGTCGGCGAGACGTTCGAGTGGGCGCTCGCGACCGACGACTGCGGCGACTGTACCTTCTACGAGGAGTCGGACGGGCAGGGGGCCTGTACGGTCCACGACGCGCGCCCGCTCATCTGCCGGACCTACCCGTTCAGCGTCGCCCTGGAGGGGACGAGCCAGCCGATGGGCGAGCCGGTCGACGAGGCGGGCGTCGTCCGCGCCCACGAGTGCGAGGGGCTCGGCCGCGACGTCTCCCGCGAGGACGCCGAGGAGCTGGCCGGCGCGCTGAAGGAGCGCGCGGTGCGCGAGCTGGAGGAGGCGATCGGCGTCCGCGACACCTACGATCCGAACGCACGGGACCGGGCCGACGGCGACGTCGTCGTCTTCGACTCCGAGGGCCCGAAGGAGGCCGACGGGGGCCCCGTCCGCAGCGAGTAGCGGTCGGATACCGGATTTCGTCGCCTCTCAGACCACGTCCAGCGCCGCGTCCACGTCGGCGCGGATCGCCCCGCGGGCGTCCTCGTCCGGGAGCGTGAGCGGCGGGCGCACGGCCGGGTCCGGAATGTACCCGCGGTGGGCGGCCGCGACCTTCGTCGCGGGCGCGAAGCCGTGGTCGGCGCAGCGGGCGAACAGCGGCCTGACCGCGCGGCGGTGAAGCGTCAGCGCGCGCTCGTCGTCGCCGTCGCGGATCGCCTCGCCGAGCGCGACGAAGACCTCCGGGATCACCTGCGAGAGCGCGTGGATCCCGCCGTCGACCCCGAGGCTCGCGCTCGGGTACAACAGCGCGTCGACGCCCTGAAAGACGGTGAACTCGTCCGGGGTCCGGTCGACGGCGGTGTCGACCGCCGAGACGTCGCCGCTCGTGTCCTTCAGCCCGACGATCGAGTCGCGCTCGGCGGCGGCCGCGAGGACGTCGGGGGCGATCGGCTCGCCGACCGTCGACGGGATGTCGTAGAGGTAGATCGGAAGCGGGGCATCGTCGGCGACCGCGTCCAGGAAGGCACGCTGTCCCGCCGGCGCCGTCGAGTTGTGGTAGTACGGGAGGGTGACGAGCCCCGCATCGGCGTCGACCTCGGCCGCGAATCGGAGCCGCTCGCGGACCCCCGCGACCGTCGTGTCCGCCGCGCCGGCGAGCACGGGAATGCGACCGTCGACCGCCTCGACGACGGTCTCGACGACCGTTCGGTGTTCCTCGTCGGTGAGGCTCGCGAACTCGCCGGTCGTCCCGCAGGGGACGACCCCGTCGAGGCCGGCGTCGACGAGCGTCTCAGCGTGGTCCGCGAGCGCGTCGGCGTCCACGTTCCCGTCGGCGTCGAACGGGGTGACGATCGGCGGCGAGACGGCGGCGTGGGGGAAATCGATGTCGTCCATGCGCCCCGGTTCGACGGGCCGCGACAAAGGCCTTGGTCCGGCGGCGAGATCCGTCCCGGAGCGCGCCGTCAGTCGGCGGCCACCGCCTCCTGATCGGAAGCGGCTCCGGAATCGCGACCGCGGTACCTGTCGTTCAGCGCGAGCGCGAGCGAACCGAGGCCGAGCAGCAGCACGAGGAGTTCCGCGAGCCCGCCGACCCACGGGAGGAGCCCGATCAGGGCGAGTGCGACGACGCCGAGGAACAGTGCGAGCCAGCGGTTCGGGCTTCCGAGCCGGTCGAGAACCCACGACCCGACGGCGTACTGGCCGTAGACGGACCCGACCCAGATCGCGGCGCCGTAGGCCGCGAACCCGACGAGCGCCAGCGGGATCCCGACGATCGTGATCGCCACGAGAAGGAGGGCAAACGGGGTGACGACGAGCGCGAGGAGGCCGACTCCGCCGCTGACGAACGTGTCGCTGCCGACGCGGTCCCCGACGGAGCGGGAGAACCGGGGGAACACGAGCAGCAGGACGGCGCCCAGCGCGAGGTTGACGGCGACGCCGTAGGCGGTGCCGACCCACGAGGGCAGGAACGATCCCCCGCCGCCGATGCCTGGGCCGCCGTCGCCGCCGAGGCTCGGGTCCTCGACGACGCCGCCGGCGACCGACGCGCCCGAGCTCCGGGTGAACTCCTCGGCGTCGTATCGGAACTCGCCGTCGACGACCGCGTTTGGACCGAGGACGACCGATTCGCCGGCCGCGCGGACATCGCCGCCGACCGCGCCGTCGACCGTTATCGAGCCCGCGCCGACGTCGAGCGACCCGTCGATCCGCCCGGTCTCCGTCAGCTCGAAGGCGCCGGCGCCGACCTCGACGTCGCCGGCGACCGTCCCGTCGATGATGACCGTTCCGGCGGCGGAGTCGACGTTCCCGCCGACTCGACCCGTCTCGGCGATCCGGATCGACCCGGCCGCGCCGGAGACGTCTCCCTCGACGGTGCCGCGCACGACGATCGTCGCGGCCGCGGTCTCGACGCTGTCGACCGTCTCGCCCTCGTCGACGACGACGGAGGCGGACGGCGTCTGTACCGACTGTGCCGCCGCGACCCCCGTAGCGAGCGGCGAGAGGAGTGCGACCGCCGCGAGCAGGAGGGCGATTCGGCGGCGCGCGTTGCCGTCTGAGAGGACCATGCGCGAGGTATCTCCGTCGAGGCATATATGTCTATTCGACAACTGGTGACGAACGCCTCGCTCGGTCGGCCGGGACCGACGTCGGCGCGACGCCTGACTGTGTCGGCGGTACAACTATACTGGCTCGCGATCAGATTCCGGTGGAGTCTACTATGGAAATCTCCGAGAAGCTCCTCTGTCTGTTCAGCGCGGAAGTTCGCGAGGCCGACGACGGCGAGTACGTCGTCGACGTGCCCAACCGAGAGATCGACGCCGGATCGCTGGAGCCGGGCGAGACGTACCGCGTCGCGCTCGTCGCCCGCGACGGGACCGCGGCGTCGGCAGACGACGCCGACGCCTCCCCCTCGCGGAGCGACGACGGGCCGCAGCCGCCGGTCGAGCCGGGCGAGATGCGGTACGTCGAGATCGAGGACCTCGGCAAGCAGGGCGACGGGATCGCCCGCGTCGAGCGCGGGTACGTGATCATCGTCCCCGACACCGAGGTCGGCGAGCGCGTGAAGATCGAAGTGACCGAAGTGAAGTCCAACTTCGCCGTCGGCGAAGTCGTCGAAGAGGCGGGCTGAGCGGCGGCGAGGCGGCTACTCCTCCTCCGGCACCCTGGCGTCCCAGTACGATACCGAGGCGACGTAGTCGCCGGGAATCGTGTCGCCCGCGAGCTCGTCCAGGGCCCGGAACGGCTTCGCGACGGCGCCCGGGAGCTCGCGGTAGAAGCCGTACGGCAACACGAAGTCGTGCTCCTCGTTCGCGAGCGTGAGTCCCGCCTCGCCGAGCATCGCGGCGACCTGTCGCTCCGAGTAGAGCCGCGACCCCATCGGGAGCAGCCAGGTGTACAGCGTCCGCAGGCTGCGGCCGTTGAACGTGTCGAAGAACACCTGATCGCGGCTCACCCGGCGGAGCTCCTTCGCGAACGGGACCGGGTCGTCCATCAGGTGGAAGAAGCGCATCGCGACGACCGTGTCGAAGTGGTCGTCCGGGAACGGGAGCCGCGAGGCGTCGCCCCGGAGGAACTCGACCGTGTCGGCGTGCCCGGCGGCGGCGACCTTCTCGCGGGCCTGTTCGAGCATCTCGCGGGAGACGTCGAGCCCGACGACGTCCGCCCCCTGGTCGGCGAGCATCGTCGTGAACCGCCCGGTGCCGCAGGCGACCTCCAGCACGCGGTGGCCCGGGTCGATCGGGCCCAGCGCGGCGAGGACGGCCTCCTTCTCCCGGCGATCGATGAGCTGTCCGCCGCCGGAGAACCGGACGTCGTCGTACTCCTCGGCGACCTCGTCGGCCTGGTACCAGTCCTGTCCCTTCACGTTGTCCGTGATGGAGTCCGGACCGACAAAACCGTACTGGATGCGGGCGGGCGGCGACCTCGGTGGTGTCCGTCGGAACGGCTCGGCCGGCGGCCCTCGCTCACCCGCTCGTTGCCACGTTCTCGGCCGGGATCTTCACGATCACGCGCTCGCCCTCCTCCTCGTCGTGGTGGGGGTACTCGTCGACGCCGAAGTACCGGCGGGCGAGCTCGTCGATGTGTTCGCGCGCGCCCTCCTCGGTCAGCTCGGCCTCGCCGCGGACGGAGACGTACCGGTACGGGTCGTCGGGGTCGAGCACGCTGACGCCGACCTTCGGGTTCTCGCGGACGTTCCGCTCCTTGCGTCGCCCGCGGGCGGTGTTGACGAGGACGTACTCGCGGTCCTCGTGGTCGACCCACACCGGGGTGACGTGGGGGAGCCCGTCCGGCCCGACGGTCGCGAAGTGCGCGTACGACTCGGCTTCGAGGATGTCGACGTGGGACTCGGGTATCACGGGGGCGCGTACGGGCCGCCGTCGGAAAACCTGCCTGATAGATCGTCTACGATAACCGGGCGAAGAGTGATATTAACACATTATATTATCACAGGCGAATTCCCCTATATGTAGCCAACCTTTACCACTACCCACGGGATTCGTGTGAGACATGAGTACCAGTCCCGCGGAGACCGCTGACCAAGACCGCCTGTCGGAGACCGAGTACCGCGACCGCCTGCGCGAGCTGCCCCCGAGCGCGAAGCTCGTCGCGAAGGTACTGGAGGGGGACGCCCCCCTCTCGCAGGGCGGCCTCGCCGAGGAGTCGCTGCTCCCCGACCGCACCGTCCGCTACGCGCTCAACCGCCTCGAGGAGGAGGGCCTCGTCGACTCGCGGTACAGCTTCAAGGACGCGCGCAAGCAGGTGTACTACCTGACCATCTGAACGGCTCCGGACCGCCGTCGTGACCTGCTGAACGGCTCCGGACCGCCGTCGCCGGCCGTGGTCGGCTCGGCGTCGGATCGGGCCGCACCGAACGCACACGTTGCCCTTTTTACCTCCTCGCCCCGATAACGCCTCGTATGGACCTCTCGGTCGTCGTCCCGACGCTCAACGGTCGGGACCGGTTGGCCGCCTGCCTCGACGCGCTGGCGGCCGACGCCACCGACGCCGAGGTGATCGTGGTCAACGGTCCCTCGGCCGACGGCACGACCGGTATGGTGCGCGACCGCGACGACGTCGACGTGCTGGTCGAGATCTCCGACCGCACGGTGAACGTCGCCCGCAACGCCGGCATCGAGGTGGCGACGGGCGACGCGGTCGCGCTGGTGGACTACGACAACCGGATCGAGCCGGGGTGGCGCGACGCGGTCGCCGACGGCCTCGACGCGGCCCCCGTTGTCTCGGGGCCGGTGACGCCGATCCCGCCGAGCGAGGCGGCCGAGAGAGCGGAGACCGAGACGGTGGGACCGGCGGAGACCGGCTCGGAGCGCGATCCGACCGAGCCGGAGCGCAACCGGATCGCGGGCAGAGACGTCACCTACTTCGAGAGCGGGAACGTCGCGTTCCGGCGGGACGCCCTCCGGGACCTCGACGGCTTCGACGAGTACCTCCGGGTCGGCGGCGCGCGCGACGCGGCCCACCGGCTCGCGCGAATGGACCGCGAGGTGGCGTGGCGGCCGGCGATGGCCGCGCGGAAGGAGCTCCCGACCCCGACCGCCGCGGACGGCGGGCGCAGCGCCCACGAGTGGGGCTGGAAGTACCGGGGGCTCGCCTACCGGCTGCTGAAGAACTACGGCGTGCGGCCGACCGTCCTCCTCAGGACGGGGTCGCACGCGGTCGGCGACGCCATCGGCGCGGCGAAGGACGTGGTCCGCGGCGAGTCGACTCCCTCGCGGTGGGCCGCGACGGGTCGCGACGTGCTGGTGGGACTCACCGGCGGGTGCTCCGACGGGTTCGTCGCGCGGCGTCGCGACCGGAGCCCCGCGCGGAACCCGAACGGCATCTCGACGCGCGCGGACCGCGCCGTCGCGAAGTACGACCGGCGGACGGAGGCAAAGCGGGGCGAGCGTGGTCGCTCCGGAGACGAAAGCGGAGCCATCGAGGCTGACGGCGATCCCGAGTGAGCCCCGGGCATTTTAACCGAGGGCGCGGCCTACGCTCCGGCAACGAATGGGACTCACGAAGCGCATCATTCCCTGTATCGACGTCGACCTCGACGACGACGGCGACGCCGCGGTGTACACCGGCGTCAACTTCGAGAACCTTGAGTACACCGGCGACCCCGTCGAGCTGGCGAAGAAGTACAACGAGGCGGGCGCCGACGAGTTCGTCTTCCTCGACATCACCGCCAGCGCCGAGGGGCGGGAGACGATGCTCGACGTGGTGAACGCGGTCGCCGACGAGTGTTTCATCCCGCTGACGGTCGGCGGCGGCATCCGGACGAAAGCGGACATCAAGGAGACGCTCCGGGCCGGCGCGGACAAGGTGTCGATCACGACCGGCGCCCTCGAACGCCCCGAGCTCATCGAGGAGGGCGCGGCCGCGTTCGGCAGCCAGTGCATCGTCATCTCGGTCGACGCCCGCCGCCGGTACGACGACGCGGGCGACCACTTCTACGAGGACGAGGACGGCGAGACGGTGTGGTTCGAGTGCACGAAGAAGGGCGGCCGCGAGGGCACCGGGATCGACGCCGTCTCGTGGGCGAAGGAGGCCGAGGAGCGCGGCGCGGGCGAGCTGTTCGTCAACTCCATCGACAAGGACGGGACGAAGGACGGCTACGACATCCCCCTGATGAAGGCAGTCGGCGAGGCCGTCTCGACCCCCCTCATCGCCTCCTCCGGCTGCGGGAGCCCCGAGGACATGTATGACGTGTTCACCGAGGCGAACGCGGACGCCGGGCTCGCGGCCTCCATCTTCCACTTCGGCGACTACTCCATCGAGGAGACGAAGGCGTACCTCGACGAGCGCGGCGTGCCGGTGCGCCGCTGAACGCGGCGTGCCGGTCAGACGTTAACTACTACTGTAGTGTGTATTTTCTCACGTCCGAAACCAACAGTTATTATCCGATCGGGCGCGAAGCGTGACGTATGTCCACGTCCACGTCATCCGCACGTGTTCGCGACGGGTCGCCGGCGCTCGTCTGTAAACGGACCGACGGCGACGACGGCGGCGAGGTGACGTTCTTCGAGCGGGACGTCGACCCGGACGAGCGGACCACCCGGTGGATCACGGTCCGCGAGTCAGACTGCGTCTCCCGCGACGAGTGGCGATAATATCGGGTTTGTCGTGTTTTCGGTTTCTATTTATAAATCGTTGTGAGCGGAGCGGCGGTAATCACTTCCAGAACGCCAGCCGCTCGCTTATAAATAGTCGACGGTGGATCGACAGCGAACACCGCCAAAGCCCCAGCCGCGAGGCGGACGCACGCTCGCTGCGCTCCTCACTCGGTCGCTCACTCTGTTCGCTCCCTCGTTGCGGTGCTTACGTCGCCTGCGTCCGCCTCGCGGCTGCCCCTTTGAATCCCGCCCCCACCGCACGGCAACCGCACAGCGACCGCACCTCACACCTCCCCAGCCTCGTCGGCGGTCCTTCGCTTCGCTCCGGACCGCCGACTCCCTCGCGCGTGCTCCTCGCGGCCGCTTTCGGCGGCCACTCGGAGGCACGCGCCGACCGCACTGGTCATTTATAAATAGTCGCCGAGGTCCGGTCAGTCGTCGTCCGCGGCGGCGGGGTCGGCGAACTGCGGCAGCTCGTCGTCGAGCAGCGCGACCGTCGCCAGCCGGATCGCGTGCGGCCAGCCGAGCGGGGTCGCGCTGTCGGGCGTCCCGTCGTCGAAGAACTGCTCGGGGAGGTACGTCGTCGGCTCGCAGAGGGAGCCGCCGGGCGAGACGAGCGAGAGCAGGTCGCGGGCGCGTTCGACCATCTCGGCGGCGCGCGGGTCGTCGTGCGCCGCGAGCAGGGCCGCGAGCTCCGCGCAGGCGTTCGCGCCCCACGCGGTCGAGACGGTCCACACCTTCTCGGAGAGCTGGTCCGCCCGTCGCCAGCCGTCGCCCTCGTAGCGGATCAACCCGGCGATGTCGTCGGTCTCGTGGGAGAGCCCGTCGACGACCGTCTCGACGTGCGAGACCAGCCGGTCGAGGCGCTCGTCGTCGACCGGGCCGACCGCGTCGTACGAGCGGTGCGCGGCCGCGAGCGCCAGCGTCGCGGAGTCGAGCCGGTCGTCGATCCCGCCGTCGAGCGTCTCGCGGACCGCGTAACAGCCGCGCTCGGGCACCCAGAGGTCGTCGAGCGCGTCGTACACCTCGCGGGCCCGGTCGCGGGCGTGCGCGACGAGGTCCTCGGGGAGCGCGTCGGCGCCGGGCACGGCGTCGGGGTCGTCGAGCGCGTCGACGGCGAGCCCCTCGCCGCGGCGGCCGAGCTCGCTGTACGCCTCCAGGAACGTCGCGGCGGTGTGCGTGAACCGCCCGGCGGAGTCCTCCCACGCGTTCTGGCAGACGACGGGGCGGCCGTCCGGTTCGAGCGTTCGGTCGAGCCCGGCGAGCGCGGCGACGAGGGTCGCGTCCAGCCCGTCGACGTCGACGCCGGCGGCGCGGGCCCGGGCGAGGTACGCGACGACGCTGCCGGTCTGGTCGGCCTGGTAGTCGACGTCCGGCCCGTCCTCGATGCGGGCGTTCGCCCACCCGGGCGCGAGCGCGCCGTCGCGGGGCCACACCCGGTGAGGCCAGGAGCCGTCGGGGCGCTGCGTGGCGACGTACATCCGGGCGGAGCGGGCGTGCCAGTCGTCGAGGTCGACGCCGACCGCGTCGGCCGCGCCGAGGAGGAACCCGGAGATCTCCGCGTCGTCGCGGAACCACGTGTAGCCGTAGCCGCCGGAGTGCTCGTAGTAGGGGTCGAAGTCCGGCCCCGCGATCCGGAGCCCGGAGGGAGAAGAGAGCAGCGAGAGGACGCGAAGGTCGGCGACCACGGAGTCGCGGGCGGGCGCGGACTCGGGGACCGCGGGGAGCGAGTCGGCGGCCGCGTCCGCGAGCGCGTCGACGCTGTCGAGGTCGGCGAAGAGCTCGTCGAGCCGCTCGCGGGCCGCCTCGCGGTCGGTCTCCGCGCGGTCCGTCAGGAGCGTGGCGACGGTCGCGACGCCGTCCGCGAACGGCACGTCGGCGATCACCTCGCCGGAGAGGCGCTCCTCCTCGTACCGGTCGCCGTCGCGGTCGCGCGGGAGGTCGGTCGGGTCGTCGGCGAGCAGTTCCGGGAACGTCGCGGGGAGCTGGCCGCGGAGGTCGGCGAAGCCGGTCGCGCTCGCGAGGAAGTCGTGCTCGTCGGCGTGGTACACCTCGACGGCGTCGTCGTAGCGGAGCTGCCCAACCCGGTCGTCGCGGCCGTCGGGCGCGAAGCGGGCGTAGACGACGAGCGAGGCGTCCTCAGGGCCGGCGGCGTCGCCGCCGGTGGTGCCGTCCTCGCCCGACGCTTCCTCGCCGAACTCGACCGACGCCCGGGTGAGGTGCGCGTCGCCGAGCGTGACGTCGTGGCGCGTCACCGTCGCGCGCGGCGTCTCGTGGACCGTCTCGACCAGCGCGGTGTCGCCGACGTACCGCTGGGTCGTCTCGGCCTCGTCGAGCCACGCGACCTCGTCGCCGACGGCGAGCCCGATCCGGGACCTGACGAGTCCGGTCCGACCGGTGAGCGGGTAGCCGAAGTCGCGGAGTTCGCCGTCGTCGCCGACGTGGACGAGCCGGCCGTCGCCGCCCGAAAACCGACCGGAGACGGTGCGCCGCTCGCCGGGGAAGCGCGTCCCGTCACCGGCGTGGCGCTTGTAGTCATCGAGCGCGTCGCGGAGCTGCATTACGCGAACACACGCCACCGGGCGACATGAACCTTTGGTGTAATTATTGTTCACTCGTTTGGCGAACGGAAACCCTCAAACCGCGGCGCGACGAGAGGCGGGGCGTGCACGAACCCGGCCCCCCGCGAACGACGAGCGTCGGCGAGCCCGTCGAGCTGGCGCCGCGGTCACCCGACCCCGACGGGACCTACCGCTGGACCGTCCGCGACGCGCCCGCCGAGAGCGACCTCTCCCCCGGAGACGGTCCGGACCCGAACGCGACCGGTCCACCGAGCTCGGCGACCGCGGCCGGTTCGGATAGCTCGGCGACGGACGCGGCCGCTCCCGCCGATTCGACGGCGGTGCTGCGCGCGAGCGAGACGAGCCGCGACGACGACCCCGTCGTCCACCTCGATCCGGACGCGCCCGGGACCTACGTCCTCGCGCTCGACGCGCCGGACGGGACCCACCGCCAGCGCGTGCGGGTCTTCCCCGACGAGCGCCGCGAGGCGGAGATCCGCGTGCCGGTCGACGACCTCTCCGTCGAGGACGGCGAGGTCGACCGCGTCTCCCTCCTGTGGCCCCACAACGAGAACCGGCTCGCCCTCGACCGGGCCGAGCGCGACGGCGACGAGTGGGTCGCGTCGGTGCGCGTCCCGCCGGGCAGCCACGGCTTCGGCTTCGTCCCCGACGGCGACCGCTCGGCGGCGTACCACGGGGAGTGTGAGGTGCCGGGCCCGGGCCGACCGCGGCTCTCGCTGGACGCGACCGTCGTCGAGGCCGATGAACCCGACGACCCGGCGGAGGGCGACCGGCTCCGCCTGACGGCCGTGGTCGACCCCGCGCCGGCGATCGACGACGTCGAGCGCGGCGGCGACCCGGACGCGCTCGACGCGACGTTCCTCGTCGACGACCGGGACGCCGACCCGGAGACGGTCGCGGCGATCGAGTCGCGCGCTGACGGCCGGACGCTCACGGTCCCGCTCGGCGAGCTCCCCGACTCGGTCCGGGTCCGCGCGGTCCCGCACGGCGAGCGGTACGGGGCCGCGGAGACGGTGCGGATCGAGACGGGGGAGGGCGGGGAGAGCGACGCGGAGGTATCGAGCGGCGACGTCGGCGGGTCGGTCGCGGTCACCGACCCGAACCCGACGCCCGAGTGGGCGGAGTCGCCGACGATCTACGAGGTGTTCGTGCGGTCGTTCGCGGGCGACACGCTGCCGACGACGTTCGCGGAGATCGAGCGTCGGGTCGAGTACCTGGAACACCTCGGGGTCGACGCCCTCTGGCTCACCCCCGTCCTCGCCTCACCGACGGAGCACGGCTACCACGTCACCGACTACTACGACACCGCGAGCGATCTCGGCTCCCGCGAGGCGTTCGCGTCGCTCGTCGACGCCTGCCACGACGCCGGGATCCGCGTCGTCTTCGATCTCGTGATCAACCACACCTCTCGCGACCACCCCGCCTTCCATCTCCACTCGGCCGGCGTCGACGCGTACGCCGACCACTACCGCCGGACCGACGCGGCCGCCGACGTGACCGGGATCGACTGGGCCGAACTCGACGGGGGCGCGGCGCCCGACTACTACTTCGAGTGGGGCCGCATCCCGAACCTCAACTACGACAGCCCGACGGTCCGCGAGTGGCTGCTCGACGTGATCGACGAGTGGGCCGGCGTCGTCGACGGGTTCCGCGCCGACGTGGCGTGGGGCGTCCCGCACGGCTTCTGGAAGGAGGTCGCCGACCGCGTCCCCGAGGACGTGCTCCTCCTCGACGAGACCCTCCCACACGACCCGTTCTACGGCGAGGGAGAGTTCCACCGCCACTACGACACCTCGCTGTACGAGGCGCTCCGCGCGATCGGCGCGGGCGAGAAGCCGGCCGACGCGGTCGAAACGGCGCTCGCGCGCGGCGAGTGGCTCGGCTTCGACGACCCCGCTGCCCAGATGCGCTACGTCGAGAACCACGACGAGGACCGCTATCTCGCCGAGTACGGCCGAGACGCGCTCCGCGCGGCCGCGGCCGTGACGTTCACGCTGCCGGGCGCGCCGATGATCTACGCCGGGCAGGAGCGCGGCAACGAGACGTACCGGGGCCCGATCCGGTGGCACGACGGCGACAACGCCCTCACCGAGTTCCACCGCGAACTGGCCGCGCTGCGCGCGGCCGAACCGGTCCTGCGGACGGGCGCGGTCGACTTCGACGGCCGCGCGGCGGACGTGCGCGTCGTGGAGGGCGACGCCGAGCGCGTGACCGCCTACGAGCGGACGCCGCCGGAGGAAGGCGAAGTCGACGGCGGGGTCGACGCCGCGGACGGCGATCCCCTGCTCGTCGTCGTCAACTTCGCCGACGAGCCGGCGACGGTCGCCGTGCCCGAGGAGGTCGAGGCGGACCTGTTCGGGGACGGGAGCGCGGCGGAACGCGACGGCGACGGCGAGGCTCGGGTCGCGGTCGACGCGGTCGCCGTCCTCCGCTGACCGGTCGGCCGCCGGCGGTCGGTCGCGGAGCGGCGAAGCCGCCCCGGACCGACTCTTATAAGTGTCGCTCGGAAGAGGCGTTCGTATGGACGACCGGACGCTGACAGACCTCCTCCGTCGGTTCGGGCTCTCGGACAAGGAGGTCGACACCTATCTCAGTCTGCTGGAACACGGCGAGGCGAAGGCGAGCACCGTCGCCGACGCGGCGGGCGTCTCGAAGCGGTACGTCTACAGCGTGAGCGAGTCGCTGGCGGAGCGCGGCTTCGTCGAGGTGAACGACCACGTCGTGCCGACGACGATCCGCGCGAACCCGCCGGACGAGGTGATAGACCGGCTCCGGTCCGACGTGGACGCGATGCGGCCCGGGCTGGCGGAGCGGTACTCCCGCGTGGAGCGCCAGGCCGAGCAGTTCGAGGTGATCAAGTCGCGGGCCACCGTGATCAAGCGGATCCGCTCGCTGCTCGCGGACGCCGAAAGCGAGGTGGCGCTGTCGATCACCGCGAAGCAGCTCCCCGAGGTGCGGGAGGCGCTCGTCGACGCGGTCGACCGCGGCGTCCTCGTCCTCCTCGTGGTCTCCGACGCGGCCGCGGACCTCGACGCGGACGACCCCGGGCTGGCGGGCGTCGCGAACGTCGTCCGGACGTGGGGCGAGGCGATGCCGACCCTGCTCACGGTCGACTCCGCGGCCGGCGTCGTCTCCCCGCCGGAGCTCCTCCGGCGGTCGACGACCGACCGGCAGGCCATCGCCTTCGCGCAGGAGCAGCTCGCGCCGGTGATCGTCGGCTCCTTCCTCGGGAACTACTGGCCCGCCGCGACCGAGCTCGCCGTCGCCGACCCGGCGCCGCTCCCGGCCGAGTACACCGACTTCAGGCACACCGTCCTCCAGGCGACGCTGCGGCTCCGCGCCGGCGACCCGCCGCGGGTGACCGTCGGCGGCCGGTGGACGGACGACGACGAGCCGGCCGAGGTCGTCGGCCGCGTCGTCGAGACGAGACAGGGGATGGTGGAGCCGACGAACAACGAGTTCCCGGTCGAGCACTCGCTCGTCGTCGAGACCGACGACGGCGAGGTCACCGTCGGGGGGCAGGGCGCGTTCGTCGAGGACGTCGAGGCCGACCTCGTGCGGATCGAGCCCGACGAGGAGTAGGCGGCGACGCGGACGCCGGGACACGCGAAGCCGGACCGTAGGAGGCTGAGACGCAAGCGCCGGGGCGCGAGAAGCCCGGGCACGGAGATCCGGATCGGCGGCGGTCGGCGCGTCGCCAAGCCGGCGGTCGGCGCGTCGCCAAGCCGGCGGTCAGTTCCCCGCGGGAACCGACGCGGTCGACGGACCGCCGTCGAGGGAGGGGGCCTGCGGGTCGACCCTGACCCACCAGTCCGAGCCGGCCGAGTCGCCGGCCGCCGCGAGGAGGGCGGTCCCGGCGATGCGGCCCCGCGGGTCCCGGCGGCACACCTCCAGCGCGGCCGGGAGCGTCGCGACCCGCCCGTCCGTGGGCGACAGCGCGTACCCGCTGATCCGCACCGTCGCGTCGTCGGGCCCCCCGGCTTCCGAGGCCGGTCCCGCGTCGCCCGCGCGCTCGTAGCCCTCGACGAGGCCAACGGCCGCGAGGCGGTCGAACGCCGCGCCGACCGGATCGGCCGCGGACGGCTCCGGCGGGTCGGGGAGGCGCTCGGCGGCGTCGGCCAACACCGCCGCCTGCGCCGTCGGGCCGAGGTGTCGGTCGAGCGCGGCCGCCGTCGCCTCGAGCAGACAGAGACAGAGGTCGTCGGGGTCGGAGACGCGCTCGGCGTGCGAGAAGTACGCGTCCATGACCGCCGACTCGGCGCGGTCGTGGCCCCCGGCGGAGAGCGCCTCGAACGTCGCCGCGGCCGCCGCGTGACAGAACTCGACGCGGTCGCGGGCCCGGCCGCGCCCCCCGGCTTCGTCCGCGGGTCGGCGGTCCGTCGACCCCTCGTCGCCGCCGGCCCGGCGGTGGGCGGTGCCGTCGACGATCCGATCCGACAGCTCGTCGGGCGGCTCCTCGCCGTCGTCGGGGGCGAACGTCTCGGGATCGTCGGGGGCAGGCGCCCGTGCCCCGTCGTCCCGCCCCGTCGACCGCGACGGCGGCTCCGCGAACTCCTGTCTGACGATCACGTCGTAGAAGGGGAGTTCGGGGTCGTACCGACGGAGCGTGTCGCGGTACTGCTCGGTCGCCCGGGCCGCCGCGCGGGCTGTCTCGCGGCCCTCGAAGCGCAGCCCCGCGGCCGGGACCGGCCGGTCGCCGTACCGGGCGCAGACGAGCGAGAACTCGCCGTCCTCGCCCGCGAGCGATTCGATGTGGTCCGCGATGTCGAGTAGCGTGGTTCCGATCACGGTTGGGTGGGTGGTTGCGTGCGGTCAGTCCTCCAGGCTCGGGTGCGTCTCCTGCGGATCGGGGTGCGGCTCGGCGAACCGGTCGCGCGTCGCGTCGAGCGCGGCGGCCTCGCGTGCCCGGCGTTCCTCGTCGTCGATCTCCTCGCAGCCCGGCGGCACGTCGCGGCCGCGGTCGGTGAAGTACCCCTCGGGCGCGACCCAGTCGTGGTAGAACGGGGTCTCCGCTTCCTCGAGGAGCGTCACCGCGACCTCGGCGCCGTGACCCGCGCACACCGCCGCCTGATGGGGCTTGCGGGCGAGCCGCCCCGCCGCGTACAGCCCGTCGACCCCGGTCCGGCCGCGCTCGTCTGCGTCGACGTACGCCTTTCCGCGGTCGACGATCGCGACGCCGTCGAGCCCCTCCAGGTAGCCCACCTCGTTCTTCGTCGCGGCGACGACGTGCCGCGCCCGGATCCGGTCGCCCTCGTCGGTGGTCACGGCGAAGCGCGCGGTTGCTTCCGCGTCGCCGGCGTCCGCGTCGGAGCCCTCGCGAGCGAGCGAGATCCGCGTGACGCGGGCGTCGAGGCGGTCCGCGCCGGCGGTCTCCGCCTGCTCGCCCAGCAGGTCGAGCAGTCGACGCGCGTCGACGCCGAGCGGGAAGCCGGGGAAGTTCTCCAGGCGCGCGTTGCGCCGGAGGACCGAGCCGCCGGGGTCGACGACGAGCGTGTCGAGGCCCTGCCGGGCGGTGTAGACGGCCGCCGAGAGGCCGGCGACCCCGCCGCCGACGACCACCACGTCGCGCGCGGCCGGCCGGTCGTCGGTCGAGGCGTTCGGGCCCTCGGCTGGGTCGGTCGCGTCCGCCGTCATCCGTCGATCACCCGTCTCCGTCCGGAGGCGTCGCCGGTCCGATCGTGGTTCGAATCCATACCCCTCGACGCGGCCGCGACGAGATACGGCCTTCGGTCGCGGGGCGCGTCAGGGGAGCGATCCGAGCGGTCGGCGGCGTCGGTCGGCCGCGCCGGAGCGCTCGACGCTCCCCCGGTCACCGGCGCACCCGAACCGGCCGGTCCGCGGCGATGAAGGGCTCGTCGCGGTCGGTCGCTGCGAACGCGACCTCGCCGCCATCCCCGCGCTCGACGCGCCAGGTCGGCAGCGCCGGGACGTCGTAGTCCGTCGGGTCGCCGTAGGTCGCCGCGACGGCCCACTCGCGGGCGCGCATCTACAGGTCCCCGTTGATGACGTCGGCGACGCGCTGCCGGTCGAACAGCCGCTCGTCCGCCGGGATCTCCGGGTACGGGCCCTCCTCGTAGCGCGGCCACTCGCCGAACGCGTCGGGGTAGAGCTGCTTCGCGGTCATCTCCAGCTGGAACAGGTTGAGGATCGGTCCCTGATACCGGGCGCCCTGCGGGTGGATCCGGTCGTTCTTCACCGCGGTGACCTCCGAGCCGACGGGGTCCTCCTCGAAGGCGGTCCGCCGGCCGGCCATGTCGGTTCCCGGCTCGAAGCCGCCCAGGTAGAGGATGACGTCGGGGTCCGCCTCCAGTATCGTCTCGAAGTCGACGACCGTGCCGGACTCGATGCTCCCCTCGAAGGCGTCGCGCGGCCCGAGCGGGCGCGTGTGCGACGTGAGGAACCCGGGGTTGCTCAGCGTGTACGCGTAGATCTCCTCGATGTCGGCGGCCGCGACCATGATCGCGGTCGGGCGCTCCTCCTCCGGCGGAAGCCGCTCGTCGATCGTCCCGAGGAGGTCCTCGCGGACAGCCGCGAGCGCCTCGTAGCGCTCGCGCTCCCGGAACGCGTCGGCGACGATCTCGAACTGCTCCCAGAGGCCGTAGTACTGGTAGCCGTCGGCCCACTCGCCCGTCGGCTCCTGATGCCGGTCGGAGAGCGAGTTGCCGAACCACGGCGAGACGCGCTCGGCGATCTCGTCGATGTCCTCGCGGCTCCACGCCTCCTGCCGGGTGATCCACGCCGGGTCGGCGAGGTGGACGTCGCTGTTTAGTTCGTACAGCTTCTCCTTGTCCGGCTGCCACGAGGAGTAGAGCCCGGACCAGTCGAGGGAGACGCCGGGGAGGCGCGCGACGAACTGGTTCCAGAGGCCGTCGTAGTAGTCCGGTGCGTGCATCGCGGTGAGCCCGTCGCTCCGCCCCAGCGCGAACGCCATGTCTGCGTGGTGGGTGAGACGGGTGAACACCGTCTCCGGCGGCGACTCGAACGTCACCTCGCCGGTCGGCGAGATGGACGCGGTGTAGCTCCCGTCGCCGGCGTCGGTCGAGGAGCCGTCCGAACCGCCGGACTCGCCGCCCGCCGATCCGTTGTCGCCGCCGTCGCCGCCGGCCGGATCGGACTCCGCGTCGCCGCCGGTACATCCGGCGAGCAGACCGCCGAGGGCGACGGTGCCGCCGTACTTCGCGAACGCTCTGCGGGTCGATACCCCGGGTGCCGCGTCCTCTCTGGGCATATTTTTAGGTCCGCCTAAAATAAGTTAACCGTTCCGATCTTTAGGCAGCCCTAAAATCGAGTGGCGCGCCGGTCCCCGCAGGCCCGTCGACTACTCCTCGTGACGCGCGCGGATCGGCGTCACTCGCGGGCCGCGGTCGGTGTCCACGACCTCGGCGTCGACGCGGAACACGTCGGAGAGCAGCTCCTCGGTGACGACCGCCTCGGGCGGGCCGCTGGCCCGTATCTCGCCGTCCGCGAGCGCGACCACGCGGTCGGCGAGCCGCGCGGCCTGCTCGATGTCGTGGAGGACGACGACGACGGTGACGTCGCTCTCGTCGCGCAGCGTTTCGATGATCTCCATCACCTCCATCTGATGGTGCAAATCGAGGAACGTCGTCGGCTCGTCGAGCAGGAGCACGTCGGTGTCCTGCGCGAGTACCATCGCGATCCACGCCAGCTGCTTCTGTCCGCCGCTGAGGCTCCCGACCTCGCGGTCGCGCAGGTGGCCGCAGCCCGCCAAGTCGATCGCGCGCTCGACCGCCCGGGCGTCCTCGGCGGTCGTCCGCTCGAAGAACCCGCGGTGCGGGTAGCGGCCGTGGTACACGAGGTCCTCGACGGTGATGCTGTCCGGCGAGGTGCTCTCCTGCGAGAGCAGGCCGAGCTGCTTCGCGAGCGCCTTCGTGTCCAGCGAGCGGACGTCGCGCCCGTCGAGCAGGACCGAGCCGTCGTCGGGTTCGATCTGGTCGGCGAGCCCCTTCAGGAGGGTGCTCTTCCCGGACCCGTTCGGCCCGACGAGCGCGGTCACCGCGCCCGGCTCGGCCGCGATCGACTCGCCGTCGATCACCGGCTCGGGGGCCGTCGGGTAGCCCAACACGAGGTCCTCGGCGTCGAGGTCGCTCGCGTCGGTCGCCCCGCCCGCGCCGCTCGGTTCGGCCGCGCCGCGCGGCCCGTTCCCCCCGGTCGGTTCCGCCGCGCCGTTCGGTTCGGTCGCGCCGCTCTGTTCCTCCGACTCGGTCGCGTTCGCGCCGAAAATGGTCATTCAGAGGTCACCCATGTTCTGCCGTCGCCGCATCAGGTACAGGAAGTACGGCCCGCCGACCAGCCCGGTGACGATCCCCACCGGGATCTGCGCGTCGGCGCCCGTGAGCACGCTCATCCCGAGGCGCGCCCCGACGTCGGCGCCGACCATCAGCGCCGGACCGACGAACAGGCAGCCGACGATCACCCGCTTGTAGTCGCTGCCGACGAGGTTCCGGACGACGTGCGGGACGATGAGCCCCACGAAGCTCACGATCCCCGCCACCGCGATGCTGGCGGCCGCCGCCAGCACGGCGACGCCGGAGAGCCCGAACCGCACCCGCTCTATCGACATCCCCAGCGACTTCGCCGTCTGCTCGCCGAGGAGGAGGAGGTTCAGCTGCCGCGACCCCGCGAGCGACAGCACCACCGCCACGAGGGTCCACGGGAGCGCCGTCCGGACCTGCTCCCAGTCGGTCCCGGTCAGCGACCCGGTCGTCCACTGGATCGCCGACTGGACGACGCCGATGTCGTCCGCGAAGAAGAACAGCCCCGTCTGGAGGCTGTTGAAGACGGTGCCGACGATCACGCCCGCGAGCACGAGTCGGACCGGGCTCGTCCCGTTCTTCCACGCGATAGCGTAGACGATCAGGAACGCGACCGATCCGCCCAGCGCCGCGATCAGCGGGAGGAACGCCGAGAGCCCGCCGAACACGACGAGCGTGAGCAGGATGGTCAGCCCCGCGCCGGAGGAGACCCCGAGGATGAACGGACTGGCGAGTTCGTTCCGCGTCACCGCCTGGAAGATGGCCCCCGAAACAGCGAGGTTCATCCCGACGACGACGGCGACGAGCACCCGCGGCAGGCGGATGTTCCAGACGATGAGCGTCTCGTGTGCGAGCTCGGGCAGCTCTCCCTGAAACCCAGTGACGGTCCGCATCAGCCCCTCACCGAGGAGGAAGTTGAGCAGCCACCGCGGATCGAGTATGACGGCGGGGTCGAGGACGGCCCGCCACGCCTGGCCGGCCGACATCGAGTACGCCCCGAAGCTCACCTGAACGAGCCCCGCGACGACGACCAGCAGGAGGCTCGCGGCGGCGACGGCCAACAGCCGCGGCTCGAACAGCCACCCGAGTCGCCCCCCTTCGGCCGGTCGACGCGCGGCGGACCCGCCGCCGATCCGCCGGCCCTCGTCGCCGGTCACCGATCCCCCGTCGCTCGCCGGTCGCTCGCCGCTCATCGGGGCCCCCCGTCGCTCGCCGGTCGCTCGCCGCTCATCGGGATCCCCCGTCGGCCTGCGGTGCGTCCGGCCCTCCGTCGCCCGCGTACGCCGCGATCGCCTCGTCGTCCATCGCGCCGAGCAGTGCGTCGGCCCCGTGCGCCTCCACGACCGCGTCGGGGTCGAGGTGTTCGGCGAGCGCCCGGTGACCGGCGGCGGCGCGGGTCCGTTCCTCGTCGGCGTCGACGTACGCCGCTAGCAGGTCGTCGACCGCGGCCTCGCGGACGCGCGCGAACCGCTCCGAGTCGGGGGCGACCGGACCGTCGGCGTGCTCCGCGTCGAACCACTCGACCCAGCGGTCGCGGTCGGCCCACTCGTCGTCGAGTTCGGCCTCGCGGCGGACCCAGTCGACACCCTCGGCCGCCTCGCGCCACCAGCCGTCGTCGATCCGGGCGTCGGCGACGGCCCGCTTGCCGACCCGTGCGCCCCGGCCCGCGGCCGTGATCGCCTGGCGGTCGGCGTCCGAGGGGGACGCGACGTACAGCCCGTCGACGGGCGTCGCCCCGTCGCGGTCGGCGTACTCCCGGTCGAAGTGTTCGTGCCTCTCGCCGCCGTGGTCATGGACCTCGAACATCGCGTCGTCGTCGTCGAGCCCGCGGAGGTACTCGCCGTCGTAGCGCGTCGCCGCGATCACCCGGCGAGCGGTGACCGGCTCGCCCGCCTGCGGGGTGACGACGAACTGCGGTCCGTCGGGATCGTCGCCGGGACTGTCGGAGTCGTCCGCGTCGCCCGCCGCGCGCTCGACGGACTCGACGAGGTCGTCAACGACCGCACAGCCCGCCCGCTCGGTCTGCTCGCGCATGAGTTCGGAGAGCGTCCCGGCGTCGATACCGGCCGGGAACCCGGGGTAGTTCTCCAGGTGCGCGCACTGCGCGAGCGACGACCGGCCGCGGTCGAAGACGGCGACGTCGAGGCCGTCGCGCGCGGCGAACACCGCGGCGGCGCAGCCGGCGGGCCCGCACCCGACCACGACCACGTCGCGATCGACCGCGGCGCTCATTCCGTTCCTCCGGCGACGATCGAGGCGACCTCGTCGCGATCGAACAGGCGCTCGTCGGCGGGGATCTCGGGATAGTCGTCGCCGTGCTCGTAGCCCGGCCACTCGCCGAACCGGTCGGGGAACAGCTGTTTCGCGGTCATCTCCAGCTGGAACAGGTTCATGATCGGCCCCTGGACCGGGTCGCCGGAGGGGTAGAAGCGGTCGTTCGCTATCGCCGCGAACTCGCCGGCGACCGGGTGGTCGGACAGCTCCTCGCGGATCGCCCCCACGTCGTAGTAGGAGGCGATCCCGTACTGGTGGAGGATTACGTCGGGGTCGACCTCCAGCAGCTGCTCGTGGTCGTAGGCGGTCTCGTAGGTGACCTCTTCGGCGGCGAAGGCGTCCGGGACCTCGAACGGGCGCACGTGCGCGTTCGCGAACCCCGGCTCGTCGGTCCGGGAGGGGTAGTAGGTACCGTCCATGTAGATGAGCGCGGCGACCGTCGGGCGCTCCGACTCCGGCGGGAGGTCGCTCCGGATCGTCTCGACCAGGTCCTCGCGGACCGCGTCGAGCGCGGCGAACCGCTCCTCCTCGCGGAACGCGGCGGCGACCCGCTCGCCGATCTCGGGGAGGGCGTAGTACTCGTACCGGTCGCGGTACGGCTCGGGCGGCTCGGCGTGTCGACGGCTGTAGACGTTCCCGAACCACGGTCCGACCCTGTCCCGGATCTCGGTCACGTCGTCCTCGTCCCAGCCGTCGAAGGAGGCGAACAGGGCCGGGTCCGCGAGGTGGAGGTCGGAGTCGAGCTCGTAGAGGAGCTCGCGGTCGACGGAGATGCCGCCGCCCGAGCCGGCGTTGAGCTGCGTCAGCCCCTCGCGGTCGAAGGAGACGCCGTCGAGGGCCGCGTAGTAGGCGTCGAGCGTGTTCCCGCCCGCGTCGGCGTCGAAGCCGAGGGAGTTGACCGCGTCGCCGTGACCGAGCGCCACCGCCAAGTCGGCGTACAACAGGCTGTACACCATGACGTCCTCCGGGACCGCGTCGAAGGAGACCTCGCCGGCCGGCGCCATCGCGGCCGTGTACGAGTCCGCGTTCGCGTCCCCGTCCGACGAGTCGCCGCCGGAACCGCCGCCCGCCGATCCGTGCCCGTCCCCGGACCCGCTCGGCGCCGCCTCCCGCCCGCTACACCCTGCGAGCAGTCCCGCACCGGCGACGGCGCCGGCGTACCTGATCGCGTCGCGTCGCGTGCCGACGGGTCGGTCCGCGTCTTGGTCCATACGGTTTAGGCCACCCTAAAGATTTAAAGCAGTTTCGAAGCTTAGGCGGCCCTAAACTCTCGGCGCCCGCTGGCGGTGGCCGAGCGCGCGGCCCGCGACGGAGACCTGTCGGGCGGCCGGCGAGGCGATAAGGTGCCGCAACGCGGGACGGAAACGCGCCCGGAGGGCGACAGGCGACGAGCCCGCGAATTTCTGAATCGCCGGGAGACAGATTTCGTATCGCGTTATACGATTTACTCGGCGCCGAACCCCCGAACGCTCTCGAACGAGCCGTCGGCGATAGCGGCGGCGATTCCGTCGGTTTCGGCGTCTCGGGGCACCTCGTGGGGATATTTCCGAGCGAAGTATCGCATGAGGTTCTCGACGTCGCGTTCGAGGAACTCCCGGGCGTTCTCGTGGTCGACGGACACCGCCTGCGGCCAGTCGAAGATCGTGATCCCGCTCTCGGCGACCGCGACGTTGTGTTCGGAGGCGTCGGCGTGGACCCAGCCGAGGTCGTAGGCCGTCGCGAGCTCGCGCAGGATCAGGTCGAGGACGCCGACCGCCTGCTCGGGGTCGAGTGTCGCGCGCGAGAGCTCGACGCCCGCGAACTTCTCCATCACGATGGCGTGCCGGTTGTGATCGACCGGTCGCGGGACGCTCACGTCGGGGTACAGCTCCTCCATCGCCTCGTACTCGCGTTCGGCCGCCTTGCGCGCGGTGTAGAGCCACGAGACGTGGTCGCGGTCGGCGGTGTACTCGCGCTCGCGGTTCACCTCGCGGAAGTTGGTGTACCCCTCGCGGTGGTACTTCAGGGCGAGCGGTCGGAACGACTGCGCCTCGTACACGTCGCCCTCCTTCCCGAGCCCCAGGGGGGATCCCACGCCGTCGATGGTCTCGCGCTCGGCGAACGTCCGGAGCGCCAGGGCGTCGTACCCCTCGAAGGTGAGCTGGTACCCCTCGTACTGGATCGTCTTCCGCTCGATCAGCTCGCGGTCGAGACACCGGTCGATCCGGTAGTCGACCTCCTCGCGCGTGAGGTCGGCGTAGTCCGGGAGCTTGTCGCGGCGGACCCACTCCGAGAAGCGCATCCCCTGCTCGACGCCCGAGAGGAGGTAGAAGTCCTCGGGGTCGAGCTCCGCCATGTCGCCGGCGACGTTTCGCACCATACGCGCCCCTACTCCGGCGATTCGTAAAAGGGACGCGCGTTCGGCGGGAGCGGCCGATATAGCGTATGCCGCGATAGGAAATCCGATTCAGGCCGGGCGCGGGGCCGAGCGCAACCGCTTTCGGAGCGGCGCCCGAGGAGAACGGTATGACCGCGCCCGCCGTCGACTGGCGGCTGATCCGCGAGGAGGCCCGCCCCGGCCCGATGCAAATGGCGCTCGACGAGGTCGCCGCCGAGACCGCCGCGGCGGGCGGCCCGGCCACCCTGCGCACCTACCGCTGGGAGCCGAGCTGTCTCACCCTCGGCCGCCACCAGGACCCGGAGACGGTGGACTGGGCGTTCTGCGAGCGCGAAGGGATCGACGTGACCCGCCGACAGACGGGGGGCGGCGGAATTTACCACGACATGCGCGGAGACGTCGCGTACTCGATCGCGGTCCCCGCCGAGACGGTGCCGGGCGAACTCCTCGACTGCTACCACCTCCTCTGTGAACCCGTCCTCGACGCGTTCGGCCGGCTCGGGGTCGACACCGACTACGTCGACGAGCCGATGCCGGAGCTGTACCACCCCGCCTGCTACCTCCGGGAACTCCACCCGGCGCACGACGTGGTGGCGCAGGGTCCCGAAGGCGATCGACGCCGAAAGATCGCCGGCAACGCGCAGTACCGCAAGCGGGAGGCGGTGATCCAACACGGGTCGCTGACGTTCTCGGTCGACGCGGACCGCCATCTCGGCGTGTTCGCCGATCCGCCGGTGGCGACCGAGGCGTTCCGCGACCGCGTCGTCGGGATGGACGAGCTGGTCGACGTCGACCGCCCCGACGCGGTCGCGGCCGTCGAGGCGGCGCTTTCCGACTGGGCGAGCGCGGCGCCGGACGCGACCGTCGAGGCGGACGGGTCGTGGACCGACGCGGAGCTGGAGCGGGCCGAGGAGCTCGTCGCGGAGAAGTACCGGGACGAGGAGTGGATCCGGACGCGACCCGGAAGCGGCGGCGCGTAGGCGGCTTCGGCGGGTGTCACGGGGCGTCCGCCCGGTTCCGAAGGGGCTTTTTCGGCCGCCCCCCTGTATCCGCTATGAGTCTCAAGGTCGGCGCGCACGTCTCCATCGCCGGCGGCGTGGACAACGCCGTGGCGAATCAGGTCGAGGTCGGCGGCAACTGCGGGCAGATATTCACCCACTCGCCGCAGGTGTGGCAGGACCCGAACATCGACGACGGGGAGGCCGAGCGCTTCCGCGAGGGCACCGAACGCGACATGGAGGGGCCGTGGGTGATCCACACCTCCTACCTCGTGAACCTCTGTACGCCGAAGGAGGGGCTCCGCGAGAAGTCGCTCGACTCGATGCAAAAGGAGGTCGACGCGGCCGAGAAGCTGGGGATTCCGTACGTCAACGTCCACCTCGGCGCGCACACGGGCGCCGGCGTCGAGGGCGGCCTCGACAACGCCGCGTCGGTGATCGACGACCTCGACGTGCCCGACGGCGTCACGATCCTGATCGAGAGCGACGCCGGCGCGGGGACGAAGCTCGGCGGCGAGTTCGAGCACCTCGCGGGGATCATCGACCGCACGGAGACGGACATCGACGTCTGCGTCGACACCGCCCACGCGTTCGCGGCGGGCTACGACCTCTCGACGCCCGAAGCCGTCGATCAGACGATAGGGGAGTTCGACGACGTGGTCGGGCTGGAGCACTTGGAGTACGTCCACCTCAACGACTCGAAACACGAGTGCGGCACCAACAAGGACGAGCACGCCCACATCGGTGAGGGGCACATCGGCGAGGCAGGGATGGAGCGGTTCCTCAACCACCCGGACCTGACGGACGTGCCGCTCGCCTTGGAGACGCCGACGGAGGACGGGAAGAGCTTCGCGTGGAACATCGACCGGGTGCGCGAGCTGCGTCGCGACTGAGGCCTGCTTGTTCCCGGCGGCCCCGTCTCTGTTCCCGCCGAGGACGCCGTCCGTCCGACGCGGATTTAAGTGATCCCGCGAGCGATCCACGGACATGCCCACCACGAAGGCGTTGCTGTTCGGACGCCGCCGCGACCGCGCGGTCGGGCTGGTGGTCGGGTTCGCCGGCGTCGTGGCGCTCGCGCTCGTCGCCGCGTTCGTCGCCGAGTCCGCGGGCGCCACGACGGCGACGGCGCTGACCGACCGGCTCCTGCCGCTGCTGGTGTTCTACGCGCCCGGGCCCCTCGCGGCCGCCGGGGCGTACGCGCGCTGCGGCGGGCCGGCGTGTCTGGCCGTCGGCGTCGTGCCGGCGCTCGTCCTCGGGGGGTTCGTCCTCCTCGGGACGCTCGTCGGCGTCCCAGGCGTCAACGGCGGGAACCCGGCGATCGGCGACGTGACGGTGAGCTTCGCCGCGATCGGGGTCACCAGCGCGTTCGTCGGCTACTGCGCCGGCGTGACCGCCGTCCTCGCCGCCGACGTGCTGGGGTTCGGGAGCGCCGACAGCGACGAGTGAGGGACGCGCGGCGAGACCGAGCCCGACCGATCTCCGGACGTTTATTTTCGCCCGCCGCGAAGCGGGCCCGTGCGACGCTTCTCCGCCGAGTACCTCGAACACACCCGCCGCGGGATGTGGGAGGACGGCCGCGACGCGCTCGCTGACCTGGAGCTGGCGAGCCGCGAGCGCGTCCTCGACGTCGGCTGCGGCACCGGGGAACTGACCCGCGTGCTGGCCGCGGAGGCGGACGGGGCCGTGGGAGACGGAGGGGCGACGGAAGCGGGCGCGACCGTGATCGGCGTCGACGCCGACCCCGAGCTCCTCTCGGTCGCCCGCGACGCGGAGCCGGGGACGGACGCCGGCGCGCGGATCGACTACCTCGCGGGCGACGCGACCCGGCTGCCGGTCGGCGACGACGCGGTCGACCTCGCGGTCTGTCAGGCCCTGCTGATCAACCTCCCGGACCCGACCGCGGCGGTCCGGGAGCTCGCCCGCGTCTCCTCGGACCTCGTCGCCGCGGTCGAGCCGGACAACGCCGACGTGCGGGTGGCGTCGTCGGTCGACGCCGAGGAGCGGCTGGAGCGGGAGGCGCGCGAGGCGTACGTCGACGGGGTGGAGACGGACGTCGCGCTCGGCGACCGCGTGCGCGAGGCGTTCGACGCGGCCGGGCTGGTCGACGTGCGGACGCGGCGCTACGTCCACGAGAAGCGGACCGAGCCGCCGTACGCCGAGGCCGCGCTGCGGTCGGCGGCGCGGAAGGCCTCCGGCGCTGGGCTGGCCGACCACCGCGACGAGCTGGTGGCCGCGACCTCCGAAGCGGCCTACGACGACCTCCGCGGGCGCTGGCGGGAGATGGGCCGGGAAGTCGTCGACGCCATCGGCGCCGAGGAGTACGAGCGCGTCGAGTACGTCCCCTTCGACGTGACCGTCGGACGAGTGGAGTGAGAGAGCACGTGAATCGAATCGGGTAGGTGATTATTTATAAGTCGGAGGGACAGGTTCCGAGTGTAGTTTATAACTGGTTGACCGTGGATCGGCGGCAAACACTGCCAAAGCCCCAGCCGCGAGGGGACCGTACGCTCGCTGCGCTCCTCGCTCAGTCACTCCGCTCCTTCGCTGCGGTGCTTGGCGTCGCCTACGGTCCCCTCGCGGCTGCCCCTTTGAGTCCCGCCCCCTTCCGCGCAACACCGCACCTCACGCCTCCCCAGCCTCGTCGCTGGCNTCCCTCGCGCGTGCTCCTCGCGGCCGCCCCCGGCGGCCGCTCGCAGGCACGCGCCACCCCACCGCATTTCGTTTATAAATAGCGTCGCGGCGCGTCCGTATCAGACCATGTCGCCGCGCACCGAGGCCCCCTCCTGCTCGGCTCGCTGCTGTTTGAGCACGTCGGCGGCCGCGTTCGCGGCGTCCTCGTCGGCGCCGAGCATCCCGAGCGCGGCGGGCAGCGTCGGCATCGCGAGCGAGGCCTCGCGCAGGCGGTCGAACGCCTCGTCGTCGCGCTCGCCGTCGACCCAGAGGCAGACGCCGCGGGGGTCGAGCACCTCCTCGTAGGCGTCGCGGGCGAGCGCCCCCTTCAGGCGCTGGCGGACGTTGTCCTCGAAGCCCGCGTTACACACTTCGAGGTGGATCGGCATGTCGTCCTGAACGAGTTCGGCCGCGAGGCACTTCTCGGGCGCCGCGTACCCGTTGTCGCTCGTGCGCACGCGGTCCGGGTGCGCCTCGGCCCACGCGGCGTCGACCGTGGTGCCAACCCCTTTGACGCCGTACTCGGCCTCGAAGTCGGCGGCCGCGTCGCTGTCGCCGCCCATGATCACGTCCTTCGTGAGGTAGACGTCGAGGCGCTCGACCGGGTCGAGCCCGAGCGCGACGTCGCCGAACGCCCACACCTCGCGGACGGGCACCGGCATCGGCTCGCTCGCGACGCGGTCGACGAGCGTCTCCAGGCGGTCGACTGCCCGTTCGCGTTCCATTGCCGGCGAGTACGCGACGGGCGGGCAAACCGGTTACGCTCACAGGTCGTCCAGCCGCGCCGCGACGTCGTCCCAGTGTCCGCCCTTCCAGAACCACTGCCCGCACTCGGTACAGCGCCACCCGGGCCGGTCCGAACCCACGTCGTCCGGGACGTAGTCGGGCGGGTCGGTCGGAGCGGCGTTCGCCTCAGGGGCGCCGACGCGTTCGACGGGGCCGTTACACGAGCCGCACCGCGTCGGCTCGTCGGCGAGTTCGACCGGGAGGCCGGCCGCGTCGAGCTCGCGGAGCTGGTCGATCACGTCGCGCTCGGTGAGCAGGACGGCCGCAGGCCGTGGGTCGGCGTCGGCCGTCGTGCTCGCGCGCTCCGCCAGGTCGCGGTCCCGAGTGAGGAGGACGCGACGCTCGGCCGCGGCGAGCGACAGGACCCGGTCGTCGGCCTCGACCCCGCGGTCGAGCGCGTAGGCGGCGTCGTACCCGCACAGCCGCAGGTACGTGGCGAGCTTGCCGCACATCACGTCGAGGAGGACCCGCGGCCGGTCACTCGTCGACGAGCCGGCGTCGCCCGCCGGACCGTCGCCCGCCCGGTCCGTCATCTACAGCAGGAACGACCGCAGCCCGTTGAGCGAGCGCGCGTTGAGCACGTTCGACGTCTCGGCCCAGCCCCGCCGCGCGGTGTGGATCCCGTACCGGGCGTTGTCGAGCTCGCGCGGAGAATGAGCGTCGGTGTCGACGGCGATCGTCGCCCCCGCCTCGATGGCGGCCCGAACGAACTCGCCGTCGGCGTCGAGCCGAGCGGGGTTCGCGTTCACCTCGATCGCGGTCCCGTTCGCCGACGCCGCCGCGGCGACCGCCTCGACGTCCGGGTCGAGCCCCGGCCGCTCGTTGATGAGACGGCCGGTCGGGTGGCCGAGGACGTCGACGTGCGGGTGTTCGACCGCGCGGATTAGCCGCTCGGTGGCCGCCTCCGAGTCCTGTCCGAGCGCGGCGTGGGGCGACGCGACGACCAGATCGAGCGCGGCGAGGATCTCGTCGTCGGTCGCGAGGCCGCCGTCGGCGTCGATGTTGGCCTCGATCCCGTGGAGGATCGGGATGTCGACCTCGTCGGCCGCCTCGGCGACCGCCGCGGCCTGCTCCTCGATGTCCGACTCGTCGAGGCCGACCCCGCCGACCATCCCCGGCCCGGTCGCGTGGTCGGTGACGACGTGGTAGTCGTAGCCGCGCTCCTCGGCCGCCCGCGCCATCTCGGCGATCGAGAAGCCGCCGTCGGACCAGTCGGTGTGGGTGTGGAGGTCGGCGCGGAGGTCGCCGGGCTCGACGAGGAAGGGGAGCCGCCCCTCGGCGGCCGCGTCGACCTCGCCGCGGTCCTCTCGCAGCTCGGGCGGGATGGGATCTAAGTCGAGCGCGCGGTACACCTCGTCCTCGCTCTCGCCCGCGACGCGCTCGCCGGCGCGCGTCGAGTCGGGTTCTTCGGCGGCGTTTCCGTCGCCGCCGGCGTCTCCGTTCGCTTCCTCGGCCCCCTCGCCGTCGACGTCGCTCACGTCGAAGAGGCCGTACTCGTTGAGCTTCAGCCCGCGGTCGATCGCCCGGTTGCGGACGGCGACGTTGTGCGCGCGAGACCCGGTGAAGTACTGGAGCGCGGCGCCGAACTCGTCGGGGTCGACGATCCGGAGGTCGACGCGGGTGCCGTCCGCGCGCACGCTCGCCTTCCCGGTGCCCGCCTCGATCGTCGCGTCCGCGGCCTCCCAGTCGGTGAACGCCTCGACGATCGGGTCGCGAGCCTCGCTCGCGACGAGCAGATCGACGTCGCCGATGGTCGGCTTCCACCGCCGGATCGACCCGCACACCTCGGCGGACTCGACGGGGTCGAGATCGGCGAGGTACGCGAGCGCGTCGTCCGCGACGGGGCGGGCGTCTCCGAGCCGGGTGCGCTCGCGAGATTCGCGGGCGAATGGAACGTTGTCGAGGATGTTCTGTTCGGTCTTCGCGCCGAAGCCGGACACCTCCTGGATCTCGCCCGCCTCGGCGGCGGCCTCCAGCTCGTCGAGGTCAGAGATTCCGAGCGCGTCGTACAGCGAGCCGACCGTCTTCGGGCCGACGCCCTCGACCGCGGTCAGCCCGGCCATGTCGACGGGCAGCTCCTCGCGGAGCTCGTCCAGCTCCTCGATCGCGCCGGTCTCGACGTACTCGACGATCTTCGCGGCGATCGCGTCGCCGACGCGGTCGATCTCGGCGACCGCGTCCTCGCCGTCGGCCGCGAGCCCCTCGATCGGCGCGGGGTGGTCGCGGACGTTCTCGGCCGCCCGTCGGTAGGCGGTCGGCTTGTACTCGACGCCCGTCGCCTCGAGGAGGTCGGCGAACTCCTCTAGCCGCGTCGCGACCTCGTCGTTCCGGCTCATGACGCGACCGTTCGACGGCGCGGTACTTATACCGACGGCCGAACGCCCGACGGCCGGCCCGCGGCGGCTCGCCGGCCGCTTATGCCGTCGGCGACCGTACCCGGTTCCATGTCGACCGACGACTCCGACGGCGAGCCCGGGGACCGAAACGTGTTCGGCGGCGAGCTGGCCCCGTGCGGCGACGATCCCGTCACGGGATACCTCCGCGACGGCCGCTGCCGCGACGTCGACGGCGACGCCGGCGAGCACACGCTCTGTGCGGTCGTCACGGCCGAGTTTCTCGAGTACAGCCGCGAGCGCGGTAACGACCTGATAACGCCGCGCTCCGAGTTCGACTTCCCCGGGCTGGAGCCGGGCGACCGCTGGTGCCTCTGCGTCGGGCGGTGGGTCGAGGCGGCGGAGGCCGGCGTCGCCCCGCCGGTCGTCCTCGAAGCGACGAACGAGTCCGTGCTGCGGGCGGTCGACGCCGACCGCCTCCGAGAGCACGATTTCGACCCGGAGGCGTTCCAGCCCGAGAGCCTCGACTGAGCGCTGCGAGTGCCGTCAGGGGCCCGGAGGCCGGCGAACCGTCACTCGGTCACCCAGAGCCCGGCGGCGACGACCGCCGCCAGTCCCATCGAGCCCGCGAGCAGCGCGAACGCCGGCCGGAAGCCGACCGCGTCGGCGACGATGCCGACCGCGCTCGGCGCGAGCGCGCCGGCCCCCATGAGCAGCGTCCGGACGACGCCGAGCCCCCCGCCGGCGAGGCGCTCCGGGAGCAGCTCCATCAGGTAGGCGCTGCGCACGGGCTGGAAGCCGTGCGAGCCGAGGCCGAAGAGGGCGACGACGACGGCGGCCGCGACGGCGCCGAGCCCGAGGCTCGGGAGCGAGACGAGCGCGACGAGCGCCGCCGCCGCCAGGCCGAGCGTGCCGACCATCACGGGGAACCGCCCGACGCGGTCGGAGAGGTCGCCGGTGACCAGCTGGACGAACGTCACCGCGAACACGAGCGAGTAGAGGAGGTTCGCGGTCGACGTCGCGAGGTCGGCGGCCTCGGAGAGGTACAGCGGGAGGAACGCCACGAGCCCGTTGTGCGCGAACGAGAAGCCGACGGTCACCAGCACGAACGCCGAGAACCGGGGATTTCGGAACAGTCTGAGGTACTCGCGCGTGCCGGGGTCGTCGCCGTCGTCGCTCCCGGTCGCGCCGGTCGCCGCGGGCGAGCCGGAGAGCCGGACCGCGGTCGCGGCCGCGAGCCCGACCGCGAGGACGCCGGTGAGGAGGAACGGCGCGCGCCAGTCGGCGCCGGGGAGGCGCGAGAGGACGGCCGCGAGCGCGGGCGGCGCCGAGAGGACGGCGACGACGACCGCGGGCGCGGCGACCCCGCCCATCGCGCCGAGCGTGTCGTGCGCGCCGAGCATCCGCCCGGTGCGGGCGGGGTAGACGCGGGCGATCAGCCGCACCGAGACCGTCTTGTGGACGCCCGTCCCCGCGCCGATGACGAGCATCGCGGCGACCAGCGCGGCGAAGGGCGCGTCGAAGACGACGGCGAGCGACCCCGCGCCGGCGACGAGCGCGCCGGCGACGATCACTCGCACCGGGCCGAGTCGGTCCGCGACCGCGCCGCTCGGGAACTGGAGGAGGGCGTACACGACCATGAACCCGGTGAACGCGGTCCCGACGACGGCGTTGCTCACGCCGTAGGCGCCCTGGATCGACTCGAACAGCGGCGGGAAGAGGTAGCGGACGAACTTCCCGAGGAACCAGACGAGCGAGACGAGGATCAGGGCGTCGTACTCGCCGATCCGGTCCCGGGCCATCGACAAGCCGTAGCCCGGTCACCCCTATAAAGGGCCTGAAGCGCTCGGGGGCTGCCGGTACGGATCGATATGTCATCTCGATTTCCCGGGTGGCGCGTGCCTGCGAGCGGCCGCCGGTGGCGGCCGCGAGGAGCACGCGCGAGGGAGTCGCTGGTCCTCCGCTACGCTCCGGACCAGCGACGAGGCTGGGGAGGCGTGAGGNNGTGGTTCGAGAGAGCAAAGCTCTCTCGTCATCACGAAAGGCGCGAAGCGCCTTTCGAACGACAGCGAGCGTACTGCGGCCTCGCGGCTGGGGCTTTGGAGGTGGTCTCCGCCAATTCCCAATCGGTTATTTATAAACGAACGGCTGGGACTTTGGAGGTGGTCTCCGCCGCGTCACAGTTATCGAGTTATAAACGAGCGATCGAGGAGTCAAAAGGATTCACCGCCCCCGCGACGGCGACGGCTTATAAATAAACAGCTGGATATTCGTGATTCAGCACCACCGGCACCGCGCAGTCATTTATAAATACACAAGCAGTTCGGGGATGGTGTCCTGCTTAGCTCCGCTGAAATTCTCATATCTCGTGCGGTTTTCATCGGATTCGCTCGGTACGGGTGATCCACACATCGACGTGCGGTACGGATCCGCCCCTACCGTGTTGAGAACGGCCGTCCGTCACTCAATGATATACTCCGGGGCGAGGAACAATGTGGCGAGAAAACAGACGAACACGAGGATGGCTGTGAGACGCAGTAGACCGGCCGCCCGTCGTCGGGTTTTCGGAAGGGATTCGGCGAGTCCGGACAGCGCGGTTCCGACGATAAAGAACAGTACCCACGGCACTACCGCTCCAGCTTCGCCGACGCTCCACGCATACACGAACACACACGAGAAAGAGACCGACGCGCCGAACTGGACGAGTGAGCTGGGCCGACCCTGCGGCTCGTTGAACAGAACGTCGCTGACGTAGGGGACCATAGCCGATGTGTTCCTGCTAAAAATACTAAATGATGGCTTAATGTAGTTTGAGGGCCAGGATTTCGACGGATACGACTACTTAGAACGGCCCTTTCCCGCCGCCCATCATGTCGCCGAGGCCGCCGCCCTCGCCGCCCATCTTCTTCATCATGCGCTGCATGTCGCCCTCGCCCATCCCCTGGAACTGGCCGATCGTCTCCTCCATCATCGAGTGCTGTTCGAGGAGCTGCTGGACCGTCTCCTCGTCGGTGCCGGAGCCGCGGGCGATGCGCTCGACGCGGGACTGACCGACGACGCGGGGGTTCTCCAGCTCCTCCTCCGTCATCGAGTCCATGATGCGCTCGAAGCGGCGCATCCGGTCTTGGGTGACGTCCATCGCGTCGTCGGGCAGCTCGTCCATCATCCCGCCGCCGAGCCCGGGGATCATGTCCATCACCTGGTCGAGCGGCCCCATCTTGTTCATCGCGTCCATCTGCCGTTTCATGTCCTTCAGGGTGAACTCGCCCTGAAGCATGTCCTCCGGGTCCCAGTCCCCGTCCTCCTCCTGGGTCTCCTGCATCGCGCGCTCGACGCGCTCGGAGAGCTGTTTTAAGTCCCCCATCCCGAGCAGCCGGGAGATGAACCCGGACGGCTCGAACCGCTCGATGTCCTGGACCGTCTCTCCGGTGCCGAGGAAGGCGATGGAGGAGTCGGTCTCGTTGACCGCGGTGAGCGCGCCCCCGCCTTTCGCGGTCCCGTCGAGCTTGGTGATCACGACGCCCTCGATGCCGATCGACTTCTCGAACTGGCGGGCCTGGTCCTTCGCGCCCTGACCGATCGCGGCGTCCAAGACGAGCAGCGAGCGGTCGGGGTCGACGACGCCCTCGATTTCTTCGATCTCCGCGATCAGGTCGTCCTCGAGCGCGTGGCGCCCGGCCGTGTCGACGATGTGGACGTCGGCGTCGGCGGTCTCTTCGAGGCCGGTGCGCGCGATGTCGACCGGGTCGTCGTTGTCGGGGTTGCCGTAGAAGTCGACCTCGGCGCGCTCGCACATCTGCTTCGCCTGGTCGTACGCGCCGGGGCGGAAGGTGTCCGTCTGGATCACCGCGGGGCGGAGCCCCTTCTTCGAGAACCACCAGGCCATCTTCGCCGCGGACGTGGTCTTCCCCGACCCCTGGAGGCCGGCCAGCAGGATCGTCTGGTTCTCGAGGGGGAGCTCGGTGGAGTCGCCCACGAGCTCGACCATCTCCTCGTAGACGATCTTGAGGACGTGGTCCTTCGCGGTGGTGCCGCCCGGCGGCTCCTCTTCGAGCGCGCGGGACTTGATCGAGTCCGACAGCTCCATCACGAGGGAAACGTCGACGTCGGCGGAGAGGAGGGAGCGCTGGATCTCCTTGACGATCTCCTCGACGTCGCTCTCGGAGAGTCGGGACTTCCCCTGGAGCTTGTCGAGGCTGCTCCGCAGGGACGTGCCGAGGTCGTCGAGTACCATTTGCCGGAGATAGGCGGGCGACGCGGTAAAGCTTTGTTCGTCGGCGGTGGCGGGATACGTCACTGATCGCGGACCCCCGCCGAACGCCTCCAGAGCCCCGGCCGCTCGCTTATAAATGATTGAGTGCGGATCGGCGGTGAACACCTCCAAAGCCCCAGCCGTGAGGACGGCGCAGGCGACGTAAGCACCGCAGGGAGCGACGGAGTGAGCGACTGAGGAGCGCAGCGAGCGTGCGCCGTCCTCACGGCTGCCCCTTTGAGTCCCACCCCGCACCGCACAGCGCCTCACACCTCCCCAGCCTCGTCAGCCGGCCTCCGCTTCGCTCCGGCCGGCTGACTCCCTCGCGCGGTGCTGTTCGCGCCCTCCGGGCGCTCACAGGCACGCGCCACCGCAAAAACTCCAACTTCAGTAAGTCGACAGGCTCGCCGCCCCGATGCGACGGTTCTCCCCTAACCGCCCGCCTCAGACCTCTTCCGCGATGTACCGCTCGATCCGCGTCACGAGCTCCGGGCGGAACGTCCAGAACCCGTCCCAGACGTTCGGCTCGTCTTCGAGCGCGAGCAGCGCGACGTGGTCGCCGTCCCCGCCCTCCAGCGGCGTGAACACGACGAACCACGACCGCTGATACGGGTAGGAGGTCCCGGTGTGGACGGTGATCGGGAGCCCCGAGAGCGAGTCCGCTTCCCCGACGCCGTACACGTGGACGTCGACGCCGCTCCCGGCGACCTGCTCGTACACCGACCGGGTGCCGCGCTCGTCGTCGATCCGCGAGAGCCGCTGGAAGGAGGCGCGCAGCGTGCCGGCGCCGTGTTCGACCGCGATCCGCTCTATCACCCGCGAGATGATGATGAGGAGGAGCTTCTCCTTGTTCGATTCGGGGTAGCCGCGGACCTGAAACGGGACCTCGTCGAGCCCCTCGAACACGGCCGGGAGCGCGACCTCGCCGAGTTCGATCCCGCCGGTCTTGTAGAGGTCGGAGTTGATGAGCAGCACCGATTCGAGTAGCTCGTCGAGGGTCGACCGCGCCACGACCGATCCGTCCTCGACGAGGGCGACCACGTCGTCGTCGTCGGCCGCGGTGTCGGCCTCGGCCTCCCTGACCGAGACGGGCTGGCCGTCGAGAAGCGAGTCCAGCAGGTTTCGGACCGGGTCCGGCGACGACCGGTTCAGGAGGACGAGGTGCCGGTCCGGCGCCTCGAGCTCGTCGAAGAACGAACGGAGCGATCCGGCCATACCGCTATTCCGGCCGAGCGACTCAAAATCCTTACTCCCGGCCGCGCTCGTCGACGAGCCGCGCGCCCGCGGCGTCGATCCGACAGACGTTCGGGTCGTAGCCCGCGTCCGAGAGCCCGGTCCCGAGCGCGAAGACGGTACGGCCGAGCATCGCCATGGCGGCGCCGAGGTCGTCGGGCGAGCCGGACGATTCGGGCGAGCCGCCGTCAGCGTCGACCGCCGCGATCGCCTCGGCCGCCTCGGGGACGAGCAGGTCCGCCTCTCGGGCGAACCTCCGGGCCGCGTCCATCAGCGTCGGGAGCCGAGGGTCCGCGCGGAGGCGGTCCAAGGCGTCCTCGCCCGCCGCCGTGAGTGCGTCGGTGTCGCCGCCCAACACCGCCTCCGTCGATAGTTCGCCGAACGTGACGTACTCGACGCGCGCGGTCGCCGGGACGCCGTCGAGCTCGCCGACGCCGGGCGCGCCCGGTTCGAGCCGGACCGGGACCCCGCCGCGCGCCTGCGCGACCACGTCGCCGAGGCCGGTCCCGCGGCCGACCTCCGCGGCGTGGGCGATCCGGACGAGGTCGTTCTCGGAGCGGCCGCGGTCGAACGCGTCGTTCGCGGCGAGCGCGGCCCCCAGCGCCGCGGCGCCCGAGACGCCGAAGCCGGCGCCGATCGGGAGGTCGGTCTCGACGGCCACGTCGGCGCCGCGCGCGTCAAGTTCGGCGAGGACGTCGTCGACCGCGCCGATCGATCCGGGCTCGCCGTCGATAGTGCGAGATCCGGGTCCGTTGCTCGCGGCGTCGCCGTTCGCGCCGCCGTCGCCGCCCGTCGCCGCATCGGTCTCGCCGGCCGGCGCCGACACCCGGACGGTCACGCCGTCGGTGAGCGTCACGCCCGCGCCGCGCGAGCCGGCGACCGCCGGGTCGTCCGCGGGGTGCGCGCTGAAGAAGGCGGTGACGTGGCCCGGGACGAACGCGGTCGCCCGCTGGCTGCTCATGTGGCGGCCGACGAGCGGGCCGCGATTAACGGTTGTTATCCGGACCGAGTCGGTCGGGGAGGCGACCGCCGCGCGACGGCGACGACACCGCAGGCCTAAGTACCGGCCGGCCGAACCGCGGCCGTATGCGAAGCCAGTTGCGTCCCGTCCTCGCCGCCCTGCTCGCGCTGGTGTTCCCGGGGCTCGGCCACCTATCGTTGCGCCGATGGGGGCGGGCGCTGCTGTGGCACCTGACGATCGTCGGCGGCGGGGTCGCGCTGTTCGCGCTGTACGACGTCGAACCGGTCGACCCCCTCGCCGACCCCGCGGCGGTATCGGCCGCGGTCCCCACCGACGTGGCGCTCCCCATCGTCCTCCTGTCCGCGCTGTCGGCGCTCGACGCGTACCTCGTCGGGCGGGCGGACGCCGCCGAGCGCGACCGCGTCGACGCCGCCACCGAGGCGATGCGGCGGCGGGCCGCGAACGCGGACGGCGACGACGGACCGGGAGGGAGTCGGTCCCCGCCGGCCGCGGCCGACGACGGCGCGGACGGCGAGACGCTGGAGGTGACCTGTCCCAGCTGCGGCAAGGAGGTCGACGCCGACCTCGACTTCTGTCACTGGTGTACCGAGCCCCTCCCGTGGGCCGAGTCGGACGACCGGTGACGCGGACGGCCCCGCCGGTACCGGGACAGCGTCACCCGCGGTAGTTTCTCACCGCTGATAACTGAGAGCCAACTATCATATAACCCCGCCGAGACGGTTCGGGTACGGACGCGAACGACGGACGGAACATGAGTCTGAATCCACGACAATACGACGTACGGGAGCTGCGCCGGATCGCGGACGCCCCGCGAGACGGTGCGGACGGAGCGCCTCGGGAGCGGGCGCTCCGGCGGCCGAACCGGAACCGAGCCGAGCAGGCGGCGCGCTCGGCCGCGTTCACGGAGCTGCTCCAGCGTCAGCGTGGTGCGCGGTTGAACGGCGACAGCGCGGATCGACCGTACCTGACGGCGATCCCGGCGTCGCCCGCGGCGGAACGCGAGATCGGCGAGTGGCTCGGCTACCTCGTCGACGTCGGCGGCCACGTGCGGAGCCGGGACGCGCTGTCCTACTACGGCGAGCTCGACTGGGTCGGCGACGACGCGGTCGCGGCGCTTTCGCGCCGGTTGGAGGGGTTCGACGCCCCGCCGCGCGACCGCGTGTTCACCCCCGCGGACCACCGGATCAGCCTCGTCTCCATCGTCCGGATCGCTTCGTGTGCGAGTGACCAATGAGCGACGACGAATCCACGGACATCAACGAATCGGACGAATCGGCAGCGGTCGGCGTGAAACTCGGCAGCACCCGAACGGTGCTCGACATCCCCGACGGCCGGGGCGGCCGCGAGCGCCACTCGATACTGACCTGCCTCGCGACCTACGAGGACGCCATCACCGGCGAGGAGAAGGTGCTGTTCGGCGAGGAGGCCGCGGTGGAGTACCCCGACCGCGTGCGCTTCATGCTGCGCTCGGGGCTCCCCGAGGACGACGACAGCGTCGCGGACGCCGAGCGCTTCTTCGAGGCGGTCGTGGACGCCCACGACGTGCCCGAAGACAGCGCGGTCGTCTACGCGGTGCCGACCATCGACAACGAGGCGGGCGTCGAGAACCTCAAGTCGGTGATCGAGGGCTCCTCCATCGGTGAGGTCGAGACGCGGAGCTACCCCGAGTCGCTGTGCGGGGCGATCCCCGCTTACGGCGACGACCTCGACGCGATCGACGAGGTGTTCGTCTCGGTGAACCTCGGCTCGACGACGATGGAGGCGTGCGCCTACCGGCGCGGCGAGCAGCTCTCGCCGTTCTCGACCGGCTCGGTGACGGGCAACGAGGTCGACCGCCGGATCGTCGCCGCCGTCGAGGAGGAGACCCAGGGTCGGGTCCACATCGACCGGACGACCGCGCGGGAGTACAAGGAACAGCACGGCGACGTGTACGACTTCGAGCCGTTCACCGACGTGGTCCAACAGCCGGGCGGCGGGAGCCACGAGTTCACCGTCGACCGCGGCGTTCAGGAGCCGATCGACCGCTACATCGACGAGGCGGTCGACGTGGTCGCCAACGAGTTCCTCCCCGAGCTCGCCAACGACCACATGAAGCCCTACCAGCTGGCGCTCGGGCGCCCGCTCGCCGTCACCGGCGGCATGGCGTGTATCCCCGGGCTCACCGAGGAGTTCGAGAAGCGCCTCAGCGAGGAGCTCGACCGCGAGGTCGAGGTCGTCTCGCCCGAGGAGCCCGCGCTCGCGGCCGCTGACGGCGCGGCGCGCATCGCGGCGCGACTCGTCTGAGCGGCGCGCGAGCGGTTCGGCGTTTTACTATTTTTAAATCCCACAGCGGTCGATCCGCGCTACGCGTATCGGGACCGATGCGGTGGCGTGCGCCTGCGAGCGGCCGGAGCGAAGCGGAGGCCGCGAGGAGCACGCGCGAGGGAGTCAGTCGCCGGAGCGAAGCGGAGGCGACTGACGAGGCTGGGGAGGTGTGAGGTGCTGTGCGGTCGCGGTCGGGTGGGGCTTTGGAGGTGGTCACCGCCGATCCACAATCAGCTATTTATAACCGATCGGCCGCCACGTTGGCGACGCTCACGCCCGATCCACTGCCCGCTATTTATACCTCGAAGAGGCGCTCGGCGTCGTCGGCCTGCCGGCGGTAGATGCCGCGCCCCTTCAGCCGCGGCACCTCGTGGCGGTGGAGCCGCTCCGCCTCGGTGTCGTACACGAGCGGGAAGACGTTCGTGCGGCGCTTCGCGACCGTGAACCCGTTCATCGCGTCGAGCAGCGACGCGTCGGTTTCGGGGGTCGCGAACGTCACGTAGCCGACGGGCGTCGGCGCCTCCCCGCCGTCCGCGCGTCCGGGTTGGGGGTCGATCCGGTCGGCGAGCACATCGCGGAACGCCGCCGCGGTGTCCGCGAGCGTCTCAGCGTCGATCCCGTCTCCCTCAGTTTCGTCCGCCTCGACGAGCGTCGCCAACACCGCCACGTCGCCGAGCGTGTCGTCCGTCTCGCGGGTCATCCACATGCGCTCGAACTCCTCCGTCCCCGCCTCAACCGCCTCGAAGCCGTGGTCGCGCCGGTTCGCCGCGACCGCGTCCCGGTAATCGCTAATCTCCATAGGACCCCCACGACCTACATGCTAAAAAATAACACACATGATCCGCGGGGGGAGCGCCCCGGCAGTAAGGCTATACGCACGCCGGTGCTGCCGGACCCATGACACCGACGCGACGGCGCTACCTCCGCGGGGTCGGCGGCGCGAGCGCGGCCGGGCTGCTCGCGCTCGCCGGCTGTGCGTCGGCTCCCGACGCCGGCGACGGTAGCGACGGCAGCGGCGTCGACGGTGGCAACGGCACCGACGCCGGCGGCACGCGCCCCGAGGGAACCGGCGGGCCGGGCGTCTCGATCGTCTCCGTCGACGACGAGGTCGAGCTCCCGATTCGGCCGGCCGTAGAGGTCGCTCGCGAGGCCGCGACGACGGACCATCCGCCGCGGCTCCGCACGAGGCTGACGAACGCGGGCGACGAGCGGGTTCGCGTCGGCGAGCGACGCGCCGCGCACTTCGAGTACGTCTCCGACGGCGACGACGCGCTCGTGCTCCTTCCGGCGGACGCCGAGTACCCCGCCGAACCCGGCTGCTGGCGGCTCGCCGACGCGATCGCGATCACCGAGGAGTACCGGACGTTCGCGCTCGACCCCGGCGAGTCCAGCGAGCGCTTCATCGACCTGTACGCGACGCCCGGCGGGGACGCCTGCCTCCCGGTGGGCGAGTACCGGTTCGAGACGACGGTCTCGGTCGTGTCCGGAGACGCCGAACCGGAGTCGTCGGCGACGTGGGGGTTCTCCGTCGTGCTGGAGTGAGCGCCGATCGCCGATACCTGTCCGCCGAGGTCGCCGCGCGAGATATATACCGCCCAATAGCCCTCTTAGGAACCGTTAATCCGGCGCGCCGAGACGCACGGGTATGAACGACGACGTCGTGACGTTCGGGTTCGTCTGCGTCCAGAACGCCGGGCGCAGCCAGATGTCCGCGGCGTTCGCGGAGCGCGAGCGCCGCGAGCGCGGCCTCGACGACCGCGTCGAGATCGTGACCGGCGGCACGCGCCCGGCCGACGAGGTCCACCCCGAGGTCGTGGCGGCGATGCGGGAACTCGACATCGACCTCGCCGACCGCGTCCCCCGCGAGGTCTCGACCGCGGAGCTCGACGCGTGCGACGTGGTCGCCACCATGGGCTGTTCGACGCTGACGCTGGCCGACGGCGTCGAGGGGCGCGACTGGGCCCTCGACGACCCGCACGGACAGGACGTCGAGCGCGTCCGGGAGATCCGCGACGAGATCGAGGGGCGCGTCCGGGCCCTCTTCGACGAGTTCTTCGACGAGAGGTAGGCGGCGACGGACAGCGAGCGCCGCGGCTCGCGAGAGAGTTCGGAATAGTCCCGGGCGGATTCGAACCGCGGTCACTCCGCTTCGCTCCGTTCCCTGCTTCGAATCCGCGGTCGGGACTACTCGTCCGCACTTCGTTCGGAGAATAGTCCCGGGCGGATTCGAACCGCCGTCAATGGCTCCAAAGGCCATTATGATTGGCCACTACACCACGGGACTGCGACTCCGGCTAACCGGCGGGCACTCAAGTAGGTTACTCTCCGCGGCGCGTCGAGACCGTCTCCCGACTACGCCCCCTCCTCGATCCGGTCGAACCGCTGCTCGAAGTTCTCCCGGCAGGAGCCGCAACAGAAGTGGTACAGCGTCCCGTCGATCCGGGCCGACTCCCCCTCCGCGGTGACGGTGTTGCCGCACTCGACGCACTCGACCGCGAGGTCCGCGTCGCCGACCGCGGGCGACCACTCGTGGGCGTCGAGCGGGCGCACCGACAGCTCGTCCACGGCCTCCAGCCCGACCGCGTCGTCCACGAGGTCGCGGGCGGTCTCCTCCTCGACGCGGGCGACGACCGTCACCTCGCCGTCGGCGGTGAGGAACGCGTGTTCGACGCGCTCGTGGCCCGCGACCGCCTGGTGGACGCGCTCGGCGTCCGCGGGCGCGACCGAAAGCGTCGCGAAGACGGACAGCCCGTCGGAGAGCGCGTCGCCGTCGATCCGGAGCGTGAACCCCTCGATCACCCCGATCTCGCGGAGGCGGTCGACGCGGTCCGACACCGCGGGCGCCGACAGGTCGACGCGCTCGGCGATGTCGCTGTACGGCCGCCGCGCGTCGGCCAGCAGCAGCCGGATGATCTCTCGGTCCGTCTCGTCGAGCGTGCGCATGGTCGGGCGTTCGGCCGGCGCGGGCAAAAGGCGTCCGGGCGGCGAGCGGCCGAACAGGGGGCAGCCGAACAGGGGGCGGCCGGACGCGAGGCGTCCGGGAAACCGGCCGTGTCGTGGGCGACGGAAAGGCAGTTGTGTCCGCGGCGCAAACTGGCGCGCATGACGACGATAGACGTCGACGGCATGTCGTGTACGGGCTGTGAGGACAACGTGACCGACGCGCTCGGCGAACTGCCGGGCGTCGAGTCCGCGAGCGCCGACCACGAGGCGGGCACCGCGACCGTCGAGGGCGACGTGGACGTGGACGCCGTCGTGGCCGCCATCGAGGACGCCGGCTACGAGGCCTCGGCGTAAGCGAATCGCCGCGCCTTTTTCCCCGAACGCGCTCGCGGGGACATGGACACCGTACTGATCACCGGGAGCGCCGGCGGCGTCGGCGCGTGGACGGTCGACGCGCTCGCCGACGCGGACCGGGAGGTGGTCGCCGTCGACCGCCGAACGCCCCCGAACGACGAGCGCCGCGACGACGTCGACTACGTGGCGGCGGACCTCACCGACTACGGCGAGACGCGCCAGGTGGTCGAGGCCGCCGCGCCCGACGCTGTCGTCCACCTCGCCGCGATCCCGCACCCCGAGGACCACGCCGGCTCGCGGGTGTTCGCGAACAACGTCGAGAGCGCGTACAACGTCTTCGACGCGGCCGGCGCCGCCGACGCCCGGATCGTTTGGGCGTCGAGCGAGAGCCTCTACGGCACCGTCTTCGCCGAGGACGACTGGCTCCCCGACCGCCTCCCGATCGACGAGGAGACGCCGACGGAACCCGAGGACCCGTACGGCCTCTCGAAGGTCGTCGGCGAGGAGGTCGCGGCCGCCGCCGCCCGCCGGCACGGCGTCCCCGCAATCTCGCTGCGCCTCTCGTGGGTGACCTACCCGGACGACGAGCGGCGCCGCGAGGCCCGGGAGACGTTCGACCCCGCGACCGCGGAGCCGAGCGGCAACTGCTGGTCGTCCGTCGACGTGCGCGACGTCGTCTCCGCGATCGAGGCCGGGATCGACCCCGAGACCGAGATCGACGGCCACGAAGCGGTGCTGATCGTCGCCGCGGAGAACTTCCTCGGCCGCGACACCGCCGCGACGATCGAAGCGGTTCACGGCGACCGCCCCGCCGACTGCGACCTCGACGGCGACGAGTCCGCCTTCGACTGCTCGAAGGCGGAGCGCCTGCTCGGCTGGGAGCCGGAACACTCCTGGCGCGACGAGGTCGAATCGGGGCGCGACGGCGACTGAACGGGAGTCGCGCGGAGACGGGTCGCGTCCGGGGAACCGATCACCGCCGGGGGGAATCAGTCACTTTCGTCGTCCCGTTCGGCCGAGTCCGTCGCGTCGCCGTCGGTCGGTCGGGAGTCCGTCCCCCAGACGTCTCCCTCGTCCGGCACGTCGACATCGGGAGCGTCGAGGTTGGCGGCGTCGACCCCGCGGTCCGGCGAGTCGCCGTCCCCGGGGGGACCCGAAGGGGTCGCGGCCGAGTCCGGACTCCCCGCCGTCGCTGCCGGATCCGACTCGGTGACCGCCTCGCCGTCGGCGGGGCCCTCCCCGGGGGCGGTCGCCGGCGCGGGCGGGCGGTAGGTGTAGACGAACTCCCCGGAGACGGCGTGGAACGCGCCGGTCTCCGGGTCTTCGACGACGCCGGTGTCGTTGTCGATCGCGAAGTCGACGAGGTCTCGCAGTGACCCGGCCTCGGCGGTCGGGCGCTCGTGGACCGACGCGGGGAGCCGGAACGTCGTGATCCACTCCGCGAACTCCGAGCGGTCGTCGCGGTACGAGAGGTACTCGCGCTCCGCGTCGGTGAGCGCGAGGTCGTACTCCCGCGTCGCGTAGCCGATCCCGCCGGCGCCGACGAGGCCGACGAGCAGGAGGAGCGGGCCGCCGAACGACCGGAGCACGCCGTACTCCCGCTCGACGGTCACGGGCTCGGTCCGCTCCGTGGTGTCGGACTGGACCCCGGGCTCGGAGACTGAGTACGTGTCGCCGCCGTGGGTGATCGTCATGTCGAGCGTCTGCGTCGACGCCGTCGGGACGCCGCCGATCGACCCGTCGACGGCCACCTCGGTCGTGACGAACGTCTCCGTCTCGCCGGGCGAGGCGCCGAGCTCCTCCTCGATCGACGCCACCCGCCCGTCTATCGCGGTGCTGTTGAGCGCGAACGAGGCGTTCACCGTCTGGCCGGGGGAGACGCCGGAGACCGTCTCCGACGCGAGCGGCTCCGTCTCGCGCCAGTAGACGGTCCCCTCCTCGCCGACGTTGCGGATCACGAGCGTCGAGCCGACCTCGACGGTCACGTTCTCGGCGGTCGACGCCGCGTAGCTCGTCGCCACGTCCACGTCGAGCTCCGGCGCGACCCGCGTGAAGTACGTGTCGCGCCCGTCGAGCACCGTGCCGGTCTCGAAGACGGCGTTCGGCTCCGTCACCGTCGCGCTGTGGCGGTATTCGCTCTCGACGGTGAGCGACGAGACCGTCCGGCTCTCCGTCTCCGTGCCGGGGTCGACGTGCGTCGTGTACGCGAGCCCCGCCCCGACCGCGACGAGGAGGAGACAGACGACGAGGATCGCGGTGGACTGTGCGTTCAGGACGGCGCGGAGTCGAAGTCGGCGTTCGTTGGGAGCGTCTGCGGACATGTGTTACCTGTAGAACTCGCGGAGGAGGCGCTTGTAGAGCGGGGGGCGCTCGCGGGAGCCGCGCGATCGGATCCGGGCGGGCTCGCCGCGCAACAGCAGCAGCCCGATCGAGACGATGCCGCCGCCGAGCAGGCCGTTTATCGCGACGAGCGGCGCCCACGGGTGGACCCCGTACAGCTCGTCGACGATGCCGGGCGGCAGCACGGCGAGGTAGCGGTGTTCGACGACGAACAGGCGGTAGTACCCCGTCTCGTCGGGCGCCGACAGCGTCACCGTCGTCGACGCCTCGCCGCGGCTTGCCACCGAGAGCCGCTCCGGGTCGACGTCGACGCCCGGGCTCGCCGGCGTGACGTACGCGTACACCGGGACGAGTCCGGCGTTGGGGACGACGTACTCGAGCTCCTGGCTCGTGCCGCTCTCGATGACGGTCGGGTTCTCCGACTCGAACTCGGCGCTCACGACGCCGTACTCCTGGGTCCCGCCCGGCACGACCATCGCCGCCGTCGCGGTGGCCATCAACACGAGCGCCAGCACGCCGAGGATCGCGAACACGGAGGTGCCGTCGTCGCGCGAGCGGTCGCGCGACTCGCGGTCGCGCGTGCCGGCGTTGAGGTACCAGTCGACCGCGTACGCGACGATCGACAGCCCGAACACGATGTACGCGAGCCCCTGCGTCCCCTGGAACGAGCGGACGCCGAACGTCACCGCGAGCCACGTCTGTGCGGACTGTAAGGCGGACTGGAACCCCATCGCGACGGTGCCCAAGTGCGGTATCACGACGACGCCGCCGCCGACCTGGAGCGCCTTCGCGACGACGTCGGCGTCTTGGACGATCGGTTCACCCCCGTCCTGGTCGGTGAAGGGGTTGTTGTCGCCGCGGGTGACGTACCCGCGCTCGGTCTCCTCGACGACGCGGTGGGTCGTCAGGCCGCCGCCCTGGATCTCCTGGGCGTCGAACGTCACGACGTCTCCCGGGCCGATCCCGCCCGCGATCTGCGCGGGGATCGCCACGAACCCGTCGCCCGGGGAGAGCGTCGGCTGCATGCTCCCCGTCTCGACGTAGCTGAGGAGTATCGGCTGTCCGAGGAACTGGCCGACGACGAGCGAGACGACGACCAGCACCGCGGCCGCCTGAAGGGCCACGGACAGCGTTCGTTTGATGGACATAATGTCGATCTCGGTCGAAGCCGGTCTCGTCGGAGCCGCAGTCTCGGGTCGGCGACGGTCTCGGGGCGGCTATCGCCGCGAAGCGGTTCCTGTCGCCCGAGCGTCAGGTGGCCGTCGATCGCTGAACGGCGGCGTGTCCTAATAAGTTCGTGGGTGGAGGCGAGTCCGGAGGGTTGCGGGCGGTGTTACTCGTCGAAGATACCCCCCGCGAGCAGCGCGAACGGGCCGATGAAGCCCAGACAGAACCCGAGGAGGTGGACGTAGAGGTTCACGACGCTGCCGGCGCTCGCGGGGTCGGACGGGAACCCGACGACGGGGTAGCCGACGGCGACCACCGCACCGACGGCGAGCAGGTCGCCGTAGCCGGGGCGCGCCGCGACCGACTTCGCGTGTTCCCCGAGCGGCCGCGGGAGCCGCACCCCGCTGCTGGCCGCGTACAGCAGCGCGAGGAGCGCGCCCGCGACCCCGATCGACAGGCCGGCAAGCCCGATGCCCGCGGTCGAGACGGGCAGCGCGAGGAGCGCGATCCACCCGACGAGCGCGAAGAAGACCGCCGGCAGCGCGGCGACGGAGGCCCCGGGCGCGAACTGCTCGCGGGCGTAGTAGTACCACACGATGGGAAGCAGTCCGGCGAGCGCCATGTTGACGCCCGAGAAGCCGAACCCGATCGCGTTCCGCGGGACGGCGAGGTTCAGCGCGGACAGCGCGAACGGGAAGGCGCCGAGGTAGGTGACGAACGCCGTGAAGAAGAGGCGCCGGCGCCCGCTCAGGACCGCGAGCGCGTATCCGGTCCCGGCGAGCAGCCCGTACCCGGCGAGGTTCCCGAGCAGGTGGTCGGCGCCGAGGTGGACGTAGTGCGCCGTGAACGCCGACAACAAGGAGGGATCCATGTACGCGAACGCGAGCGACCGGCGGGTCGCTCGGGGGAGCGCGAACACGGCGACGAGGACGGTCGGCGGGAGGCAGAGCGCGACGAGGTCGATGAGGCGAGTGCGGGCGGACAGCTCGTCGAGGAACGCCGCGTACCCCGACCGACCGCGCGCGTCGCGGTCGCGGACGGGGCCGTCGCTCCCGTCCCTGCCCGGGGCCGAACGGTCAGTCTCCGACGAGAGGTCGCTCACGGGTGTCACTTCCGCGACGCTCGGTTAATCTCTGTGGTCCCGGGATCCAACGGCGATACCGGTCGACCGGCGTCCGTGCCACCGACGCGAGCGGGCGTCACGACCGCGGCATCCGCCGGACGAGCGCGACGCTCGCCAGGACGATGGCGAGGAACACGGCGAGTCCGACGAGGTTCGACGGGCCGATCCCGCTCGGCTCCTCGGTGGGCGGATCGGACGCGTCGCCGTCGGGCGCCGCCGTGCCGCCGTCGTCCGTCCCTCCCTCGACGGACGCGGTGTCGTCCTCGTCGCCGTCGCCGGCCGGGTCGCCGACCGCGAGCGTCCCCGCCGAGACGCCGCCGACCGCGATGTCGTACTCGCCGGGGTCGTCGAAGGTCGCTTCGAACGCGAGGGAAGCGGTTTCGTCCGGGCCGAGCTCGACCCGCTGCGTCGCGACGGGCTCGCCGTCCGCGGTGAGCGTCACGTCGCTCGCGCCGTCGCTGCCGCCCTCGTTCGCGACCGTCGCGCGGACGACGGTAGACGCGCCCGGATCGACCGCCTCGCGGTCGAGCGAGGCGTCGGTCGCGCGGATCCGTGGCCGTTCCGTCGCCACGGCGAACACCGAGAACTCGTCGGTCGACGCCGTGACGTGGACCCGGTCCTCAGGGAGGTCCAGTAGCCGGCGGACGGCCGGGTCGACGCGCTCCGTCTCCAGCCGCTCCCAGCCGTCGGGCTCCGACGCCGCCCGGCGGTACAGCGAGAGGTCGTCGGGGTCGCCGCCGGTCTCGTTCAGGTAGTCGCGGTCGACGCTGACCGAAAAGCGCACGCGAGACACCTCATTGTCGGCGAACGAGTGATCGAACTCGAAGTAGCCGACCGGCGCCGCGCCCCGGGAGTCGTTCAGCGGTCCGGCAGACGCGAACGGCTCCGGGCGGCCGACCGTCTCGAAGTCGACGTCGCCGCCGTCCGCGGCGTCGATCCGCACCCGGTCGAGGGTGACGACGCCGGAGACGATGTCCATCGCGGCGGCGTCGAAGGTGACCACCCCGCCGGGGGAGAGGCCCCGTCCCTCGAACGCCCGGCTGGCGGGCGCGGGCCGTCGGACGGTGGTGACGGGGCCGTCGCCGCCGTCGCCGTCGCCCTCGTCCGTCGTAGAGGCCGAATCGACTGACTCGGGGTCGGCGACCTGTGCGCGGATATCGAAGTCGTCGCCGCCCAGCTGCGTGCCGGCGACGGCGCCGCGCGCGTCGACCTCGAGCCCGATCGCGACCGTCTCGTCGGGGCCGAGCGTGACGTTGTTCGCCTCGCCCTCGATCGACTCGCCGTCGGCGACGAAGGTGACGTTCTCCTCGGGGTGTTCGATCCACACGCGGGCGTACTCGTCGGCGGTGTAGGTGATCGTGAACACGCCGTCGGCCGAGGCGAGCGTTCCAGGGTTGACCCCCTCGAAGTCGCTCGGGAGCTTCGGGTTCGACCCCGAGACGTCGACGACGATCTCGTCGTCGTCGAGGTAGGCGTAGGCGCCGTTGGGCCCGTCGACGGGCTGGACCGCGAGGCGCTCCTCCGCGAACGTGTCCGCCGGCCCGTCGACCACCGCCGCCCCCGTCGCGAAGGCGAGGCCTCCCGCGGCCGCGACGAGGATAGCGAGGAGGAGGGTCCGGCGGACGGTGGACATGTATATCGGGTCGACACTTGCGGCCGGAAGCCCTTGGTTATGCGGTGCTTGAACTTCCGAAGGGGTTCGTCACGTGACCCAAAAGCGACGCGAGACCGCGGAGTCACCGCCCCGAGAAGTGATTTGGAATTTGATAATTTCACCTTCAGAGTTGCGATCAAATAAACTGTTCGTCACTTGAGATGCCGAAGGGGCCGCTCAAACCCCTCAAAACGGGCGTATCAGACCTATTCGCGGAGACGATCGTGAACGCGGATAAACGTTGTCGAGTTATCACAACCTGTGGTTTTATGTTGGTGTGTTCATATTTGTCTGACGTAAATGGCGTCGGCACAGCAGATCGAGACGGGAGGGGCAGAGCCGGCGGCGGAGATCTCCGAGGACGATCTGTTCGACGTTCTGGCCAACCAGCGGCGGCGGTTCGCGGTCCACCTGCTGAAACGCGAGCCGGACGACGCCGTCGAGATCGGCGAGATGGCGGAGCAGATCGCGGCCTGGGAGAACGGGATCGACACCGCCGAGATATCGAGCAGCGAGCGGAAACGAGTGTACACGGCGCTCCAGCAGTCGCACCTGCCGAAGATGGACGACGCGGGCGTCGTGGAGTTCAACAAGGCGCGCGGGGTCGTGGAGCCGACGCCGGCGCTGACCGACGTGGACGTGTACCTCGACGTCGTCGAGGGCCGAGAGATCCCGTGGAGCGAGTACTACCTCGGGCTCTCCGGCGTCGCCGCCGCGCTCGTCGCGGCGGTGTGGGTGGGGGTGTGGCCGTTCACGCTCCTCCCCGAGATGGCGTGGACGCTGGCGATCGTCGTCGCGTTCGCGTTCTCGGCGCTGGCGCACAAGTACTACACCGCGGAGATGGAGGTCGGCCGCGGCGAGGAGCCGCCCGAAGTGGGCGACGAGTGAGCGACCGGGGACCGGAGCGGAGCGCGGGCGGACAGGGAGCCGCGGTCGGCGGCGAGAACGGGGTTCAGGCCGATGTCACTGAGGTTCAGGCCGATGTCACGGGCGTTCAAGCGGAGCGATACCCGCTTCCGATGGCTCATAACCTTAAGTGCGCGACACGTGTTGTCACCCAGTAAGCGAGTGTCGGACCCACGCACACCATGAAACGACGCAACCTCATCCTCCTGCTCGGCGGCGGCGGATCGGCGGCGCTGAGCACCGGGACCGGCGCCTTCTCCAGCGCGAGCGCGGACCGCTCCGTGGAGGTGTCTGTCGTGGAGGACGAGAACGCGTACGTGGGGTACATGGCGCTCCCGGAAGTCGAGGAGATAAGTGACGATGACGGCGAAGAGAAGAAGTCGATCACCGTCGAGGATGGTGACCGAGTCACGCTCCTCAGAGTCGCGAATCGGTTCCCGGAAAACTCCGGTATCGGTATCGTGGGGATCGACTTCGCGGGCAACAAGGACCTGTTCAGCGACCTAGCGGTCGAGCTGTCGACCGACGACGAGTACGAACAGATGGGCGACAGCGAGGTCCGTCGCGGGCCCTACGAGGACGGCGGGCCAGTTCACGACGAGTACGCGTTCGGTCCCGGAGAATACGCCTACGTGACGGCGGACGTACACGGTCCGCCTGACGAGTACGAGATCGAGATCACGGTACGCGTCCGCGGGAGCAAGAACACGGGGGTCTCGGCGAGTATCTTCGGGGACACGCGGGCGTTCAAACTCAGGATCGAAGCGGACGACGACAGCGGGACTGCTACCGTCTCCGGCGTGGAATTCAAGTCCGGGAACTCGGGCGTCGTTCTCAACACGCAACAGGGCGACAGCAGTCCGGGAACCGAGTCGAACGATTCCAACAGCGGAGGTACCGAAATCACGGCATCCGCTTATTACGAGGACGGAGATGATGTGAAGAAAACTGGTGAGGTGTCTGTCCCGACCGACAAGAAACTCAAACTGAAAGATTTCGACGACAGCCTCGACAACGGAAAACGGATCGTCGGGATCAAAATCAAGGGTATGAACGGCGTGTTCGACCGCGGGCAGACTTCAGCGTCCGGAAACAGCGACAACTACAGCGGGACGACGGACGGGACAGTCGATCTACAGGACGCTTCCTTTTACGAAGATTTCGTCGACAGCTGAAGCCCTATTATATTCGCCGTGTCTTTGAGTACGACGCTGAACAGCGTCGCGTTCATCCGGTCTCGTTCTCCTCGATGTCGGCTTGACACTGTTTCAGAGACCTGTTGATGCCGAAGGGGGCGCTAACACGACGGTTCTGGCTGGGCAAGAGCAGTCGAAGGTGGTTCCTGAACGGTGTCAGAGTGGCTGTGAACGTGCTTCAGGGTTCGGCGGTGGTTCTTCCGGTTGCTCATAACGATATGGGATACGCCCCATGGGTGAAGTAGAGCGACCCGGGGTGACACGGGATGTCTCGTGCTCCTGGCGGGTCGTGTGCGGTAACAGAGGTAGACAATCCATGGAACGACGCAAATTCGTAGTTGGTCTGGGTGCATTGGCAAGTGGAAGCGCGGCGGCGGTCGGAACGGGTGCGTTTGAAACCGCATCGGCTGAACGTACCGTCGACGTCAACGTCGCTGCTGACTCAAATGGTCTCGTTGAGATATCTGCCCTGAATAGTAACTACGCCACTGGTACTGGCAGTGGTCAGCTTGAACTGGACTTCAGTGACCTCTCCAATATAACTCCCTTCGACAACGCGCCTGATGGGCTTAACGCTGATTCTGAATTTAATTTCTCCGAAGTATTCCGCATCGCCAACGTGGCCTCGCAGGGCGATGAGCGCGTTGTCATTGAGGCTAGCGGATTTAATCTTGAGAACCTCGAACTCACCGCAGAGGGAACTGAGGCAACAGCCATTTCGGCAGGTACATCCTTGCTTGCGGAGGATTACAGCGACGTGGATAACCTGCCAAAACTGGTCCAGCCCGATGCGGTTGACGTTGATGTGACTATCGAGACAAAAGACGACTCAACGATGGGGGCAGTCGGCGGGACGCTGACTATCCACGTTGCCACAGGTGGGAATCGCGACGAGCTCTCGGACGTGCTGTGATCGCCAGCGCATAGAACCACACTTTCTCAATTTGGGTGCCTTTCTGTACTCGGCGGCCACACGCCCGAGCATAAATTACCACTCGCAGGAGTCGGACCCGGACGTACACGTAAGTGTCCCGATATCGAAGTTCGGAAGCCACGAGATTGCTGTCGACGCGGCCGTTACACTCCTCAGCCTACATGTCCGTGACTCTTTTTTATTCTGAACAGTGCTCGGTTTATTTGTCACCCTAGAACAATTCCTGTCAACTCATGGCTCTCAAGGCGCGAGAATTAGAATTCACTAATACGTTGGCTGGTGAGTCAGCCGCTCCCAGTTTACGGAGCATATACTTCAAACACCGCCGAAACCTATGAATACATCGTACATATAGCAAACACTATGCCAACTATCTCCGCCCGCGTCCCCGACGATCTCGAAGCCGAACTCGAGGAATACCTCGAATCGGAACGGCTCGACCGGAGCACGGCGGTCAGAAAACTCCTCTCCGAGGGGCTCGACGAGTGGCGCCGGGAGCGCGCACTCGACCGCTTCGCCGATGGTGAGGTGTCGCTCACGAAGGCCGCCGACCTCGCCGGCGTCTCTGTCTGGGAGTTCGCCGACCTCGTCGAAGAAGCGGACGACGCGTGGATCTCGGCCGACCACCTCGAAGCCGACCTCGACGAGCTGTGAGCTGGGTGTTCGACGCGACGACGCTGATCTACCTTGCGAAGGCGGACTGGATCGGTGTCGTCGAGGCGCTGGACGAGCCGCAGGTCGTCCCGGAGGCCGTCTACCGCGAGGTCGTGACGACTGGCGTCAAGCGGGGCTACGATGACGCGCGTCGGGTCGAGCGCACCGTGGAGGACGGCCTCGTCGACGTCGTTGCGGTCGAGACCGACGATTCGGCGGTCGCGACGCGGCTCGCGCGACACCCGGGATTGAGCGACGCGGACGTGGCGGTCCTCGCCTGCGCGGACGCTCGCGACGCGGTCGCCGTGATGGACGAGTCCGCCGGGCGCTCCGCGGCCGAAGTGGAGGGCGTCGAGACGCGCGGGACCGCGTATCTCGTCCTCGCGGCCGTGAAAGACGGGCAGCTGTCGAAAGCAGAGGGTCGTGACGCAATCGACGCGATGATCGACCACGGCTGGTACGTCGCGCCGGACGTGTACACGCGGATCGTCGGGAAGTTGGAGTCGTTCGGGTAACGACTGTTACGGCTCGTGAGGGAGTCCTCGGTATGGCATCGCCGCTCCCGTTATCAGAGGGAGAAAAGGAACGACTGCGGCGCGGCCGAGTCAGTTCCGGGATCGCGACCGACGAGGCGGACATCGACGAGATCCTCTACGGCCGAGTTCGGGCGTCGATCTACTCCTCGCTGTTATTTTTCTCGTCGGTCTCACCTTCGGCCCGCAACGTCTCGTCCGCGAACTCCCGGATTCGCTTCTTCTCCTCGGCGCTCACGTCGACCGCCTGCGCGCTCTCGATCTGGCCGTTCACGACCGCGTTCTGCTGTGGGCCCCACACCTCCGGCGGCTGCGCGTTGATGTACTCGGCCCACCGGATCACCTGCTCGTAGCGGGGCGGTCGCTCGGGACCGTCATCGCTTCCGGCCGAGCCCTCTTCAGGTGTCTGTGAGTCGCTCATAGCGGTCTTCGACGTCGAGTCGTTCGACCCACGTTTCGAGTCGGCTGCGGGAAAGCGTTTCTCCGAAAACTGTGTAGAGGTGTGCGGCGTCTTCGAGATCGGTGCGACCGCCGAGCGAGAGCTTGTACGCGATCTGGAGTTCGAGCGGCCCGATGGGGACCGTCTCGCCGCCGACGTGCGCGTCGATCGCGTTCGCAAGCGAGGCGCGGTCGAACTCGTCGTTCGGGAACTTCACTTCGAGATGTGGCGTCATTTCGCCGTCCGGCGCGACCCAGATGTTCGTCCCGCTGGCGAGGTTCTCGTACGTATTCGAGAGCGGCATCGCCGGTCCCCAGTACCCCTCGCGCTCCAGTTCGGCGACGAGGTCGTCGATCCGTTCCGACGAGCAGCGTTCGATGAACACGTCGACGTCCTCGGTCGAACGTGACCGCCCAGCGAGGATGGCCACGTAGCCCGCGACGAAGACGTGGTCGATGTCGAGCCGCGAGAGCACCCGAGAGAATTCGAGCGCGAGCTCGTCGAGGCGATTGGGCTCGCGGTTGACGACGAGTCCGCGATCGGTGAGGTCGACGCCGCCCATACGCGGTCGTCGATTCGGCCCCGGATAAATCTCCGCTTCGATCTGAGAGCACTCAGAATCCGAGCCCGAGACGAAACGTCCGGCCCCGAACCGATCCGGCGCGGGTCAGAACAGCCCGGGGACGAGGACGTAGCTCAGGAGCATCCCGAACAGCCCGGCGAACAGCGCGAACAGGGCCATCGGGACGATCGCCTTGCGGAGCAGGTCGCCCTCGCGGCCGGTGATGCCGACGACGCCGCAGATGGCGGCGACGTTCAGCACGGAGACCATGTTGCCGAGGCCGCCGCCGACGTTCTGGAGGCTGACGACGATCGTCCGGGAGAGCTCGACCGTCTCGGCGGCGTTGTACTGAAGCACGCTGAAGAGGATGTTCGAGGAGGTGTTGCTCCCGGTCATGAAGGATCCGATGGCGCCGATCCACGGCGAGATCATCGGGAGCAGGCCGCCCGCGCCGATCGCGAGCGCGCGGCTGAGCGCCTCCATCATGCCGAGGAGGCCCGCGGTGTTCGTCTGCGACTGGATCATCACCTGCGTCATCGACACGGCGATGATCAGCGTGAGCGCGGCGGGCGCGACCTGCTCGACCGAGCGCCGCCACGCCGCGCCCATCTCGTCGAGGTCCATCTTGTGGATGAGGCCCGTGAGGACGGCGATGGGGATGAACGGCATCGTCCCCGGGAGGTAGAGGTACTGGAGCGTGTACCCGAGCTCCGTGCCGAGGATCGAGTCGACGCTGACGGAGAAGCTCTGGATCCACGCAAGCACCCCGGTGCCGGCGACGGTGAGGTCCGGCCACCGCGTGACGAGCAGCGCGACCGCGACGAGCAGGTACGGCGTCCACGCCAGCAGCACCGACATCTCCTTTTTGGGCTGGTCCCGGGAGATCTCGTCGAGCTCGAGCCCGCCGAGCCAGGTGTCGCTCCACCGCGAGTCGCTCGGGAAGTCCCACTCGCGGTCGGGGACGAGGATGTTGTTGTTCGCGAGCAGGAGCCCGACGCCGAGGACGACGAACCCGGCCGCGATGTCGGGGAGCGCGGGGCCGACGAACCACGCTATCACCAGCTGCGTTCCGCCGGTGACGACGCCGAGCAGGAGCGCGAACGGCGCGATGGGAAGCGTGTCGCGGACGGCGCCGCCGAGGCTCCGGCCGCCGTCGGCGTCGCCGAACCAGTACGTCAGGAAGAACACGCCGAGCAGGCCCCAGAACACGTACGTCACCCCCGTGACGACGCCGGACCACGCCGAGACCATCGAGAGGAACTCGGCGACGCTCACCGAGCCCGACAGCGCCGGTTCGATGACCGCACCGGTCCCGCCGATGACGGGGGTCCCGGCCGCGCCGAACGGCGGGTTCGGCGCGTTGAAGAAGAGGCCGAACACCGCGGCGGCCAGCGGCGGGAAGCCGAGGCCGATGAACAGCGGCGCGGCGAGCGCGCCCGGCGTCCCGAACCCGGCCGCGCCCTCGATGATGGTCATGAAGCCGAGCCCGATGAGCAGCACCTGAATGCGTCTGTCCTCCTCGATCTGTCCGAAGTACCACCTGATGGTGGCGATGGCGCCGCTCCCCTCGAGGTAGTTCATCAGGAGGATGGCGCCGAAGACGATGAGGATGATGTCGACCGCTTGGAACGCGCCGTACACCGCCGACGCGATCAGCCAGTCGAGCTCCATGCGCCAGTACGTGAGTCCGATCCCGCCCGCGAGCAGCCACCCGACCCCCATCGCGCGGGCGGCGGACCACCTGAGTCCGGCGAGCAGGACGAACGCGACGGCGATCGGAACCACGCCGACGAACGCCAGGGTGAGGACACTTGTCATAGGTATGTTCTCGCGTGTACGTCTCCGTCCCGCAACGGACCATATGTAATTTTCTTTTTGACTGAGATTATCCACGGCGATCGGGACGCCGGAGCGCGGTGTGCCGAGTGTTCAGTGACCAGTCAATTCGGTGCTTCAACGCCGCGGGGAGGAGCGTCACCTCCGCCGGGTACAGGTGGGCTTATGTGTCCCCCGACCAGATCCGCGGTCATGGACGACCACTCGCACGAGCCCGACCCGGACAAGCGCGTGACCGCACCGATGCAGGAGTTCGGCAGTCGCGAGGTCGGTATCGGCGCGGCCGTCACGCTCGTCGGCCTGCTGATCGCGTACGCGGTTCCGTTCCTCGCGACCTTCTGAGCGCCGCCGCTCGTCGTATTTGAACCAACTCACGACCCGCCAGCCGCGGCGCTGCTACCGCGGGTACCAGGCGAGCGGGTGGTCCGCGGTGAGCTCCAGGGAGACGGGCTCGTCGAGGTCGAACTCCTCGACGTGGTTGTGGAGGCAGTGGACCGCCTCGCCCGAGTCGAGTTCGACCCGGTAGACGAAGGAGGGGCCGACGTACTGCCGCGAGGTGACGACGCCGTCGGCCAGTTCCGGGCTCGCGGGCGTCGCGCGGAGGTCGTCGGGCCGGACGAGCACGTCGACGGGCGCGCCGTCGTAGACGGTGTCGTACCCCTCCAGCGTCACGGCGTCGAAGCGGCCGATGCCGGTGTCGACCTTCCCGTCGCGGAGCTCGCCCTCGAGGAACGACGCTCGGCCGAGGAAGGAGGCGACGAACTTCGACTCGGGGCGCTCGAAGACGGATTCGGGGCGGCCCACCTGCTCGATTTTCCCGTCGTTCATCACGGCGACGCGGTCGGAGATGGAGAGCGCCTCCTCCTGGTCGTGGGTGACCGAGACCGCGGTGACGCCCGCCGCCTTCAGGATGCGGCGCACCTCCTCGCGCATCTCCACCCGGAGGCGCACGTCGAGGTTCGAGAACGGCTCGTCGAGGAGGAGCACCTCGGGCTCGGGCGCGAGCGAGCGGGCGAGCGCGACGCGCTGCTTCTGCCCGCCGGAGAGC